>CAMNCH010000021.1 GCA_946534145.1 uncultured Lachnospiraceae bacterium
TCTACATCAAAAAAGGTCTTGGTAGTAACCTCAGGATCGTGAATCATGATGATGGAGTCGTAGAGCTTTTCGTTGAGGATTTTGGTGAGACCTTCCAGGAATTGGTCGTAGGTTTCGTCGAAGACGGCTTCTTTGCGGGCTGCAAGGATTTCCACTTTGTTGAGCTGGGTTTCGTCGATGTCGAAATCGCTTACGCACTTAAGGATGAAGTAGCCTTCGTCGGTTTTGAAAACGTCGCTGATCTGGTCCTTGTCCAAAGAAAATGCCACGTCTTCAAAGGTTTCGTCCATTTCGCCGCGCTTGAAGGTGTAGGTGGTTTCGTCGCCTTCGTTGTATTTGGCGCTTATGGCTTCAAAAGAATCTTCACCGGCCACAGCAAGGTCGTGAGCCAGGCGGGCGCGTTCTGCGGCTTCTTTTTGGGTGCGCTCGGAATAGTCGAGGCGGTTGCCGTGGGCGTCGTGGGTGTAGGTCTTTATTAAAATGGCCTGAACCGTGATGGTGCGGGCTTCGTCGTCGCTGATTTCGGGATTAATGTCGCGGATAACGTATTCGTAGACTTTATTGGCGAGGGCATACTCGCTGTAGAAGCTTACGATGTCGTCTTCCTTGACGTTTAGGACTTCTTTTTCCCTGTCGCTTAAGCTGCCAAAGAAAGACTCTGAGGCCTTCTTGACGGTTTCTTTTTCCTTGTCATTTAGGGTAAGGCCGTAGGATTCCGCCATGAGATTCATGACCTTGACCTGGGCGATTTTGGCCAGAACCATGTCTTTTACGCGCTTTTCAAGGGACTCGCCGTCGTGGGACTGGCTCCAGAGTTCGGGGCCGTAGACCTCCTCGTACTGGTTCTGAATCGTGGAAAGATAGAGCATCATTTCGGGCAGATAACAGGTTTTGTTGTTAATGCGCATGAGCTCGTCTTTGTCAAAGCCGGTGGTGATGACTATGTCCTTTTTGGCGCAGGCTGCAGTTAAGAGTGCCAGCGCAAAAAGAAGTGCTATCGCTATTTTGTTAAACGGTTTCTTATTGTTTCTAAACATTTATACCAGTAAATTACCTTTTTTGTCGTACCAGTGCTTACCATCCGTAAGGACGTGGTCTTCGTTGTTCTTAATGCGTCTGATGTAGTCCTGAATGTCCTTAAGAGGCGTAGGGAAAGCTGTTCCGCCACCCATCAGCTTGGTGTTATGCTGGTCGGAGCCGGCTGTGCCCGGCAGATTATTGGCATTGGCAAGGGCTACTGCCTTCTCATTCCAGATGCTTCTGTCATTACCGTCGCTTCTTACGGTACAGTGAGCCGCGTTGAACATCTCGATTCCGTCCACGTACTGCTCAAAAGTAAGGACCTCGTCAACATAATCGGCTTCTCTGTAGGGATGTGCCTGCACTACCAGTCCTCCTACCGAATGAATGAGTTCCAGCTGCTCCGGTACCCATGCTGTCTTAAGTTCAGGATGCTGTTTCATCCAGTCAAGGGTGAATCCGTAAATCAGGAAATCATGCCCGTGTCCCTGTGTAGCCTCGTAGCCCAAGAACACCGGAAATCCCAGTCTGTCGCCTTCGGCCTTGGCATTGTGGTATCCCATAAAGAACTTGTCAATCCATTCCGTCCACGGGAGGTTCCTGTCAACGGCCGTATTGCCACCCCAGTTGTGGTCGGTTACCATTACGCCGGCGTATCCGGCTTCTTTGTATGCTCTTACCATCTCGGCAGCCGGGCACTGGCCGCACTTGCTGCCTTCAGAGGTATGCATGTGTGTTTCGTACAAATAAGGGTACTGTTCCCTTATTTCTTTAGCTGTCATGTGTTTAGACCTTCCTTTCATATCTTAAGAAGCTATACACGATGTCGAAGCAGTACTGCTCGTCGGAGTCCGCCGTTATATGAAAATCCCTGTTTTTGTCGAGATTATCAAAAAAAGCATCTGCCTTATATTCGTAGTCTATCTTCGTAACATGAACCACGTTGATATCAGGCAGAAACTCCCTGTAAAGCTTCTCATTGTCTATTATGTAAATGTCTTCGCCGGGGTAATCTTTAAGAGCCTCTTTGAGACTGTCAATCGTATCAAAAGAAAACACTTCGGAAGAAGTCTTGACATTACTCTTCACTCCATCTGTGAAAATAAGATTGATGCTTCCCTTAATCGGAAGATTGCCGGGAAGTTCTTTAAGATATTTAACCCCATATACCGCTACCTTTCCTTCCAGGGTCTTAAGTCTCTCCCTTTTTTCGGAAGGAATGGTGGCAAGGGGCGAATCCTGATAGGAAATGCCCCAGTTTGAATCTACAGTAACAAAGGCGTTCATTAAATGGCCACCTCAATATTCTCTATTTGCGGGTGAGTCTCATACCCTTCAAGGCTCACGTCGTTTCTGGTAAACTCGTAAAAATCCTTAACGTCGGGATTTAAGTGAAACTTGGGTGCAGGAAGAGGCTCTCTTGAAATAAGCTCCTTAATAAGGGGAATGTGTCTGTCATAAATATGCGCATCCGCAATAACATGCACAAACTCGCCCACGTTCATATTGCACACCTGCGCCAGCATATGTACCAGTACCGAATACTGCACCACATTCCAGTTATTGGCTGCAAGTACGTCCTGGGAGCGCTGATTAAGAATTGCATTAAGCGTAAGCTTGTCCTCGCCCGGTCTCTGGGTAACGTTAAAGGTCATGGAATACGCACAAGGATAAAGGTTCATCTCATGCAAGTCCTGATGCACGTAGATATTCGTAAGAATGCGGCGACTGAAGGGGTTGTTCTTAAGGTCGTAGATAACCCTGTCAACCTGATCCATCATGCCTTCTTTGTACTGATGCTTAATGCTCATCTGGTAGCCGTAGGCCTTACCGATGGAACCGTCTTCATCGGCCCACTCGTCCCAAATGTGAGAGTGAAGGTCATGTACGTTATTGGACTTCTGCTGCCATATCCAGAGCATCTCGTCCGTGGCACTCTTAAGCGCAGTCTTCCTAAGAGTCAGTATCGGAAACTCTTTCCTGAGGTCATATCTGTTCACCACACCAAACTTCTTAACCGTATAAGCCGGTGTTCCGTCAGCCCAGTGAGGCCTAACCTTCTCACCTTCGGTGCTGGTGCCGTTCTCCAGAATGTCCTTGCACATATCAATAAAAATGTGATCCGCTACGCTCATAGTGTTCCTCCCGATTTAACGTTAAGAAAAGTCTACCACAGTCCTTCCCCAAAGTCTACGCTCCCTTTGCCTGAGACACCCATGTATACAGACTTGGATGATAGCCTCAAACAGTGCCCCCGCCTAGTCAAGTCTCCGCCAAAGAAAGATTTACTATCGTTTTGTTCAGTCAGCTATAAAACAAGCCGCTGACCCGCTACCGCTTGAACTTCACGAGCGAAGTGCTATGGCTTTTTATGGCTGCGCTTTTGACCTACGTCGGTGACACTGTTTGAGGCTATCATCCGGGTCTGTATACGGTCTTCTTCGGTATGGAAAGTATGCATCTATAAGGATTTGCAACCCACACCACAAACTTATCGAAGCCGCAAGTTTGTCTGCCGGACCCTATCGGAGCGTCGGCGCTTAGCGGCTGTTTTTTAGCCGCTTACACGAGCAAAACACGCTTTATCTGTTTTGCCATGTGAAAAAGTCTTGCTGCTTTTCAAGCAACTTTTTGCGTAGGGCGGACCGTAGTCTTAACGGAGCGTCCGACCGGCCGCTACGTGAGATCGGAGCGGGAGCGTGTCCGGAAGGCAAACTTGCGGCTTCGATATTTGAAGTGTGGGCCCCGAAAAAAGCAGCGGCAGTTGCCTGCCGCCGCATTTTTCAGGAGAATATTATTTGATGTTGGCTTTTAATTCAGCAAGTACGGGGTCCATGAGGTATGCCCAGCTGTCAAGCCAGTTCTTCCATTCGGTTTCTACATCGCCCTTGTTAACTACGATGTTTGCAAAGTCTTTGTCGTACTCGAAGCTGAGTGCCGCAGTTGCATCGGAGCTGTAGAGATAGATGTCATAGTCGATGGGAGGGCATCCGCCGTCTTTGCCCAGTTCTTCTTTTAACTTGTACATCTTAATGGTTAAGTCTCTGTACTTCTTGGGATAGTTGGGGTTTATGAGTACAAAGTCGTCACTGAGCATGCAAAGCTGATGGTATACGGGGTAGATTGAAGGGTATTTGCTGCGGGCATCTTTGCCTTCTTCGAGAAGGGATACCATTTCGCCGTCCTTCATTTCCCAGTCAACGCCTTCAAAGCCCATGCGGATGAGAATCTGGCCTTCTTCGGAGCAGGATTCGTCAAGCATATCCATGTAGCGTTCCCACTTTTCAATCGGAATGTCGGGATTGAACATGATTACGCCCCAGAAGTTTCCGCGGGGTGCGCTGTGATATTTGCCGTCGTTGTCGGTAATGAATATCTGCTTAACCACATCGTCGTACTCAAGACCGAGATTGTCGCGCATACGGTTGGCTACGTCCTGCTGGTAGCGGGCGCCGCCCTGGTACCACATAAGGCCTGATACGCCGCGTACGTAGAAGTCTTCTACGTCTTCGGAGCCGGAGTATGAGTAAAATTCTTTGTTAAGAAGGCCTTCGTCGAATGCCTGTCTCCAAAGTTTAAGTCCTTCAAGTGTTTCGGGATCCGCAAGGCCCCACTTAAAGTCGTTTCCGTCTCTGTAGAGATAGTAGTTGTTGGATGTGTAGGTGCTGCAGGTGGAAACGAATACGTTATAGCAGTTGCCGGAAGAAAGTCCCATGGGGATTAAATCCTTGCCTACGTGGCCGGGGTCCTGTTCTTTTACGCGGCGGGCGTATTCCATAACTTCGTCGATTGTGTAGTAATCCTTTATTTCGATGCCTACTGCCTCAGCCCAGTCCTTGCGGATGTATACCATCATGTTGGTGGGGTTGATGCCGGGGGTACAAGGCAGGTTGTTGGCGTAGTTGGGACGAGCCAGGAAATAGGTGTCGCCCGTGATTTCTTCAAAAGCAAGCTGCAATCCGCCGTACTCCTGAACCTTGGCTACGTTGGGCCATCTTTCCTGCCAGCCCTTGGGGAATTTGAACACAAGACCCTGATCTACCCAGTCCATCATCTGAGGATGCTTGTAGTCAAAAATAGTTACGTCGGGAAGGTCTTCCGCATATGCCCAGGTGTTAACGGTGGAGTCCCACTTATCACTTGAGATGGAAATGATATCCCAGTCGAAATTATACTTCTGCTCCCAATACTGTGTCATTGCGTCGTCGGGTGAGTTGTAGTCCGTAGACTCTGTGATCTGAATACTTGCGTAGCTGTAGGTATAGTGCTCGCTGTAATCTTTTTCTTCAGCCACAGGTTCGGGTTCCGTGGAATTGTCTGTCTTGGCCGTTGATTCAACTTTGGTATCGGTAGAATCATTACCTGCGGGCTCTGCCGCCTTTTCGCAGGCTGCCAAAGAAAGCGTCATCACAGAAGCCAGAACAATCGCCAATGACTTCTTCAATAGTTTCTTCATAATTACCTCCTCTTTTCGTCTATAATCATACCACCACCGCGGCGGTATCATTAACATTATTTAACCGCACCAAGCATAATTCCCTTGGTAAAGTACTTCTGTAAGAACGGATAAATGCACATAACCGGGATAACCGTCACCACAACCGCACCCATCTTGATACCTGCGCTGAAGGTGAACAGCTCCACCGACTCCGTCATGATGTTGTCAAGATTCTGAGAGTCTAACACGATGTTTCGAAGCACCAGCTGAAGCGGTGTATTCTGGGTATCTCGGACCATAATCATTGCGTTGTACCACTCGTTCCATCTGTCTACGAGGTAGTACAAAAAAACTGTTGCGATAACAGGCTTGGACAGCGGAAGCACGATATTCCAAAGAATCCTGTACTCTCCCGCGCCGTCAAGTTTGGCCGATTCCACTAATGATTCCGGAAGAGACTGGAAGAAATTCAACATGATTATCATGTAAAACGTGTTGATTCCTTCGCTTAAAGCCACACCCCACATCGAACCGATAAGTCCGTAGGACTTAATCGTCAGATAAAGCGGTACTATACCCCCGGAAAACAGCATAGTGAACACTACAAACTTTAAGATTAAGCCTCTTCCGGGATACCCCGACCTTGATAAACCGTAAGCTACGGTCGTTGTAAAAAACATATTCATGGGCATCGCCATCAGCAGAAACTTGCCTGATGTTCTGAAGCCTATGCCTATTCTTCCGTCCTGAAACAGCGTCTCGTAATTCTCCCACGTGAATACCTTGGGAAAAAGAAGCAGCGGCGTATCAGCGTAAGCCTTAGGCGTGGTAAAAGAAATCGCAATCACATTAATGAACGGAAGCACAATCAGCAGAGCAAATGCTATAAGAACCGTAAAAATTATTGCATCCGGCACCTGAAAGCGCATCTTGTAATTCTTATGTCTTCTGCTCATCAGTCGCCACCTCCCATCAGTCCGTTACCGCCAAGCTTCTTGGTGATGGTGTTGGCGATTACGAGGAATGCAAGGTTAACAACCGAACGGAACATGCTTATGGCGGTTGAGTAGCCGAAATCCGTTTTCTTTGCATTAAAGGTTACGTTATAAATGTACATGTCCAAGGTCTGGGAAACCTTGTGAACGGCTGCGTTATCCATGTTGAAGACCTGGTCGAAGCCCTTGGTCATAACGTTTCCTGCGGCAAGGATGAACATGATGGTGATGGTGGGGAGAATCGAGGGAAGCGTAATCCTCCACATCTTGTCCCATCTCGAGGCTCCGTCTATGTCCGCCGCCTCAAACTGCTCCTGGTCGATACCCGCTATGGCCGCCATGTATATGATAGAGCTCCAGCCGGCACCCTTCCAGACTTCAGTTATGTAAACCAACGGTACAAAGAGTTTTGAATTACCGATAAAGTTTACATACTCACCGCCACAAAGATCGATAGCCGAGTTTACCAGTCCGTCGTAGCTTAAAACGTTTGTGATAATACTTGCGATAATGACCCAGGATAAGAAATGAGGGAAAGTGAAGGTCACCTGAAGTACTTTTTTAAATTTACCCATGCGAAGCTCATTTAAGAGGAGTGCAAGGATAATTGCGAAAGGGAAAGTAAGTACCAGGCGACCTCCGTTTATCTTCAGCGTTCTCACCACTGCATCAAAGAACCGCGGGTCCTGAAATAACTTCTCAAAATGTTTAAAGCCCGTAAAGGGGCTTCCCCAGATACCTAACTTCGCTTTATAGGTCTTGAATGCAAGTGACAGTCCCGCCATCGGAACGTAAGAAAAAAGAATATACCACACGATTGCGGGAAGCATTATAAAATATACGCCCCTGAATCGCACAATTTCTTTGAATGTTTTTTTGAATGTCGGCTTATGCGTGCCTGTCTTGTTCTTTGCCATAGCCCCTTCTCCTTTTCTCATAATTAACTTATCACAGAGGCTTTTTTCGCAAAAGAAACAAAACTATGCCCTGATTGGAAAAAAATATGCTTATTTGTGTTCTGAAGTGTTATACTTTTTTCAGAGTTAAAAAAGGGGTATGAAATCTTATGGAAAGCGAAAGAAAACTGTTTAAAGCAATCTATATCGATGACGAAATCTGGGCTCTTCGCGGGCTCCTTGGAATCGTGGACTGGACTGAATTCGGGTTTGTTAATGTGGGGGCATATACAGACTCAAGAGAAGCTTTGGAAGCCGCAAGGGAACTTAAGCCCGACGTAATTTTCACGGATATCCGCATGCCCGACGTCGACGGCATGACCCTAATCGAAGCGGTCAAAGAAACCTCTCCCGACACACTCTTTGTCATCGTAAGCGCCTACAGAGACTTTGAAATTGCCAAAAAAGCCCTTAAGAACGATGTTTCCGACTATCTCATCAAGCCACTCGACAAGGCCGAAGTCAGAACCGCTCTTACGGCTTTGTACGATAAATTAAATAAAAAGAACGCGTCTTCTTTTAACATCACCGACTGTGACCTTCTAAGCGAAGCTTCATACGGTAGCGGTGACGTTCAGCGTTTCATAGAGAAACTTCCCTACTGCAAGGATTCAAGAATCATCGCATCGGAAGCCGACCTTTCCGGCAGGATTCCGGGACTTTTTCCCATAACCCTCAAGGGCCTTCCTTACTCTTACTTTGTATACGAATGCGACAATCCCTTCGGCCTCGAGGATTCCCTCGGCGGTATCAGACTCGGTGTCAGCATGCCCTTTTCCTCTCCTGAGGGTTTCAGGGAGGCAGCCATGCAGGCCGTCAAATCTTACAAAGGCTGTTTCTTTTACTCCGCCAACGACCAGACCGCACGGATTCAGGAATACCTCTACGACAAAATGAGCGAAAAAATAAGCATCGAAGACGTGTGCAGCAGATTCTTTTTATCCAAGTCCTATATATTTGAATTATTCAGGGAAAATGCCGAGGTTTCGGCCATGGGCTTTTTGAAAAAAGTACGCCTCTGTCACGCCGCAGACCTGTTAAAGGCCCGTCACTCCACCGTCGGTGAAGTTGCCGAAGCGGTTGGTTTTGACGACGTAGGCTACTTTATTAAGACATTCAAGACTAAATTCGGGTGCACTCCCGAACAGTACGCATCTTCCAGATAAAATCGGGGCGACTTTTGCAAGTCGCCCCTTTCTTTTTCCTGTAAATCCCTCAATCTAATCTGACTACTCTCTCACAAATCTGAACACATTCCATGACATAGGCTTAAGTTCTGCCTTGACGCTCATGTCTGTGCAGATTGTGTCGGAAGCGGGTACCGGTGCCCAGCCCGGATCTTTTTCGTCTTTTTGGCTTCCGTTTGCGAACATTTCAGTATGACCCGCAAACTTAAAGCCGCTTAATCCGGTCACATCCAGTGTGAAGTCTGCCACGTCTTCCCAGTCGCGGTTAATTACAAATACCGTCAGTTCGCCGCTTGCAGCATCGTATGCCGCTGCGGAATCGATGAAGTCCACCCCGTATTGCTCATGGTATTTATGTACGTCATCGATGGCAAAGCTTTCAATGTCGTACTTCTCACATTCTACGGAGGTCCGAAGTGAAACACCATGACCGTACTTCATCAGATCCGCGTAAGGATAGTATGCGGCAACCGTAAATACACCGTCGTGGTCGCATCCTGCCGCAACCCCGAGTCCCGAAGTCATACAGCCTATTTTTACACGGTCCGCATGGCGCAGCATTTCAAGAATGACGCCCGCATTGCCGAGGGCCATTAACATCGGGTCCATAGGAGGATATGAACGGGTGGGCATGTTATCGGGATCGTGGCGGATGTACTCACGATTCGGGTCGAAATTGTAATGAGTTCCCGGTTCTATATAAACTTCTCTTCCGAAGTGAAGCTGCTCTTTCTTTCGCGGGAATACACCGTATTCGTCCAAAGAAAGCTTCATGACCTTCGGAGAGCGTACAAGCTGCTGAACATAATCGCACAGACCTATTTCGGTGCGGATGTAGTCCTCAAAGTAGCGGGATGAAGCCATAAACTGGGCATAATTGCCAAGCTCTGAAGACTGATAATGATGCATGGAGATGTAATCTACCGAATTGTAGCACTCCTGCAATACTTTTAAATCCCAGTCTGGGTAGTGCATAAGGTCGGGGGAGCTGGATACGCATACGGCCGTCTCGATGCTGCCGTCAACCCATTTCATGGCTTTGGAGGTTTCGTTGCAAAGAACACCGTAGGCTCTCGGATCCTTCTCCCAGGAAGCTACCTGCCAGGGGCCGTCCATTTCGTTGCCGAGGTACCATACCTTAACACCGTAGGGCTTTTCGTGACCATATTTCTTACGAAGGTCCGACCAGTAAGTTCCGCCCGGGTGATTGGTATATTCCACGTTATAGACTGCGTCATTGATGTCGCCTGTGCCGAGATTGATGGTGTACATAGGCTCAACGCCTACTTTTTCCGCCCACTGAAGGTACTCGTCGTGGCCCACATCATTGGGATAATACTGGTGCCATGCAAGGTCCAGATGTTCCTTTCTTTGGTCTTTGGGGCCTATTGAATCCTTCCAGTCCCAGCCCGATACGAAGTTACCGCCGGGAAGTCTTACGGCCGACAAATCGGTTTTCTTTAGTGCTTCAATCCAGTCTTTTCTGAAGCCCTGCTCGTCGGCAGTAGGGTGCTTGGGATTGTACATGTTACCGTTTACGATAGTTCCGATGGGTTCCATAAACGCACCGTAGATGCGCTTGGAAATGTCGCCAATCTTAAAGTCCGGATTGACGGATACTCTTGCTTTTTTTGCCATTCTCATATTCCTTTCGTAAGTGTAATGATTATGACGAAATGCGCTTACTTTTTCCCATAATTGGTGACGTACCAGACGTCGAATTGTCTCTGTTTCTCTGCAATATATCTGTTTAAGCCTGCTCTTTTAAGTTTATCGTTGAACTCAGCAGTCCCCGAAACAGGGTCCAAAAAACCGCTGAGAAGCTGGTTCGCGTATTCGTCAAATATATTTTGCAATGCGGCATATTCCGCAGCATATGCACTGTTATCAAAGGTAAAGCCCAAGGCTATGGATGTTTCCGCCTCTGCATTAAATTTCTGTATCTGCGAGCCAAGGTCCGGTGAATCGCCGACCCACACAGGGCAGATATACTGGTTGGGCATCTCCCAGTTCATGGAGTGATACCACTCCGCATTTCGGGTGTCCACGCCATCCGGGAAGTGAATGTGACCGTCCGGATCTGTGACATAGTCCTTGCCTTCTTCACCCCAGACTAAAAGGGTAGAAAGTTTCGGATCAGTGTATAGTTCGTTCATAAGCTGAACTGCTGCAACGGGGTCCGGAGTTGCACTGTTCAGGCAGGTGATAACGGATGTGATACCCGAAGACTTGATAATGTTCCGTCCGAGGGTAAATACAATCATTTCCCTTCCGCATTCACCGGAAATCTGGTTTTTGTAGCCGGGCTTTGACTGGGCTAACATAGCCATATAAGCGCCGGATTTAATCTTTGCCGAGCTTGAAGTTTTATCGGTCAGAACATCTGCAGGTATGAATCCCATACGGTTCCACTTGTACATACGCTTGACCATCTTCATCCACTCGTCACTCTCCATCAGGTTCACGACTTTCCTGTCTTTGGTGGGTTCCAAAAGAACGCCGAACCAGTCGTTGCCAAGATCGTCTATGACAGAACCCTGAGAGAAATGGTTGTCTGATGCGGCAAATACATATTTGTCGGGAAATTCCGAGTGAAGCTGTGCAAATATCTCTTCAATCTCCTCCCAGGATGAAGGAACTTCCTGCTTTTCGTTTTCTTTGTATTCATAGCCGATTGCATCAAGGTATTCCTTGCCTATCACTATGGCCGCTGCGGTGATGGCGTAATCCTTAATGGGCGGGATGCCGTACAGATGTCCTGCGTATTTGCAGGCTTCCCTGTATTTTTCGGGGACAAGTTCTTCTATGCCCGGGCCGTAAGTATTGAGAAGTCCGTTCTCATCCAGGTCGTAGCAGAACCCGTTGTTGACACAGCTTGTATATCCCAAAACGTTGCCGCCATACCAGTCAATCTGTCTGTCATTGTTGGTAAGATACAGCTGAATATCCTGTCTGTAAGAAGCAAAATCCAGTGCAATAAGTTCTATTTCAAGACAAAGCTTCTTCCTCAAAATCTTGTTCATGGATTCCTGTATTCTCTCTAAACCCGCAGGTCTGCCGGTCCAGGTATATATGGCATAAGTGACTTTCCGGTATTCTCCGGTCTTCTCATGTTCTGCCCTTCTGTCCTCAATTGCCTTCCTGTAAGTTTCGGACATATTGCTTTCCGATGCATCGTTTAACACTGCTTCGGAATCTGTTTCGGATACGGTCTTGTGCATGCCGCATGCCGCAAGAATGAGCATCATGGATAAGAGGAGAAAAAATACTGCATACCTTCTTATCTTTTTCATCCGAGAACCCTCCTTTTTCCAAATCATACAATTAAGTATACTCACTTGCTATTTTAACAGATAACAATTATTATGTTAACAGAATCAGAAGGAGTGTTTATGCATAATTTTGGGGGATTATTTCACAATTCTAAAGGCGCTTTTTCGGTGAAAAAACAAAAGCGCTCTCTGCTGCGTCGGTTTGATGTTCTGTTTTTTTCCACCATGCTGATTTTTGCCGTGCTCCTTGCCGCAGTTACGACGATTATCGATCTTAGGCTGCGTCATTTTTTATATGATTCCGTACGGGATTCGCTTCGCTTTTATGACAACAGACTGGACGTGGAACTCGATCAGGATATCATGTTCTTAATCGAAAGTTGCTCTTCCGATCCGGATATCATTCGTCTTCGCACTACCGCCAACAGAAACGAAGAGGTAGGCTGTATCGTACGTATTCAGAACCGTCTGTTATCCCAGGTAACGACCCATTCGCTGATCAGGGGCTTCTACCTGTATTACCCGGACAAAGACGTCTTTCTCCCCGCCTACAGTACTGCCAGTACCGGCACAGGCAACGGCTATCCGTATCCCTCTTTTATAAGCGAACTCATAAAATCAAATATGAATAAAGGCGTTGTAGATAACAATCTGCTTAAAAACTGGTTCTTTATCGAAGAACAGGACTGCCTTCTCAGACTGTTACGCGTAGGCGGAATCTATGTAGGCGCCTGGGTAGATTTAAACAGCCTTCCCGGGTTTGAAGAATTCTCCGGCAATGAAGCAATCTGGCTCATCACAGACGATTCCGGTCATGTACTCTATGCCGATAAGGCTCTGGCCGAGGAAGGTTATGAGAAAGACTACCGTAAAGACCTTTTGCTTCCGGTTGAAGAATCCCTCAAAAATCCTCTTTATGCCACTATTCCCGATGTAGGCAAAAAAATCGTTCTCTCATTCAGACAGAGTTTTTCGGATTACTGTTATACCATATTGTTGCCGCAGGGGCAGATACTGCAGGCTTTCAGTTCTTTTTATATTCTTCTGCTTCTCCTTGTCCTGTGGGCAGTTTTATTTTTCATATCTTATAACTACATGGGAAGGCGGATTATTGAAATTCCCGTCAAATCCCTGATGGCCGTAACCGAGAGCATCCACTCCGGTAACCTTGACAACAGGGTCACACCTCCCAATGACTATGAAGAAACCATCCAAATTACGGATGCATTTAATAAACTTTTATCCGAGATAGGCGACTTAAGAATCAGTGTTTATGAGGAACAGCTTCAGGCTCGTGAATTCGAATTAAAATCACTCAAAAACCAGGTTGCCCCGCACTTTCTCATTAACTGCCTCAATACTGTGTTTATGTCGGCACAGGATCAGTCCAAACTCGAGGTGACCAATAATATCATCTCAACCCTGTCCTCCCACCTTCGATATACATTGTCCGACAGAAATATTGTTCCGCTGTCCGAGGAACTTGAATATCTTGAAAATTACATATTCTTAACCCAGAACCGTTTTCCCGATACTCTGCAGTTTCAAAAAGAAACAGACCCGACAGTTTTGGATGCCGAGGTATTCCCCATGATTTTACTCACCCTCACCGAGAATTCCATTAAAACCGGGCTTATTATGGGTGAGCCTTTCCTGATTCGTATCAGGGTATCGCAAAAGCATGAAAACGGAAAAACCTTTGTAGTCCTTGAGCATACGGATTCCGGAGTCGGGCTGTCAGAGGAAAAGCTGCAAAAATACAATAATATACTGGAGCAGCCTGACGTTACCGAGAAAGGAACCGGTATCGGACTATACAATACGGCCATGCGCTTAAGACTCATTATGGGACCGGAGGCAGAGCTTAAATTTGCCAATGCGGAGGGAATGGGTCTTTGTGTAACAATAAGCTTCCCTTATAAGAAATACGATGAAGAATAGGAGCAATCACATGAATCTTCTAATCACAGACGATGAATACTATATTGTTCAGGGTTTGGTAGGAATGCTTGACAAGGAAGAGCTTGGCATTGACAACGTTTTCACGGCCTACAGTGCCGAACAGGCGTTAAATGTCATACGAAAAGAGCAGGTGGACCTTATGCTGCTTGATATCGAGATGCCCAAAGAAACAGGATTTGAACTCCTTGAGCGTTTACGTAGCGAGAGGCGACGAATAATTACTATTATTCTGTCAGGTCACCAGCGCTTTGACTACGCCAGAGAAGCCATCAATTACCATTGCTATAACTATCTGCTCAAACCTATCGGCAAACAGAGCCTGAATCGGGAACTGTCCCGCGCCATTTCTTTCCTGCGCTCAATAAGGGAAAATCCCGCACCTGCGCCCGCGCCTGCACCCGCACCGAAAATCGGAACCGGAAGCGGCGATAGCAACAAGGTCACCGACAGCGGATTTGTTAACGCAGTACGTAATTATATCCGCGACCATCTGTCGGACGCGGATATAAATCGTGTCAAGATTGCCGAAGCCATGCACTTAAACCCTGATTATCTGTCATATTGTTTCCACAAGGAATTTAATACAACGCTGACAGCTTATATCAATTCAAAGCGAATGGACCAAGCCAAGTATCTTCTTATGAATACCGACTTAAGCATCGCTGAAATAGCGGAACAGGTAGGCATTCCCAATGTTTCATATTTTTACAGGCAGTTCAAGAAGGAAACAGGCAAAACGCCCCAGCAGTACCGAAAGTAGCAGGGGCTGTGCCTTTTTAGCCCTTTACCGCACCGATTGTGATACCTTTTACGAAGTATCTCTGCAAGAAAGGATAAATAATCATAACGGGAAGGATACCCATAACTGTCAGTGCCATTCGTACCGAAGTCGACGGCAGTTCTGCCAGATTGACATTTCCGCTTCCGTTCTGAGCCTGCTGTCTTAACTGATCCAGATTACGCTGAATCTTCATAAGCAGTACCTGAATACTGTAAAGCTTATCGTCATTGATATAGTACAGACCGTTCATCCAGTCGTTCCAGTATGCAAGTCCTACCAGAAGCGCTATTGTAGCTGTAATCGGTACAGCCATGGGGAATACTACCCTGAAAAGGATTTTGAACTCCCCTGCTCCGTCAACTCTTGCGGCATCGACAACTTCATCCGGAATATTGGTGGTGAAGTATGTACGCATCATAATTACGTTAAACGGGCTCATAAGTAAGCCGGGAATCAACAGTGCAAAAACAGTGTTGCGGATATGGAATGTCTGCGTCCACATCAAATATGCGGGAACCAATCCACCCGAAAAGAGCATCGTAAAGAAGAGATAAAATGCGAAAGCATATCTTCCGGGAAGTTCTTTTCTTGAAAGCGGATATGCATACAACATCGTGATAAACAGATTGCAGAAAGTTCCTATCACTGTGATTGTTACCGAAATAAAGTAACCACGTGCCACAGAGCCTGACTGAACCAGCAAATACCGATAAGCATATGTACTGAATTTTTTAGGAAAAAAACTGTATCCGTTTGCAATCAATGTCTGTTCGTCGGTAAGCGAAGACATGAGCATAAGGAAAAAGGGTGCAAGCACACAGATAACCAGAAAGATCATCAGCGCATTTGCAAAGATTTGAAATCCTCTGTCTTTTTGTACCATCTTTTATACTCCTTCTTTAGAACAGCGAACTCTCGTTGTCAATCTTTCTGACTATACCATTGGCTACACTTACCAAAACAAATCCCACAACCGACTGATAAAGACCTGCAGCCGAAGACATTCCGACATTGTTATTCTGGATAAGTCCGCGGTATACATAGGTATCGATAGTCTGTGTTACGTTGATAAGCGGTCCTGAGTTCATGGGAACCTGATAGAAAAGACCGAAATCCGATCTGAAGATTCCACCAAGTGCCATAAGAGTCAGTATAATGATGGTAGGTCTAAGGCTCGGCAGAGTTACATGAACAACTTTCTGCCAGCGTGTAGCTCCATCCACAACCGCAGCTTCATAAAGCGTACTGTCAATGCCGCAGATGGTAGCGTAATAAAGGATCATATTATAACCGAGACCCTTCCAGACATTAATGATAACAAGTATAAACGGCCAATATTTCGGCGTGTTATACCAGTCAATTGCATTTATACCAAACAGTTTTGCCAATGTGTTGTTGATAAATCCGTCACTGGTGCTTAAAAATGCGTAAGCTAGGTAGCTGACTATTACCATTGAAATCAGGAAAGGAATCAGAATTATTGTCTGATATGCCTGTTTGGCAAATTTGCTACGGATTTCATTAAGAATAATAGCGGTAGTTACAGCCAGAACAGTTCCAAGTATTATGAACACGAGATTGTAACATACCGTGTTTCTTATCATTATCCATGCATCTTTTGTTTTTGTAAGGAACTCAAAATTCTTTAAGCCGCACCATGGGCTCCCATATACACCATCTCGAGCATTGTACTTTCTGAAGGCTATCTGTATTCCGAACATCGGAATATAAGAATTGATAAAGAGATATACCACGCCCGGTAAAAACATCAAATACATCGGCCAGAAGTGCTTTAACGTTTTCTTGAATTTTTTCACTCCAGTGCCCTCCTCATCAGCCTGACATCATCATGCAGGCGCCAAAAGGATTTTGGCACCTGCACTTTTGTGTTAATGATTGTCAAACTTAATTATTTTTTATTCTTAATGAATTCATCGAGCTGTCTCTGCTTCTCAGCGATGATATCGTCGATACCTGCTGCCTTAAGTTCGTCGATATACTTAGGAATGTTCACATCGGGATCGATGGAGCCCCACATAAGAGCTGTTCTGTATGCAGATACTACGTTGTTACAAGCTGTTACCTGGTTCATTACAGAGCTGCTGTCCCAGATGAAGCCCATAGCGGGACTTGCTACGCCACTGTTGTTGAACTCGTTAAGTTTGCTCCAAAGATCGGGATCCTCTGCACCCTGCCAAACAGGAGTAATCTGCTGGTTAGGCCAAGCCCAGTCCATTGATGAATAACCGGATGCGTTGGGGTCAACGCCTTCAGGAGTAGTAATCATCTTGTGAGTGTCATCGGTGTATACCCAGTGCTTGCCTTCGATACCGTTGATGAACAAGTTGGATACATCGGGATCTGTGTACATGAGGTTCCAAAGCTTCATAGCTTCTTCAGGATGCTTAGCGCAGTAAGGAATCATCCATGAGTTACCGTTAGGAATAGCTGTGTGCTTGATGGGACCATGTATCTTCATGAAGTAAACTTCACGGCCGTTGCCCTTGTAAACTTCGAGTTCTTTACCGGGCTTCCAGTTTTCGAACATAGCAAAACCATTGTTGGTTAAAAGAGCGTTTTCGGTAGTAGTTGTAGCATCAGGCATAATTAAACCTTCCTGATTCCACTGCCACATCATCTTACAGAAGTCCTGGAAAGACTTGGTCTCAGCCTGGTTAACAACCTTTGTGCTGGACTCACGTGCATCCTCAAGGATACCAAGGCTGTCGCCGAGGGGATCGTTGGGAAGTGTTGTCTGCATACCGCCCTGTGCCCATGTGGGAACAAGAGGATACATTTCGGGATGAGCATTGTGAACCTTTACAAGAATTTCATGCATCTCATCGTATGTGCCATACTCGGGAACGGTGATACCAAGTTCATCGCAGATATCCTTACGCATAGCAAAACCTGCTGCACGGGATGTATCTTTCTGGTTGGGAAGAGCATAAAGCACACCGTTATATTTGCAGGCATCAAGGTCGTAAGGGTTAATTACGTCCTTGGCGCCCTGACCGTACTTCTCAAGTAAATCATCAAGGGGATAAGCCCAGTTATTGTTAACTACGGTATTGAACTGACCGCTTATGTTGTTGTAGCACATAAGGTCGATAGGTTCACCTGATGTAAGAGCCAGGTTAATCTGCTCTGCATCCTGTCCGCGAACAAGTTCAATTTCAACGCCGATCTTTTCACGGGTAATCTTGTTGATAGCTTCTGCTACCTGATTGCAGTCCTCGGTATCGGCATTGCCGTTACCCCATACTACAAGTTTAACGATCTCTCCGGACTTAGCGCCGGTGTCTTTGCCGGTCGTAGCGCCTGAGCCTGAGCCGGAACCACCGTTACCGCCTGCGTCTTTGCCACAAGCTGCAAGACCAAATGCCATCGTTGCTGCGAGTAGTAAAGCTGCTACTCTTTTTGTCTTTTTCATTTGTAACATCCTCCTCATTTTTTCTATGGTTTATTTTCACATCCACTATGGATGCTTACCATCTTGTGTAAAAGTGAACAAATAAAGCTTTGCTTTTACCCTTTTCATTGTGCCTATTGTCACTATCTATACTTATATCGTAATCAGAGGATGTATATAATGCACTATTGTTTGCTTTTTTTGCACTTTTCTTATAGCAACATTTCAAATGCGACATATTATCCGCAGCCGTGTCGTAAATATGCAGAAAGCAGTCGCGTGGTCCGTTGCCATAACAAAAAAACAGCAGAGAAGCTTTCTTCTCTGCCGTCTACTGTTTGTTTATAAATGCCGGGTGCAAAATAAGTTCCACCTTGGTGTACTCGCCCGGGCTTGAGTAAAACTGCATCTCGTTCTTTTTATCAAAGAGTTTGATGCGCTCGTAAATGTTTTTAACGCCAATGCTGTCTTTGCGGGTCTCGGCATCCGCTTCGGATATTACCAGCTCTCTCAGGTGCTCCATGGCCTCTTCGCTCATGCCGCAGCCGTTATCGGATACCGAAAGCTTCAAAAGGCCTTCTTCGGTGTAGCGGGCTTTTACCGTTATTTCGTTCTTGCGGCCGGCGGGCATGTTGACAAAAGCATGCTTGATGCAGTTTTCCACAAGAGGCTGAAGAATCATGGAGGGAACCCTGTAGGCAAGAGTACTCTCTTCAATTTCTTCTTTGAGCACATATTTGCCGGGAAACCTGTAATCCGTGATTACGAAGTACTGCCGCAGCATATCCACTTCGGAGGAAAGCTCCACTATCATGTCCGAGTACAAAGAATACCTGAATATCTTGGACATTGCCGTGATAATGTCCTCTATCATGTCGGCATTGTAGTATTGCGCCATGGACCGCACACACTCAAGGGTGTTAAAGAAAAAGTGGGGATTTATCTGGCTTCTGTAGGCCGTCATCTCAGCTTCCTGTTGCGCCAGCGTGGCATTTAATAGGTTCTCTCTTGCCTTCTGCTCACGCTTGGCGGAGGCTTCCAGACGGTCAAGCATGCTGTTAATCTCCACAGCGACTTCTTTTAACTCCGATACCTTGGGAACGCTTACACGCATGTTGCTGCCGCTTAGCTTAATGTTGTTAAGTTCCGACACCATCTTCTCGGTTTTCTTGGTGTATTCTTTGTTGAGTAAGAACAAAAGAAGGGCAAATATAAAAACGGAGGCCGCTATCATCAGGTAAAAATTTCTGTCTACCGTAAAGTTCTTAAGGCTCACCAAAGCTTTGGGCGCAAGGGCCACATATTTGCCGTTTTCGTCCTTGAAAGTGTGGACAAAGAAAGCCTCCCCTTCAACTTCAATCTCCGAATCCCCGCCGGACAGGCTCAGGAGCGTTTCCTCCGAAAGCCCTTTTACAGGCCGAAGGGAACTGAGAATCTCATTGTTGTAGATATAATAGCAGGAATCGTTCTCCCCTATTATGTCGGCACAGTTTTCCGCAATGGGGGCGAAATTGCACAGGATGGCGCAGATTCCGCTTTCTCTCGTACGATGGGCTATACCCATGGCCGTTCTGTGAATGGGGATGTAGAGGAAGTAGAAAGTAGCCTCTCTGTCGTGGATGGGGCGGTTTGAAATAAACTCCGACTCAAGCTTAATACGGTGGTCAAACTCATAGAATTTCATGTTGGCCCTGAACTGCTCGTAGTACTCGGAAACGGTATAGAGATGGCCCGTGGAGGAATAATAGAACAAATCGGCAATATACTCGTTCTGGTCTCTTGCCGAAGCAATAAGCTCTCTTGAAGTGGAAATATTGGCAAGTTTCTCCCCGGCATCGTCGGAAAAAAGGGTTTTTTGAAGGGCCGTGGTGTAACCCGGGCCCTTCGCTGCATCAATAACCTGTGTAACAGTCTCGTCAACCCTGCCGCTTATGTATGCGGCGTCACGCTTAAGGGAACCGTATACCTCGTCGGTAAGGGTGTCCCGCATGTTCAGATAATAGTATGTAGCCAGCACCACCAGAATAAATACAGTCAGTGCCAGGTACATCAAAATTCTGAAGTTGACGGTTCTGTTTTTTGTCCTCATAACCTATTGTTTTCTTTTGCCCTTTCGAGGCTTCTCAATAATCGGGTCCGAATCCGGGTCCCACTTATCCGCAAGGGAAATAATCTGGCTGGTAAATTTCGCAAGGTCTTTGTTGGCGTGACCCTGGTTCTTGTGTATAACCGAAAGAAGGCGCTGACCGGCGGCAAGGAGTCTTGCAAAGGCGTCAGATACTGCGGTAATCTTCTTTTTCTTCTTCTCGGGAGTAGCTTCGTACTTAATCTCGCCTGAGATAATGTCAAATACGGTGCCGGAGAAAGGTGCAAAAGCAGGAATCTTCATCTCCCTGTTAACATAGTCGGCAAGGGCCTCACAGGACATGTCGTCGCCGTGAACCATAAATACCTTCTGAGGCTTTTTCTTGAAGGCTGCCAGCCACTCCACAAGTCCGTCTCTGTCAGCGTGGCCGGACATTCCGGGAAGGGAAAGAATCTGCGCACGAACGCTTATGGGCTCGCCGAAGAGCTTAACCTCATCCACACCCTCAACAAGGGCACGGCCGAGGGTTCCCGTAGCCTGATAGCCCACAAAAAGGATGGTACACTCGGGGCGCCACAGATTGTGCTTTAAGTGGTGTCTGATACGGCCGGCTTCGCACATACCCGATGCGGAAATAATGACCTTGGGCTCTTCGTCCGAGTTAATGGCCTTGGATTCTTCACCGGTAATGGCAAGGTTGAGTCCAGGGAAGGTAAGGGGGTTGTGACCGGACCTTACTGCCTGCATGGCTTCCTCGTCAAAGCAGTCATAAATGTTTTTCTGGAATATTTCGGTTGCATCCACCGCAAGGGGGGAGTCCATATATACGGGGAAATCGTGGTATTTAACGAGTCCCTTTTCTTTAATCTGTCTTATGAAGTACAAAAGCTCCTGGGTACGACCCACGGCAAAAGAAGGAATTACAAGATTGCCGCCGCGGTCCAAAGTCTCCTGAATAACCGTTGCAAGGTCCTCAAGGGGATTGGAAACGTTTTTCTCATGAAGGCGGTCGCCGTAGGTGGATTCCATGACTACGTAGTCCGCTTCGTCGGTGTACTGAGGGTCCTTGATAAGGGGCTGATTCTTATTACCGATATCGCCGGAGAATACCACTTTTCTGTGGACTCCGTCCTCGCATAGGAATACTTCTATACTGGAAGAACCGAGCAGGTGACCGATGTCCGTAAAACGAACCTCGATGCCCTCGGCTATCTTAACAAGTTCATTGTATTTGCAGGGTACCAGGTGCTTAATGGCACCGTCCGCATCCGCCATGGTGTAGATAGGATTAATGTCCTCGTCGGAAAGGTCCGTACGTTTCTTTTTACGGGCTTTCCACTCAGCTTCCTGTACCTGAATGTGGGCGCAGTCACGAAGCATGATGGAACACAGATCCGCTGTAGCCTCCGTTGCGTAAATACTGCCTCTGAAGCCCTTTGCATAAAGAAGCGGCAGCATACCGGAATGGTCTACGTGGGCGTGGGTCAAAAGAACGAAGTCAATGTCCGCCTCGTTACAGGGAAGGCCCTTGCTTTCGTAAGCAATGTTGCCCTGCTCCATACCATAATCCACCAAAAATCTTTTTCCGTTACACTCAACATAGTGAGCACTTCCCGTTACCTGATGATCGGCTCCGACAAATTGAAGTATCATCTAAGCTGATTCCCCCTTTATTTGAGTTGATTGGCCATTTCGTAGAACTTATAATACAAGCCTTTTTTCTCTATAAGTTCATCGTGGTTGCCTTCTTCCACGATTCCCTCCTCGGTAAGCACCATAATGCGGTCCGCATTACGTATGGTGGAAAGTCTGTGCGCCACGGTAAGTGTGGTACGACCCTCCGAAAGTTTTTCAAGCGATTTTGCCACCAAGTATTCACTTTCATTATCAAGCGCGCTGGTGGCTTCGTCAAGGATGATAATGGGAGGATTTTTCAAAAACACTCTCGCAATGGAAATACGCTGCTTCTGTCCTCCCGAAAGTTTAACGCCTCTTTCGCCTATATAGGTGTCATATCCGTCCTTAAGTTCTGAAACAAACTCATGGGCTCCCGCTTTTTTGGCCGCTTCAATAACTTCCTCGCGGGTAGCGTCGGGACGGCCATATACGATATTTTCAAATACGGTGCCGCTGAAGAGATAAACGTCCTGTTGCACTATACCGATGCCGGAACGAAGGCTCTTAAGAGTGTAGTTCTTAATGTCTCCGCCGTCCAAGGTAATGGTGCCGCCGGTAATATCGTAGAATCTCGGTATCAGGTTGCAAAGAGTGGTCTTGCCTCCGCCGGAAGGTCCCACAAAAGCAACTCTTTCGCCGGGATGAATGGTTAAGTTAAGGTTCTTAAAGACTTCGTTGTGGTCGTCGGGATATTCAAAGCTTACGTTCTTAAAGACGATTTCGCCCTTAATGTCTTGCAAATCAACGGCTCCCGGCTCATCGAATATCTCAATCTCCGCATCCATAAGCTGCAAGAATCTGTCGATACCCGTGATACCCATCTGGAACTGCTCCATGAAATCCACGATTCTGCGAACCGTAGCAAGAAGGGTGGTCACATAAAGAAGGAATGCCACCAGGTCCGCCGCCTGAATCTTACCATAGTGAATAAACAAGCTGCCCGCCACGAGGGTGATAAGGTAGATAATCGCATCAAACATCTTAATGCTGGTGTGGAACCATGCCATTACCACGTAGTAGCTTTTTTTGAGGCTAAAGAAAAGCTCGTTGCCCTTGGCAAATTTACGCTCCTCCAGATCTTCATTTGTGAAGGCTTTAACCACCTTCTGGCCTAAAAGGGAGTCTTCGATGGAGGCATTCAATTCACCTATCTGCATTCTCTGGAGACGTCTGAGTCTTCTGAAACGAAGGTTGATACGGCCGCATACCAATAACATGATTGGTATTACACTAAAGATAATAAGTGTCAGATATATATTAATACCTGCTAATATCACAAAAGAAATCGTACACTTGATTACGGCTATCAAAAGTTCTTCCGGACAGTGGTGAGCAAATTCCGTAACGTCAAAAAGGTCGTTGGTGATGCGTCCCATTATTTGTCCGATTTTGGTGTTGTTGTAGTAGGTATCGGAAAGTCTCTGAAGATGCGCGTAAGCATCGGTACGCATGTCCGTTTCAACCTTGGCACCCATAACATGACCGGTGTCTGACATATAAAAATTGGCCAGACATTCTACAATTCTTAACACAAGATACAAAAGCCCCAGCTTCGCAATGGTAACAAGGCTTAAAGTGACCGCATCGGAAAGCCCCACGCTCGTAATATACCTCATAATAAGAGGCAGCACCAGATCGCAGACCGTGGTTAAAGACGCGCATAAAAGGTCCAGTACCAGTATGCCCTTGTACTTAAAAAGATAGGGGGCAAAGCGCCTTAACAGTTCCGAAGTCTTGTACTCTCTGATTCTTGTGGGGTCGTAGGGTTTCATGAAATAAGTCCTTTTTAAAATGATAAAAGGATACCATTCTTACGGACGGTATCCTTATAAAGATTCTAAAGTTGCTCCTTGTTAAGGAGATTATTGATAACTTCGTGAAGTTGTCTCTTGCCGTAGGGCTTCGTGATAAAGGCGGTAACTCCGTTTTCAAAAGAAGCCGCTTTATCTTCGGGAAAAGCATTGGCAGTGATGGCAATTATGGGAACGGTGGCCGCATCTTCTTTGTCCAGTTTACGGATAATGCGTGTGGCTTCGAGTCCGTCCATTACAGGCATCATAATATCCATTACAACGATACTGTAATAGCCCACCGGAGTCTCTCCGAAACGTTCAACGGCTCTTGCGCCGTTAGCCACCCACTCGACTTCAAAACCAAGTTCCTTAATCTGCATAGTGGCGATTTCGGCATTGATTTCATTGTCTTCCACGAGCAACGCAACACCCTTGCCGCCCGCTTCCTGCTTGATTTCTTTTAGCTCTTCCATGACATATCCCCTCAATAATCAATTGGAGCATCAACTTCTACTTTCAACTATACTTATATATTACCCTTTATTTTGTGCTTCGACAAGACTTACACCACAATAAATTTTGCGAAGTTTCGGTTTTTCGATTTTTCCGGTAGGATTTCTCGGAATGTCCGCAAAAATAATCTTGTGAGGTCTCTTGTACCTCGGAAGAGCTTTACAAAACTCCATGATTTCTTCCTCGGTCACTATCATGTTGGGCTTTAACTCAATGATAGCTGCGGCTATTTCGCCGAGACGCTTATCGGGAAGTCCGATAACCGCTACGTCATGCACAGCATCGTTGGTACGTATAAAGTCCTCTATCTGCACGGGGTATAAGTTCTCGCCTCCGCTGATGATAACGTCTTTCTTACGGTCAACGAGCATTATGAAACCATCTTCGTCTTCAACCGCCATATCACCGGTGTAAAGCCAGTCGTCGTGAAGAACCTCTTCGGTGGCCTTTCTGTCATGGTAGTAGCACTTCATGACGCCGGGACCCTTAATGGCAAGTTCGCCGACTTCGCCTCTTTTAACGGGCTCGCCTTTTTCATCTATAATCTTGGTCTCCCAGCCGTAGCCTGCTTTACCGATGGCACCTACCTTGTGGATGTTCTCAACACCCAGGTGAACGGCGCCGGGGCCGATGGATTCGGAAAGACCGTAGTTGGTATCGTATTCGTGATTGGGGAAGATTTCTTTCCACTTTTTAATAAGGCTCGGAGGAACGGGCTGCGCACCTATGTGCATAAGTCTCCACTGCTTCAAATTGTAGTCGGAAAGCTTAATGTCGCCTCGCTCGATGGCCTCCAGGATGTCCTGCGCCCAGGGCACCAGTAACCATACGATGGTACACTTTTCATCTGAAATCGCCTTAAATATGGCTTCGGGCTTGGTACCTTTAAGAAGTACTGCTTTGCTGCCCGAAAGAAGACTTCCGAACCAGTGCATCTTGGCACCGGTATGATAAAGAGGCGGAATGCAGAGGAACACATCGCTTCTCTGCTGACCGTGATGAGCCTGTTCCACCTTACAGGAATGCATAAGCGCTCTGTGGGCGTGAAGAATCGCCTTGGGGAAACCTGTGGTACCCGATGAAAAATAAATTGCCGCATCATCGTCGTCGCTTAAGATTACGCCGGGAGTCTGGCTGGAGCAATTGGCTACGAGGCTGTTATAGTCCTCGGCAAAGCTCGGGCAGTTCTCACCTACGTAAAACAAAAGTCTGTTCTTGGAAATCTTGTCTGCTATTTCCTCAACACGGCCGATAAACTCGGGGCCGAAGACTAAAACGTCCACGTCCGCAAGCTTAAGGCAGTACTCGATTTCGTCGGGCGCATATCTGAAATTAAGGGGCACCGCAAGTGCACCTGTTTTAAGAATTCCGAAGTAAATGGGGAGCCATTCAAGACAGTTCATAAGAAGAATAGCCACCTTGTCGCCCTTTACCACGCCTCTTGACATAAGCATGTTGGCAAAACGGTTGGCCTTTTCGTCGAATACACTCCATGTAATCTCTCGTCTGTAATGCGTGGTGGGATTGGGCTCGGTAAGCTCATACTCCTTCCACGTTACCCTTCTGACTTCCTTGACTTCAGGGTTTATTTCCACAAGACATACGTCGTTGGGGTACATCTTGGCATTCTTTTCAAGTATTTCGGTAATGGGCATTTCTAAAACTCTCCTTGCGGAATATTTTTGCGCTTTAACGCTTTTATCCGTTAAAGTATAGTAACCCATTTATCCGAAATTGTCAAGTCTAAGCGTTTTATAAACCGACGCTTCAGCCTATTTTTGCAAAAAGCATATCTTCGTTGTCCACGTATTCGTTAAATACCGCAAGGGATACGGGCTTTGAATATAAATAGCCCTGCTGAAGACCGCAGCCCGCCTGATTTAAGAAGTCTCTCTGCTCGTCGGACTCTACTCCCTGGCAAAGCACCTTAACCCTTAAGTTTTTGGCCATTTCTATGATGAATCGAAGAATAGCCTTGTCGCTGTCCTTAAGGTTTTGGTCCTTCATAAAGGCACGGTCAATTTTAAGAAGGTCCACATGCAGTTCGTTGAGGGCGCTTAAAGTCGAGTAACCGGTTCCGAAATCGTCCAGGAATACGCTTACTCCAAACTCTCGTAAATCTTCAATCGCCTCATTCAGCGACTCATCGTGGCCTATGTAAAGGCTTTCCGTAAGTTCAAGCCTTATATACTGCGGAGGAATGTCATATCTTAACACCAGTTCCTTGAATCTGTGCACAAAATCCCTGGTCACAAAATGCGCTCTTGAAACATTCAAAGAAACCGGAACGATTTTTTTGCCCGCATCAAGACGGCTTCTTAAGTAGGTCATAACCATCTCGTATGCATAAAAATCCAGCCTTATGATGCTTCCGTCTTTTTCAAAAGCAGGAATAAAGTCATCGGGCATCACTTCCGTACCGTCGGCCATTCTCCATCTTACCAGAGCCTCGGCACCGACAAGCTTATGCTCGGTGGCAGAAACTTCGGGTTGCATGACAACGTAGAATTCTTTGTTCTCAAGGGCCTTATCAAGGGCCTTTCGGTAATTGTCATGTCTTCTTTTGCTTTCAAATACTTCTTTGTCAAAAACAAGACAGCGACTGCCTTTGCCGCCCTGGGAGGCTCTTCTGGCAAGGTTGGCGTTACTGATGGCGCTGTCGAGGTCGCAATTGTCCGAATGGACTATGCATACGCCTGACCTTATATATATGTCGTTAATGTTGGTCTTGGCGGTGATGTATGCAGCCATTTTTTCGCAGCTGTCTTCAAGCATACGACCGATATTTTCGTCGGAAATGACGTCGGCAAACTCCTGAAGCCTTATGATATTGTCGGAGTGGAGTCTGGT
>CAMNCH010000022.1 GCA_946534145.1 uncultured Lachnospiraceae bacterium
ACAACAAGAGAGCTACCGAGTATCGGTAGCTCTCCTGTTATTGAGAATGGTACATTGGGGTTATGGGGTATGGTTAAAATATACAGATAAACCATTAACAAGGAATTAACCAAAACTGTTAATTCAAAAATTTTTTATTTTTCCATGTTTTTGTAGGCGGAAGCGAGCATCAGTTTGATACGGTTAAGCTGGTTAACTTCGCTTGCGCCGGGATCGTAGTCGATGGCTACGATGTTGGCTCCGGGGAAGTTTTTACGAAGCTGTTTGATTACGCCTTTACCTACTACGTGGTTGGGAAGGCAGCCAAAGGGCTGGGCGCATACGATGTTTTTGGCACCGTTATGAATAAGCTCAATCATTTCGCCTGTTAAGAACCAGCCTTCACCGGTCTGGTTGCCGATGGAAACAATGCTCTTGGCACATTCAGCTGTCTCGTCGATGTTGGCGGGAGGCACGAAGTGTACGCTCTTTTTGCAGGCTTTGGAATAGCCTTTTCTTGCAAATTCTATTGCACGGATTCCCAATTTGGAGAATCTTGCGGTCTTTTTGGAAGTACCCAGGTAATCTGCCTTAAACTCCTGATTCTTAAAGCAATAAAGCATAAAGTCCATAAGGTCGGGAACGACTGCCTCGGCACCTTCTTTTTCAAGAAGCTCTACCACGTGGTTGTTGGCGGTGGGAGAGAACTTAACAAGAATCTCGCCTACCACACCTACGCGGGGCTTTTTAATATTTTTAATAGGGATGCAGTCAAACTCCTCAACCATCTTTTTGCACATCAGCTGGAAGGTAAAGAAGCTTACGTGCCTGCGCATTAAGAAGTCGTTACATTTCTTAATCCATTCCTCGTGAAGCCTGTCGGTGTCGCCGGCGTTAACTTCGTAGGGGCGCATGCGGTATACGCAGCGCTGGAAGATGTCGCCAAAGAAAGTGGCATAAACACCGCGGATAAGAAGCTGAGGCGAAATCTTAAAGCCCGGCTGCTTCTCAAGTCCCGAAAGGTTAAGGGAAATAACCGGAATGTGCTCCATGCCGGCTTTTTTGAGGGCTCGGCGGATGAAGCCTATGTAGTTGGTGGCACGGCAACCGCCGCCTGTCTGGGTCATGATAAGGGCAACTTTATTTAAGTCATATTTGCCGGACTCAAGAGCCGACATCATCTGACCAACTACCAGAAGTGAAGGGTAGCATGCATCGTTGTTAACGTATTTAAGACCTGTATCGATGGAGGTACGGTTATCGTTGTCAAGGACTACGAGGTTGTAGCCTGCCATTCTGAATACGGGCTCCAAAAGGTCAAAGTGAATGGGTGACATCTGAGGGCACAGAATCGTATAATTCTTGCGCATTTCCTCGGTAAATTCCACACGATTGATGGCGCTTGAGCGAACCGTTCTTTCGTAGTGACGCATTTCACGAACGCGGATGGCCGAAAGAAGGCTTCTGATACGGATTCTTGCGGCACCGAGGTTGTTTACTTCGTCTATCTTAAGGCAGGTGTAAATCTTGTCGGAGCCTGAAAGAATATCGTTAACCTGGTCGGTGGTAACCGCATCAAGACCGCAACCGAAGGAGTTAAGCTGTACAAGGTCGAGATTGTCGACTGTCCTTACAAAAGCAGCCGCAGCATACAGACGTGAGTGATACATCCACTGGTCGCTGACTATCAAAGGACGCTCGGGATTACCAAGGTGCGACACCGAATCCTCCGTAAGTACGGCAACACCATAGGAAGTAATAAGCTCCGGGATACCGTGGTTAATCTCGGGATCGATGTGATAAGGACGACCTGCGAGTACGATACCCTTTCGGCCGGTTTCCTTAAGGTATTCAAGAACCTCTTCACCCTTTTTCTTGATATCGTTACGGGCATTGGCAAGCTCGTCAAAAGCAGCCGACACCGCTTCACGGACTTCTGCCGCGGGAAGCTCGTTAAACTCAAGAGTAAGAGCGTGGGAGATGGTTTCTTTGCTCTTAAAGGACATGAAGGGATTACGGAACTTAACCTGACCGCCGCTTATAGCCTCAACGTTGTTCTTAATGTTCTCGGAGTAAGAAGTAACGATGGGGCAGTTGTAGTGGTTGTTGGTATTTCTCACTTCATCGCGCTCATAGAAGATAGCGGGATAAAAGATAAAGTCGGGTTTCTGTGCTATGAGCCATTCGATGTGACCGTGAGCGAGCTTGGCAGGATAACATTCGGATTCGCTGGGGATGGACTCAATACCTAACTGATAGATATTGTGACTTGATACCGGCGAAAGAATGACACTGTAACCAAGACGGGTAAAGAATGTGTGCCAGAAAGGATAGTTCTCATACATGTTAAGCACACGGGGAAGACCTACGGTTCCGCGGGGAGCTGTCTCGCGGGCCAGAGGCTCGTAGTTAAAGTATCTCTTAAGCTTGTACTCAAAGAGGTTCGGAACATTGTCCTTGTTCTTTTGCTTGCCGATACCGCGTTCGCAACGGTTGCCGGAGATGTACTGGCGGCCGCCGGAGAAACGGTTGATGGTAAGACGGCATGCGTTGGTACAGCCTTTACACTTGGTCATGGAAGTTTCGAATTTAAGGTCGCAGATGTCTTCGTAAGAAAGCATCTGGGTATTGTAATCATCGGTGTAGCGTTCACGTGCGATAAGCGCGGCGCCGAAAGCACCCATAATACCTGCGATATCGGGGCGAACAGCTTCGCAGCCGGCTACTTTTTCAAAACTTCTGAGTACCGCATCGTTGTAGAAGGTACCGCCCTGCACAACCACCTTTTTGCCAAGGCTGGAAGCGTCGGATACCTTAATAACCTTGAATAATGCATTCTTAATAACGGAGTAAGCAAGACCGGCGGAAATGTCGGCAACGCTTGCTCCTTCTTTTTGGGCCTGCTTAACCTTGGAGTTCATGAATACGGTACAGCGGGTACCTAGGTCGATGGGGTGAGCCGCAAAAAGAGCACATTTTGCGAAGTCTTCAACCGAATAATTGAGGGATTTTGCAAAGGTCTCTATAAAGGAACCGCAGCCCGAAGAGCATGCTTCGTTAAGGAGCACGCTGTCTACGGTTTTATTCTTAATCTTAATGCATTTCATATCCTGACCGCCGATATCGAGGATGCAGTCTACATCCGGGGAAAAGAAAGCGGCGGCATAGTAGTGGGCAACGGTCTCAACCTCGCCGTAATCAAGCATAAATGCGGACTTCATAAGCTCTTCGCCGTAACCGGTGGAGCAGGAGCTTACAATCTTACAATCCGAAGGAAGTACCTTGTAAATGCCCTTTAACGCATCAATGGCTGTCTGAAGAGGCGAACCGTTATTATTGGAATAAAAAGAATGAAGCAGAGTTCCGTCCTCGCTTACCACAGCAATCTTGGTGGTGGTGGAACCTGCATCTATGCCAAGGAAAGCCTTGCCGTGATAATCTGCGAGGCTGCCTTTTTTGACCATAGCTTTGTCGTGGCGGGCTCTGAAAGTGTCATAAGCCTCCTGATTCTCAAATAAGGGCTCCATTCTGGCTACTTCAAAGTCCATCTTAATGTCGGATGAGAGCTTGCCTACCATTTCTTCCATGGAAAAAGAAACTTCTTCTTTGGAATTGAGGGCGCATCCCATAGCCGCGAAAAGATGAGAGCGGTCGGTATCCACAATATGCTCGGCATCAAGCTTGAGGGTGCGGATGAATGCAACCTTAAGTTCGCTTAAGAAGTGAAGAGGACCACCGAGGAATGCAACGCGGCCGCGAATAGGCTTACCGCAGGCAAGACCGGAGATGGTCTGATTGACTACCGCCTGAAATATTGAGGCGGAAAGGTCTTCTTTGGTGGCTCCGTCGTTAATAAGGGGCTGAATGTCGGATTTCGCAAATACACCGCAGCGGGCTGCGATTGTGTACAAAGAATTGTAAGATTTGGCGTATTCGTTAAGACCCGAGGCATCTGTCTGCAAGAGGCTGGCCATCTGGTCGATAAAAGAACCTGTACCGCCGGCACAGATACCGTTCATACGCTGTTCCACATTGCCGTCTTCAAAATAGATAATCTTTGCATCCTCACCACCGAGTTCGATTGCAACGTCGCAGCCGGAGGTCAGTTCCTGCAAAGAAGTGGAAACCGCAATAACTTCCTGGGTAAAAGGAACTTCCAGGTGATTGGCAAGGGTAAGGCCGCCGGAACCGGTAATCATGGGATGTACGGTAATGTTGCCCGTAACTTCCATGGCCTTAACCAAAAGATTGTGAAGTGTCTCTTTAATATTGGCAAAGTGTCTTTCGTAATCTGAAAAAAGAAGGTTTTTGTCTTCATCCATCACCGCTACCTTAACGGTGGTAGAACCTATATCAATACCAAGAGAATAGTATTTTTCGTTCATAAATCTCCCCATTTATTTATTTTTATGCATAGTACACATTAAATCGTATTATAAAACAAGTGCGCGGAAAAAACATTTGACAAATCGGATGTATTTGTAACATATTCAATTAATTTTTTCTAAAGAGTTTTTACTTAAGACACAAAAGTTTAACAATTGCTTAAGTGGACTTTTGCAGGTTCATTTGATAGAATTGATATGACTTTAATCAAAGGAGTTTTTTTGCTAAATGGGCAAATTTGAGAGAAAATTCGGCAAGTACGCCGTTAAAAATCTGGCGCTTATCCTTATAATCTTTTACGGAGTGGGTTATGTTCTTTATCTGATTAATCCCGCCGCCTTAAATTATCTTACGCTTGATCCTTACGCCATCGTACACGGACAGGTCTGGAGACTTATAAGCTGGATTCTGGTGCCTCCTACCTATTCTTTTAACTTCCTGACACTTATTATGCTTATGTTTTACTATTCCATAGGTAAGACGCTGGAGCGTGCCTGGGGCGACTTTTTATTTAACGTGTATGTTTTTTCCGGCATGCTTTTTACTATTGTGGGCAGCTTTCTTGCTTTCGGATTCTTTGCCCTTCAGGAGAATCCCACCATTATTCTCGGCAGTAATTACATTGCGGGACTTCCGAACATTATGCTTGCCATGAGCATGTTCTTTTCCACATATTACATCAATCTGTCCATCTTTCTGGCGTTTGCTTTAACCTTCCCGGATGCTCAGGTGTGGATATGGTTCCTGTTCCCTGTGAAGATGAAATGGCTCGGAATTATCGACGGATTGTACATAGTGTATGAATTTATAGTTGGAACGGTATTTACCAAGCTTGCCATAGGGGCATCCCTTCTTAACTTTGTGATTTTCTTCTTTATAACAAGGAGAAAGAGGCTTGGCTCTCCGAAACAAAGAATGCAGAGAGCGGCGCAGTCAAGAGAATTCAGAAATTCCGTAAGACGGGAGACCACGCCCAAAGGCGTTTCCAAACATAAATGCGCCATCTGCGGCAGAACCGAACTTACCAATCCGGAGCTTCAATTCAGATTCTGCTCCAAATGCAACGGCAATTACGAGTACTGCAACGAGCACTTGTTCAATCATAAACATGTAGAGTAACCCCGAAGGTTTATTCAATATAGGGAGATTAAATGGACGACAGACAGGATTTTATCAAAAGAATAAATGAGCTTACGGAAATAGCCCTCGACCAGGAGAACGTTATTTTCGAGGAACAGCTTTTTTCCATATTTCCGGAAGTTAAGGACGACAAATCCAAATTTGAGGTTATACGCGAATACCTCACATCCAAGAAAATAGGCTTAAACGACAAGCTTCCCATGGACGAGCTTCTTACAAAAGAAGAGAAGAATTACCTGGACCTCTACCTTGAGGAACTTAATGACAAAGAAGCCCTTACAAAAGGCCAGAGAGAGGCTCATATGCTTTCCGCCATGGCGGGAGACGAGGCCGCACAGGCTATCATCATGGAAGACACTCTTAAAAACGTGGTAGAGATAGCCAAACTTTATGTGGGCCAGGGAGTGCTTCTTGAGGACCTTATAGGCGAAGGCAATTTAAGCCTTGTCAATGCGGTTATGGCCATCGGTGCCTGCGAAAATGCCGCAGAGGCCGAAAGCGTGCTGGCAAGCGCCATCATGGATGCCATGCAGGACCTTATAGCATCGGACAATGACGAAAGCGGAGCCGAAGAGAAACTTCTTAAACGTGTCAACAAAGTTTCCAAAGCGGCTGCAGAACTTGCGGAGGCCCTCGGCAGAAAAGTCACCATTGAAGAATTGATGGAAGAATCGGGCATGACCCGTTCATATATTGAGGCGGCCCTTAAGCTTACCGCCAACGCCATAGAGGATATTGAAATCCCCGACGAATTAAAATAGAAAGAAGACCGAAATGAAAGAATTCAAAGGCTGTAAGAATTACACGCTTATTTCAACCGAAACCCTCGAAGATATTTCTTCAACCGCATACACCCTCGTTCATGACAAGACAGGGGCAAGAGTGGCGTGCGTTCAGAATACGGATGACAACAAATGCTTCATGATTGGCTTTAAGACTCCTCAGTCCGATGCCACCGGAGTGCCTCATATACTGGAGCATTCGGTTCTCGGAGGCTCCGACAGATATCCTGTCAAGGATGCCATGACAGAGGTCAGCAAAGGCTCTCTCAATACCTTCATGAACGCCTTTACCTATCCGGACAAAACCTTATATCCCGTTGCAAGCTGCAACGACAAGGACTTTCAGAACCTTATGAGCGTTTATCTTGACGCTGTATTTGCTCCGAAAGTTCTTTCAGAACCCAAGATTTTTATGCAGGAAGGCTGGCACTATGAGATGGAGGATTTGGATTCTCCTCTTACTTACAACGGCGTAGTATACAATGAGATGAAAGGAGAATATTCTTCGTCTGACAGCACCAACAGCGCATATATTCTTTTTTCGCTTTTCCCCGATACTCAATACGGCGTTGAATCCGGCGGGGACCCTGATGTGATTCCCAGTCTTACTTACGAGAATTTCTGCAATTTCTACAAGAGGCTTTACCATCCTTCCAACTCACGCATTTTTTTATGTGGCGACATGGACTTTGAAGAGAAGCTTTCTTTTATCGACAGGGAATATCTCTCAAAATACGAGAAAATCGATCCGAATTCCGAAATAAAGATGCAGACTCCCTTTACCGCCAGAAAGAGAGTTGAAAAAGAATATTCAGTTCCTGCCGACGGCGATGACAAAGATGCAACATATCTTTCATACAATGTGGTTTGTTCAGACTACAACGACATTAAGACCACGGAAGCCATGAATGCCATCAATTACGCCCTTTGCAGCGTTCCGGGAGCCAAAATGAAGGAACGTCTCATTAACGCGGGCATAGGCAAAGACATATATTCCGAAATGACCAATGATATATGTCAGAAAGTGTTCTCCATTATCGCTCAGGGAGCCAATCCCGAGGACGAAGAACGTTTTGTCGAGATAGTTGAAAGCACCATGAAGGAGATTATCGAGGAAGGCTTTGACAAAAAGGCTCTTGAAGCTTCTGTCACAAGGTCCGAATTCTCCTACAGGGAAGGCGATTACGGCTTTTATCCGAAGTCTGTTGCTTACGGCACCATGGTATTTGAAAGATGGCTTTATACCGATGACGACATTTTCATAAACCTCAAGCAGAATAAGATATTTAAAGAGTTAAGGGAGGGTATTCATAACGGTCTTTTTGAAAATGTTTTAAGAGACTGTGTCCTTAACAACAACCACAAGACCATTCTTGTCATGAAGCCCGTGAAGGGTCTCAACGGTCGTAAAGAAGAGGAACTTAAGAAAAAACTGCAGGCTTACAAAGACAGCTTGTCCGAAGCCGAGAAACTTGAGATTTTAAACAGCACAAAGGCTTTAAAGAAATATCAGGAGGAACCTGACTCTGAAGAAGCCTTAAAGACTATTCCCACTCTTTCTTTGAAGGACATCAAAAAAGAAGCCACTCATCTTGATTATGATGTGACGGAGATTGACGGTATAAAGGAAATAACCGCAGATATCATTCCCAACGGAATAGTTTATTTTACCCTTGCATTTAAGGCAGACAGACTGCCTTTGAGACTTGTACCCGCCTTAAGCGTTGTCAAGACCCTTTTAGGCTATGTCAACACCGACAAATACACTTACGGCGAACTTTCCAACGAAATCAACATTAAAACCGGCGGCCTTTCCACAGGCACCATGGTATACAAGAAAAAAGACAATACCGATGATTATACCTACAGCCTCGAGGTTAAGAGTAAAGCCCTTATTTCCCGCCTTACCGATGCTTTTGAGCTTATAGACGAGATTTTGTTTAAGTCCGACCTTAGCGATAAAAAGCGCGTAAAAGAAAACCTCGAAATGTCAAGGGTTCGTCTTCAGGGCTACATGATGCAGTCGGGACACAGCGTGGCAATAGGTCGTGCCGCAGCCAATCTTTCGGATACTTCCGCCTTGTCCGATGATTTAATCGGAATGGGCCAGTACAGATACATTGAAAGCATTTTAAAGAATTTTGACAAAAACTTTGACACCCTGGTTAAAGAGATGAAAGAAGTTCTTTCCATTCTTCTTACCAAAGAAAACCTTGAAGTATTCGTGGGCTCCGACAAAAAGGGCATTAAAGCCTTTAATAAAGTTCTGGGTGAGTTCATAGCCAAACTGGGAGATGCCAAATCCGACCTTCCCGTGGTTCATTACGGCAAGAATAAAGGCCATGAAGCCTTTTCAAGCGCTTCCACCGTTCAGTATGCGGCCATGGCGGGTAACTTCAGAAAAGCGGGTCTTGAGTACAAGGGCAGCCTTCAGGTTCTTCGCACAATGTTAAGTACGGATTACCTCTGGAATCAGATAAGAGTTCTCGGCGGTGCTTACGGTTGCTTCTGCAGCTTTGCTTCATCGGGAGATTCTTTCTTTGCCTCTTACAGAGATCCCAACCTTAAGAATACTTACAACACCTTTGAAAAGGTGAGGGATTATGTTACGAATTATTCGGGGGATATGGAGGAAATCGAGCGATACATTATTTCCACCATAGCCGACTACGACGCTCCGTTTACACCTTCATTAAAGGCTGCCAGAACTTACTTAAACTACAAGTCGGGCATAACCCTTGAAGACAAGCAGAAAGAAAGAGACGAAATCCTCGCCACCACACCCGAGGAAATCAAAAGCCTCGGAGTTTACATAGACAAGATTATGGAGAACAAATCCTTAAGCTGTGTGGGCAGTGAAGAGATGCTTAAGAAAGAAGGAGACATATTCGATAAGATTACGCCTCTTATTACGACGTAATCGGGTTCTTTTATCCCGTGAGGAGAGGGAGAAGGGAGTTATTATGAAAAAACTGTTAAAGGTATTGGTATCGGTTACTTTGGCAATGTCAGTCGTTGCGTGCGGTTCGGGTTCTTCCAAAAGAGCTTATGACTCCGTGGCATCAGCTGAGGTTAATTATGCCTATAGCGATGCACCGGCGGCCGCATACGAAGAAGGCTTTTACACAGATGAGTACAAATCTTACGATGACGGCGGTTCCTCGGGTGAGTTTAAGCAGGACAAGCCTTTAAATGACTCTGCCAGAAAGCTCATTAAGACCTACAGCATTAATGCGGAAACAGAGACCTTTGATGATTTCGTGGCCGCAACACAGGCCAGAGTCAGTGCGCTTCAGGGCTACATTCAGAACATGGACTCCTTTAACGGAAGCAGTTACTCGGGCAACAAAGGCTCCAGATACTGTAACTTAACCGTAAGAGTTCCCTCCAAGAACCTTGAAGAATTTGTTAATTACGTAGGTGATACGGCCAATATCACCAATAAAAACTTAAATGTAGAAGACATCACCCTTCAGTACGTTGACAGCGAAAGTCGCAAGCAGACTTACGAAATCGAGCAGGAAAGGCTTCTGGCCCTCCTTGAAAAATGCGACAACGTTGAAGATATGATTGCTATCGAGGCACGTCTTTCCGAGGTCAGATATCACCTTGAAAGTCAGGCTTCCCAGCTTCGCACCTTTGATAATCTGGTGGATTATGCCACGGTTTATTTAAACATTTCCGAGGTTACCAAATACACTCCTCCGGAACCCGAGAAATACTGGGACAGAGTCAGACGTTCTTTCTCCGAAGGAATCGAGGATCTTGTTGAGGGACTTCAGGATTTCTTTGTAGGCTTCGTGGGAGCACTTCCCGGACTTGTGCTTTTTGCGGTAATCGTGGTAATTGTGGTTCTTATCATAAGAGCTATAGTTAAATCGGGAGCAAAAAGAAGAGAGACCGAACGTAACAGGCTCGCTGAAGAACGTATGAATCAGGCAAAAGAAACGGCAAAAAAGAATGCAGAAAACGGACAATAATTTTAAAGCGGGATTTGCGGCCATCATCGGAAGACCAAATGTGGGCAAATCCACACTCATGAACAAAATAATAGGGCAGAAGATTGCCATAACCTCCAATAAACCCCAGACCACGAGAAACCGTATCATGACGGTTTATACTTCGGAAGAAGGACAGATTGTTTTTTTGGACACTCCCGGACTTCACAAGGCCAAAAACAAGCTTGGCAATTATATGATGACCGCTGCCAAATCCACTTACAAGGATGCGGATGTTCTTCTTTATATGCTTGAGGCGGGCAAGCCTGCCGGCAATGCGGAAAAAGACATTTTGGAGGAACTTAAGTCCATAAATCTTCCCAAGATTTTGGTTATTAATAAAATCGATTCTGTGAAGAGAGAAGACCTTCCGGCGGTAATTGCGGAATTTTCCAAACTTTCGGAGTTTGACGAAGTTGTGCCCGTAAGCGCCACCGCAGGTACCAACTGCGATGAACTTGTGAAGGTTATCATGAAGTACCTTCCTTACGGAGAACCTTTTTACGATGAGGATACCGTTACGGACCAGCCCGTAAGACAGATTGCGGCGGAGATGATTCGTGAGAAAGCCCTTCATGCTTTGAGTGAAGAGATTCCCCACGGAATTGCCGTAATGATAGAAAAAATGGATTTTTCCGGGCGGGTGGTGCAGGTCGAAGCCACCATAGTCTGTGAAAAAGAATCCCACAAAGGCATGATAATCGGCAAAGGCGGAGAAATGCTTAAAAAGATAGGCACCAACGCCCGCTTTGAAATCGAGAAGATGTTAGAGAGACAGATTAATCTTAAGCTTTTTGTCAAAGTCAAAAAGGACTGGAGAGATTCGGAATTCTTGCTTAAGAACTTTGGCTACAACGCGGGAGACTTTAAGATTCAGAAATAGGTTGTCGGGGCTAGGCTATGCAGGATTTTTTAAAGGTTACCGGAATGGTAATCGGTGTATTTGCTCAGGGTGAATATGACAGACGCATTACGCTTCTTACAAGAGAGAGGGGCAAGATAACCGCTTTTGTTAAGAGCGCCCGTCGCCAGGGTAGCAGATTCTTAGGCACTACCGATATGTTTGCTTTCGGCACCTTTGATTTGTATGTGGGCAGGACCTCTTACAATGTTCAGAACGTGGAAATAATGAATTACTTTGACAATTTCCGTCTGGATATGGAGGGAGCTTACTACGGAATGTACTTTGCGGAACTCGCCGAATTCTATGCCCTTGAGAATAACGATGAGTCGGAACTCCTTCTTTTGCTGTACAGAGCACTTCAGGGGCTTAAGTCGGAAAGGCTTTCCAATGATTTTGTAAGAAGGGTCTTTGAAATAAAGCTTTTCATGATAGAAGGCGAATTCATACCGGCCATCAATGCGGGCAGCTTCAGCGACGGACTTTATACCACCCTTGATTATATTCAGGGCAGCACCATAGAGAAGCTTTTTAACTTTAAACTTTCGGATAAACTTTTCTCGGAACTTACAGAGGTTGCGGATTACGAAAGAAAGCATCTCGTAGATAGAAACCTTGCAAGCCTTGACATACTTAATACCATGACCATGCAATAAAAACACTTAAGGCTCATTTTACGAGCCTTTTTTGTTTTTTCGGTTGAAAATCCTTAAAATTCTGTCTATAATAAATCGGATAATATTCAAAAAGGAGACTTTGTTACTATGGAAAAGACAATGGATAAAATTGTTGCCCTTGCCAAGGCAAGAGGTTTTGTATATCCCGGCTCCGAAATATACGGCGGCCTGGCCAACACCTGGGATTACGGTAATCTCGGTGTTGAACTTAAGAACAACGTTAAGCGTGCATGGTGGCAGAAATTCGTACAGGAGAATCCCTACAACGTAGGTGTGGACTGTGCCATCTTAATGAACCCTCAGACATGGGTTGCTTCAGGTCACCTCGGAAGCTTTTCCGACCCTCTTATGGACTGTAAGGAATGTCACGAGAGATTCCGTGCCGACAAGATTATCGAAGATTTTGCTGCCGAAAAAGGCATCGAGCTTAAGTCTTCCGTAGACGGCTGGTCTCACGAGGAAATGGAGAAGTTTATTGCGGACAATAACGTTCCCTGTCCTTCCTGCGGCAAGCACAACTTTACTTCCATCAGAGAATTCAACCTTATGTTTAAGACCTTCCAGGGCGTTACAGAGGATGCCAAAAACGTAGTTTACCTTCGTCCCGAGACCGCTCAGGGTATTTTCGTAAACTTTAAGAACGTTCAGCGTACTTCCCGTAAAAAGGTTCCTTTCGGAATCTGCCAGATCGGTAAGTCCTTCCGTAACGAGATTACTCCCGGTAACTTCACTTTCCGTACCAGAGAGTTCGAACAGATGGAGCTTGAGTTCTTCTGCAAGCCCGGCACACAGACCGAATGGTTTGAGTACTGGAGAAAGACCTGCTACGAATGGCTTCTTTCTCTTGGCATCAACAAAGACAATTTAAGACTTCGTGACCACGATCCCGAAGAGCTTTCTTTCTACAGCGACCATACCACCGACATCGAGTATGCCTTCCCCTTCACCGATTGGGGCGAGCTTTGGGGTATTGCGTCCAGAACCGATTATGACCTTACCAGACATCAGGAGACTTCAGGCGAGCCCATGGATTACTTTGACGATGAGCTTAACGAGAAGTACATTCCTTACGTCGTTGAGCCTTCACTCGGCGCTGACCGTGTGGTACTTGCGTTCCTTTGCGAAGCTTATGACGAAGAGAACCTCGGTACCGAAGAGGCTCCCGATATCAGAACAGTCCTCAGATTCCATCCCGCACTTGCACCTGTTAAGATCGGTGTGCTTCCTCTTTCCAAGAAGCTTAACGAGGGCGCCGAGAAGGTATTTGCTAAACTTTGTAAGAAGTACAACTGCGAATTCGACGACAGAGGCAACATCGGTAAGAGATATCGCCGTCAGGACGAAATCGGAACTCCTTTCTGCGTAACTTACGACTTTGATTCAGAGACCGACAACTGCGTAACCGTTCGTTTCCGCGATTCCATGGAGCAGGAGCGTGTTGCCATTGACGACCTTATGAAGTTTTTCGAAGATAAATTTGATTTTTAATTGATTAGGAGAATGCACATATGAAGGCAATGACTTCAAGTGAATTAAGAAAGGCATGGCTTGATTTCTACAAAGAAAGAGGTCACGTGGACGTAGGTGCCGTATCACTTGTATCCGACGGTTCCACCGGCGCTATGTTCAACGTAGCCGGCATGCAGCCCCTTATGCCTTATCTTCTCGGCAAGAAGCATCCCTTAGGCACCAGACTTTGCAACGTGCAGGGATGTGTTCGTACCGTTGATATTGATTCCATAGGAGACAAGAACCACCTTACTTTCTTTGAAATGATGGGTTCCTGGTCCCTCGGCGACTACTTTAAAAAAGAAAGATGCCAGTGGAGCTACGAGCTTCTTACAGGCGTATTCGGATTTGACAGAGACCATCTTGCAGCTACCGTTTTTGCGGGCGACGAAGATGCTCCCAGAGACGAAGAAGGCGCAAAATACAGAATCGAATCAGGCTTTAAGCCCGAGAACGTTTTCTTTTTACCCAAAGAAGACAACTGGTGGGGCCTTGAGTACGGCCCTTGCGGACCTGACTCGGAAATGTTCTATGTAATGGACGTTCCTCCCTGCGGACCCGACTGTAAGCCCGGCTGTCACTGCGGCAAATACACCGAAATCGGTAACGACGTATTCATGCAGTACGAAAGACATCAGGACGGAAGTTTGACTCCTCTTGCCAAGAAAAACGTTGATACCGGCTGGGGACTTGAGAGAAACGTAGCTTTCTTAAACGGAACCGACGATGTATACAAGATTGACATTTTCGCTCCCGTTATTAAGTATGTGGAAGACAAGAGTGGCCTTAAATACGAAGCCGACGAAAAGTCCACCAAGTCCATGCGTATTATTGCAGACCATACCCGTACGGCTGTTATGCTTATCGGCGATCCCGCCAAGCTTCGTCCTTCAAATGCGGGGGCAGGCTACGTGCTCAGAAGACTTATCCGTCGTGCGGTAAGACACGGTCGCGTACTCGGACTTAAGACAGAAGATTATTTTAATATTGCATGCATTTACATCGATAAGATTTATGCAGACAGCTATCCCCTTCTTGTTAAGAACCGTGAGTTCATATTAAACGAACTTAAGAAGGAAATAGAGCGTTTCGAAAGCACCATCGAAAACGGTATGAAGGAATACAAGAAGATTCTTGATACCAATAAATCCAAGGGCTCCAAGGAAATTTCCGGTGCCGAGGCATTTTATTTGTATGATACCTTCGGATTCCCTCTTGAACTTACCGTAGAAATGGCTGCGGAAGAAGGATTAAGCGTATCCGAAGAAGGCTTCAAGGCTTCCATGGAAGAACAGAAGCAGAAGGCAAGAGAGAATGCCAACTTCGCCCAGAAAGCAATGGATGCCGATGTGTTTGAAAAACTCGACGCTTCGATTGTGAGCGAATTTGTGGGATATGATAAGACCGAACTTGAAGAGACGGTTAAGGCTATGTCCGACGGTGAAGAAATCGTTGAAACTCTCAACGGCGGCGAAGAAGGAACCCTTATTTTTGCAAAGACTCCTTTCTATGCTACCATGGGCGGTCAGAAGGGCGATGTAGGTAAGATTACCACAGCTACCGGCGTATTTGAGGTGGAAGAGACCGTTAAGCTTCCCGGCAACCGTATCGGTCATGTGGGTAAGGTTGTATCCGGTACCCTTAAGGTTAATGATAAGGCCAAACTTGAAGTATGCAAGGCTACCAGAGCGGCTACCTGTAAGAACCACTCGGCTACTCACTTGCTTCAGGCTGCACTTCAGCAGGTACTCGGCGACCACGTGGAACAGCAGGGTTCTTATCAGGACAGCGGACGTACCAGATTTGACTTCAGCCATTCGCAGGCTATGACCCGCGAAGAAATCGAAAAGGTTGAGGCAATCGTTAATGAGAAGATTGCGGAAGGACTTGCTGTCAATACAGACATAATGTCCATAGAAGATGCCAAAAAGAGTGGCGCAATGGCCCTCTTTGGCGAGAAATACGGCGAGACCGTTCGTGTAGTATCCATGGGAGACTTCTCCAAGGAACTCTGCGGCGGTACACATGTTAAGAATACTTCAGATATTGCCAACTTTAAGATTTTATCCGAATCCGGCGTGGCTGCAGGCGTAAGACGTATCGAGGCCATTACCGGTGCCAATGTTATAGCATATTACAAGAATCTTGAGGAAGAGCTTACCAAGGCTTGTGCCGTAGTCAAGACCCAGCCTTCCAACTTCCTTGACAGACTTGCTTCACTTATGGCAGAGGTTAAGAGTTTAAGCTCCGAGGTTGAATCCTTAAAGGCCAAGGCTGCACAGAGTGCTCTCGGCGATCCCATGGATGCCGTTACCGAAGTTAAGGGCGTTAAGCTTCTTGCAACTTCTGTACCCGGAGTTGACATGAACGGCTTAAGAGACCTTGCAGACCAGCTTGCTGACAAGCTCGGCGGCGGAGTGGTAGTGCTTGCTTCCGAAGCAGACGGCAAGGTAAACCTTGTAGCCAAAGCAACCAACGACGCTCAGGCCAAAGGTGCACATGCCGGTAACCTTATTAAGTCCATTGCGGCCCTCGTAGGCGGTGGCGGCGGCGGACGTCCCAACATGGCTCAGGCAGGCGGCAAGAACCCCGCAGGCATTCCCGATGCCATTGCCGAAGCTTCCAAGGCTTTGGAATCACAGATTAAATAATTGCATTAAACGAGGCGCCCGATTAATTCGGACGCCTCTTAAAATTTCTTTATTCTTTTACAAAAACAAGTTTTACCCAGCCTCGTACCAGGTATCTTGTTATTTTCCTGAGTTTCTCGGCGGCTTTCTTCTCATCGGGCTCACGCTTTATAACGTTGATATAAGAATCGATGGTAAGCCTTGCCATGAATTCCACCATGAAGTCATCATAAGTATAGCCCGGAAGAGTAGACACAATTGATGGAATACATCCTTCGATAAGTTTGGCCAAATCGTCCAGTGCATTTTCATAGACCGTATTCTCGGCTCGATTCAAAAGAAGCCTGAATACATCCTGATTTCTGTACACACAACTTGTAATTAGCTCGCTTGCACCATTGTGACCTGCTTCAATGGTCTCAAGAGATTCTGCATTCGCGAGATATTTGGCATCTTCAATGAAATATTTGTTAAGAAGGTCCTTAAGCTCTTTAATGGAAGGGTCCACAACGGCAGAGAATAGTTCCGCTTTATTTTCAAAAAAGAAATATAACGCCCCGGTGGTAACTCCCGCTTTGGCACATATGGTGCGAAGGGAAGCCTTTGTGTAGCCGTGTTTTATAAATTCTTCTTTGGCCGCTTTGATAAGCAGATTTCTTTTTTTGTAATCAGTATTCTGTTTCATGAAATACCTCGAATAACGTTGTTACGTAACAATGTAATTTAACCACGAAACATTTTGAATGTCAATTTTATAATTTGAATATATGCATATAAATCGGTTGTTTGCAATCATATATGTGATATAATTACTGTGCGCACAGAACAGGAGGCGTCTTTCCATGGAAGTTTATAAAGGAAAAAGAATACACGGCAAAATTGGCATGGGTCCCGTTCTGGTACTCGACAGAGCCGTTGTTTACAATACATATAAAACCGTTATCAAGGACCGTGTGGCGGAACTTGAAAGGCTTAAGAAAGCTTACGAGCGTACGGACAGGGAACTTAAGGACATTATTGTGTCAGGCAGAGGTAAGGTGGGAAGAAACGAAGCCGACATTTTCGAGGCTCACAGAATGCTTCTTACGGATGAAAACTTTGTGGGGGAGATTAAGGACATGATAGTGGGCGAATCGGTCTGCGCCGAGTACGCTGTCAGCGAAGTTTCTGCCAAATACGAAGACTTCTTTATGAATTCCCCCAATATCGATATGCAGTCAAGAGCCGCCGACATCAAGGATGTTTCGGCGCGAATAATTGCCAATCTTATGGGCAAACGCGAGCGCCTTGTGATAAGGGAACCTTCAATAATTCTTGCGGAAGAACTGTCGCCCTCCGAAGTCATTTCTTTGGACTTGAAAAAAGCACGCGGACTGGTGGTGACAAAAGGCTCTCTTAATTCCCATGCCACAATTCTTGCCCGTTCCATGGATATTCCCATGGTGCTTATTGAAGACTCGCGTATCTTTGAGTCACCCAAAGGTGTGAGAGCGGTTGTGGACGGAATAGAGGGCACATTTATCGTTGACCCAGACCTTCCCACTTACGAGCGGTACGTAAATAAATTAAAGGAACAGAACAAAGCTCAGGAAGACCTTTCTTTGTACAAAGACAAAGAAGCCGTTACTAAATCCGGCAGGAAGATTTCTTTATTCACCAACATTTCGGATGCTTTGGGTGCCGAAGACAGCGCTTATTACCATGCCGACGGCATAGGCCTTTTCAGAACCGAATTTCTTTATGTGGGGGCCAAAGAACCTCCGAGCGAAGAGGCTCAGTACAAAGAATACAGCAATGTCTTAAAGAAAATGGGCGATAAGCCCGTAATAATCAGAACCTTTGACCTGGGAAGCGACAAAACCGCCGACTTTTTGCATTTGTCCAAGGAAGAAAATCCGGCCCTCGGTCTTCGGGGAATAAGGCTTTCTTTGGTATACAGGGAACTTTTCAAGACTCAGCTTAAGGCACTTTTCCGTGCGGCCCGTCACGGTAATCTTAAGATAATGTATCCCATGATTACTTCGGTTTCGGAGATGATTAAGGTAAAAGAAATCGTAGAGGAGTGTGGGGCGGAACTTAAAAAGGACAAATTTAAATTTGTGATACCGGCCCAGGGCATTATGATAGAAACTCCCGGCGCGGTTATGATTGCCGATGAACTGGCGGAATATGCGGACTTTTTCAGCATAGGAACCAACGATTTGACGCAGTATGCACTGGCCATGGACAGGCAGAACGGAAGCCTCATGGAATTTACCGATCCGTATCATCCCGCAATAATGAGGCTGATAGAAATGACGGTAAAGAGTGCCAAAGCAAAAGGAAAAACCGTGGGAATATGCGGCGAAATGGCTACCGTACCTTTTTATCTTAATAAGTTTATAGACCTTGATATAGATTATATGTCGGTGAACCCCGCAAACCTTTTGCAGATACGCAAAAATGCCTCGGAACTGGACTGAAAAAGGCTTTAAAAAAATATTGTTGACGAATCAAGGGTTTTTTGATATAACATTAACGTGTGTAAACACGAAATAACCTGTCAGTCAAGTACATGAAGGGACTGAAGGGAGGGAAACAGAATGTCAAACGTTATCGTTAAAGAAGGCGAATCATTAGACAGCGCATTACGTCGCTTCAAGAGAAGCTGCGCTAAAGCCGGCATACAGCAGGAAATTCGTAAGCGTGAGCATTACGAAAAGCCCAGCGTTAAGCGTAAGAAAAAGTCTGAGGCAGCCAGAAAGCGCAAATATAATTAATTATCAAAATTTGCAAGTCCTTGACATTTCGTCAAGGGCTTGTTACGTTTAAGGAGAATGTGGGGAGGAGAATCACATGGAATACGGATTTTTTTGGAGCCTGCCGTTCCTCGGCAAGGACCTTTATCATATAGGAATATCCTTTGTGGTCTATTCAATACTCGGCTGGTGTGCCGAGTCCATATACATGTCTTTTTGCAACAAAAAGCTTACCAACAGGGGAATTGCCAAGGGACCTTTCTGCCCGATTTACGGAGTGGGAGCCACCCTCGGTTCCATTGCCCTTGAGCCTTTTTCTCACAGTTTCTTTCTCGTTTATGTAATCGGTGCGGTTATTGCCACTATTTTTGAGTATATTGTGGGTAAGCTTATGCTTAAGTCACTTGGTTCCATGTTCTGGACTTATGATGACAAGCCCTTTAACTATCAGGGCATTATCTGTCTTGAGAGCACCATTGCCTGGGGCTTTTACGCAATAGGCGTGGTGGAGTTTCTCAATAAGTTCTTATTTAAGACGGTTGAGAAATTCGAACCTTCTAAGGTGATTATTTTCATGGAAGTGGTTCTCGCAATAGCTGTAGTTGACTACATATTCAGGGGTATTTCCATAGCAAGAGGCAAGATTTCGGGCGAAAAGACCGCGTAAATTTTGGGAGGATAAAGAATGAAGCTTCTTCTTTTTATCCTTATAGTACTTGTAATTTTGGCGGTTGGAGTTATTGTTGTTGACTCCAACCGTTTTGTTGTGCGCGAATATACCATAGAAAGCGACAAGCTTTCCCGTGACCATGATTTTCTTTTTATAAGCGACCTTCACTGCAAATCCTACGGCAGGAATAATTCAAGGCTTCTTAAGGCCATTGATGAAATCCCGGTCGAAGCGGTATTCCTCGGAGGCGATATGGTGACGGGTCATGCAGGCAAAGAAACCGATACGCCCGCTTTCTTTGTCCGTGCTCTTGCACAAAGAATGCCTGTTTTCTACAGCGTAGGCAATCACGAGGCAAGACTTAAGTGGTTTCCGGACACCTACGGGGACATGTATGACAGATACATTGAGAAACTTGATAAAATTCCCGTAAAGCTTCTGGACAATGGAAAGGTAAGCTTTGAAGACATTGATATTTATGCATTGTCCATTGAACGGGAGTACTATATCCGCGGTGTCAAAATGTATTACAAGGACGACTATACGGAGAAGCTTGTGGGCCCCAATGACGAGTCGCGGTTCAGCGTATTGATGGCTCATGACCCGGAGTATTTTGAGGGCTATGCCAAGTGGAAGCCGGACCTTGTTCTTTCAGGGCACAACCACGGAGGAATCGCGAGGCTGCCTTTTATAGGAGGCGTTATTTCTCCGAGGCTTAAGCTTTTTCCACACTACGACGGCGGTCTTTTTGAGGAATACGGCTCCAAGATGATATTAAGCCGTGGCATCGGAAGCCATACTTTGCCCTTAAGATTTTTTAATCCAGGAGAATTAATCGTCATTCACTTAAAAAAGCATTGAAAAGAAAGAAAAAGTAAGATACAATATCTAGTGACGAAATTCAAAAAGGACACAAGATAATGGCAATATCCGTTAAACTGCAGGTATTTGAAGGCCCGCTTGACCTTCTTCTTCACCTGATTGAAAAGAATAAAGTCGACATTTACGACATCCCCATTGTGGAGATTACCAATCAATACCTTGAGTATATCCGCGCAATGGAAGCCGAAGACATGAATGTCATGAGCGAGTTTTTGGTGATGGCCGCAACTCTTGTGGACATCAAATGCAGGATGCTTCTTCCCAAGGAAGTCAATGAAGAAGGGGAGGAAGAGGATCCGAGAGCGGAACTTGTGGAAAAGCTTCTTGAGTACAAGATGTACAAATACATGTCTTTCGAACTTAAGGACATGCAGCTTGAGAACGGTTTTTCTTTGTGCAAGAAGGAGACGCTTCCCGAGGATGTCAAGAATTACAGGGACCCCATCGACTATGAGCAGTTAATCGGCGACATGAACCTTAACCGCCTTCATGAGATTTTCAACTTCATGATGCAGCGCAAAGAAGATAAAATCGACCCTATCCGTTCCCATTACGGCAACATTGAAAAAGAAGAAATCGATATGGATGCCAAGGCTCTTTTTATAGATGAGTACATTGCGACTCACAAAAAGTTTTCTTTTAAGGATCTTCTTGAGAAACAGCGTTCCAAGGCGGAGATTATCGTAACCTTCCTTATAATTCTCGAACTTATGAAGGTGGGGCGCATTACGATTCTTCAGGAGAATCTTTTCGACGATATTTATATTACGGCTCAGGCAGCCTAGTACCACAGGAGATATATTTTGGATACAGCAACAAAACTTGCCACACTTGAAGCCATTCTTTTTGCCATGGGCGAATCGGTGGAGCTTTCCAAACTTGCAGAGATTATAGAAGAAGACAAAGACGCCACCAAAGAACTACTTAACAGGCTTTCGGAGAAATATAAGAGCCCCGAATCGGGACTGGAGCTTTTGGAGCTTGAGGATTCTTACCAGATTGCCACAAAACCCGCCATGTACGATTCTCTTGTTAAGATAGCCAAGACTCCGAGACGTATGCAGTTGTCGGAATCCGTTCTTGAGACCCTCAGCATAATCGCCTACAAACAGCCGGTTACCAGACTTGAGATTGAGGCTATCAGAGGTGTCAGCAGTGATTTCGCGGTCAATAAACTTTTAGAATACGGTCTCATCTGCGAATTGGGCAGAAAGGATGCTCCGGGACGACCTTTGTTATTTGGTACTACCGAAGAATTTTTAAGAAGTTTCGGTGTAAAAAGCCTTAAGGATCTTCCCGAAATCGACACTCTTCAGATTGAGGAATTCAAGCAGGAAGCGGAGCAGGAGATACAGCTTAGTTTAAAGTTATAAAATGAGTTTAAAAGAAGCCTTTTCAGGGGCTTCTTTTTTCGTGACAAATAAGGCGTTTTGTAAGCATAATTTATCTTTACTTTTTTAACTCAAATGTGCTATACTTCACTACGAATGTGCTTAAAATAGTTTTTTATAATAAATGGAGGTCAAACCATATGAGTACTACTTCAAAAGCAGGTCAGAGAATCCTTTCTCTCCTCGATGAAAACAGTTTCGTTGAAATTGGCGCTCTTGTTACCGCAAGAAGTACTGATTTTGATTTGAAACAGGCCGAGACCCCTTCCGACGGTGTTATCACCGGTTACGGTTGTGTGGACGGCAATCTCGTATACGTTTACAGCCAGGATGCATCCGTTTTAAACGGTACAGTCGGCGAAATGCATGCGAAGAAGATCGCCAATCTTTATGACATGGCTCTTAAGATGGGCGCTCCCATTATCGGCTTATTTGATTCTGCCGGATTACGTTTGCAGGAGTCTACCGATGCTCTTGACGCAATGGCATCAATCTATGCCAAGCAGTCTCTTGCATCAGGTGTTATTCCCCAGATTTCCGCTATCTTCGGAAACTGCGGCGGCGGCCTTGCAATCGCTAACGCCATGGCTGATTTTACCTACATGGAAGAGAAGAACGCCAAACTTTTCGTAAGCGCTCCCAACGCTCTTGACGGCAATTACACCGCTAAGTGCGACACAGCAGCTGCCAAATATGTTGCTGAAGCAGGCGAATGCGACGGAATCGGCGAAGAAGATTTTATTCTTTCTCAGATCAGAGAACTCGTTTCCATGCTTCCCAAGAACAATGAAACAGAAGCAGAAGTTGCAGACGTTACCGACGACCTTAACAGAGTATGCGAAGGCCTTGAAGGCTGCGTAGGCGACACCGCTATTCTTATTTCCCAGATTGCAGATGACAACAACTTCGTAGAAGTTAAGGCTTCCCATGCACAGTCCATGGTTACCGGATTTATCCGCCTTAACGGTGCTACCGTAGGTGTTGTTGCCAACAGAACCGAGCTTTACGGCGAAGACGGCAAGGTTGAGAAGAAGTTTGATGCAGTATTATGTCCCTGCGGATGCAACAAGGCTGCGGAGTTCATTAACTTCTGCGATGCTTTCTCCATCCCCGTTCTTTCTTTCACCAACACCACAGGCTTCAAGGCTACTGTAGAAGCTGAGAAGAAGATGGCTAAGGCTGCCGCTAAGCTTACTTACGCATTTGCCAACGCTACCGTACCGAAGGTTAACGTTATCATCGGCAAGGCTTTCGGAAGCGCATACACAGTTATGAACTCCAAGGCAATCGGATGTGACCTTACCATCGCATGGCCGGGTGCTGAAGTCGGTACCATGGATGCGAAGATTGCAGCCAAGATTATGTACGACGGTGCAGATGCATCCGTTATTGATGAAAAGGCCAAAGAATACGCTGCTTTACAGAACAACGTAGTTTCCGCAGCCAAGAGAGGATATGTGGACCAGATCGTAGAGCCCGCCGACACACGTAAGTATGTTATCGGTGCTTTCGAGATGCTTTATACAAAGATGGAAGATCGTCCTGCTAAGAAGCACGGCACGGTTTAAGAAAGGTGAACGCATGAAGAAAAGAATACTTACTTTATTTTGCGTGATTGCCTGTGTATTCGGCCTTACGGCCTGCGGTTCTGCTGAGAAATCTTATTCCGAAATGGAACAAAACAAGCTTGACCGTTGTGAAATGATTTCCGAATACGTATACGAATTTGTTTCCGATATGAGTGAAGAAGATGCCAACCGTATCACCAAGGAATACAAGAAGCATGAAAATGCGGCTGTGTTCTCCTCAAATTTCGGCGGCATTGAAGCTAAATTCGGTGCGATTGAAGGAATGATTACCACCTACAGACAGATGGTTTCCGATATGGGTGGTGTCAAAGAGACAGGCGATCTTACGTCCGCCATTGTTGGCAAAGAAATCGTGGTTACCATGCCTGTAACCGGTAATGATTGCGATGGTCAGATTACGTTTACTTATACTAACGATCTGTTCACCAAATTCATTGAAGGTAACGCAGTAGCCAATACAACCTTTAAACAGAAGATGGAGGAGGCAGGCTCTCATATGGGAGATGCAGGTCTTAACACTCTTCTCGGAATGGGTTCCGTATTTATCGTACTTATACTTATTTCTTTGATTATTGCTTCTTTCGGTTTGTTTAAGAAGAAGCCCGAAGTGAAGAAAGAAGAAGTTAAACAGGCAGCATCCGCAGCTCCCGTTGTTGAGGAAGAACTTACGGATGATACCGAACTTGTAGCTGTTATTATGGCAGCCATTCGCGCATATGAAGGATCGGGCGCAGGCTCCGCAGACGGCTTCGTAGTAAGAAGCATTAAGAAAGCAAACAGGAGGATTTAATAATGAAGAACTATACAATTACCGTTAACGGCACAGCATATGACGTTACAGTTGAAGAAGGTACAGGCGCTGCATCAGCTCCCGCAGCAGCACCCAAGGCTGCTCCCAAGGCAGCACCCGCAGCACCTAAGGCTGCAGCTCCCGCAGCAGGCGCAGGCTCCATCAAGGTTGAAGCCGGTGCGGCTGGTAAGATTTTCAAGATTGAGAAGCAGGTTGGCGCAGCAGTTAAGAAGGGCGACGCAGTTATCATTCTTGAAGCCATGAAGATGGAAATTCCCGTAGTTGCTCCCGCAGACGGAACAGTAGCAAGCATCGACGTTAACGTTGGTGATATGGTTGAAGCCGGCGCTTGCCTTGCTACTTTAAAATAATTTAAAGGAAATGATAATATCCAGGAGGAAATTTTATGTCTTACATACTTGATACATTAGACAACCTGGTACATCAGACAGCATTTTTTAACCTGACCTGGGGTAACTACCTCATGATTGCGGTTGCATGCTTTTTCCTTTATCTTGCAATTGCAAAAGAATTCGAACCGCTTCTTTTGTTGCCGATAGCGTTCGGTATGTTACTTGTTAACATTTATCCCGACATTATCGCACCTCCCGGAGCGGACGGTTCCGCAGGCGGATTATTATATTACTTCTATGTACTGGACGAATGGGCAATTTTGCCGTCCCTTATCTTTATGGGCGTAGGTGCCATGACAGACTTCGGACCCCTTATTGCCAACCCCAAGAGCTTCCTGCTCGGCGCAGCAGCTCAGTTCGGTATTTTCGCAGCTTACTTTGGCGCTATCGCCCTCGGCTTTAACGACAAGGCCGCTGCAGCCATTTCAATCATCGGCGGTGCTGACGGTCCTACATCCATTTTCCTTGCAGGTAAACTCGGACAGACCAACCTTTTGGGACCCATCGCAGTGGCAGCTTACTCATACATGTCACTGGTTCCCATTATCCAGCCCCCTATCATGAAACTTCTTACCACCAAGAAGGAACGTGCTATTAAGATGGCTCAGTTAAGACCTGTTTCAAAACTTGAAAAGATCTTATTCCCCATCATTGTTACCATCGTTGTTTGTATGATTCTTCCTACCACAGCTCCCCTTGTAGGTATGCTTATGCTCGGTAACCTCTTCAAGGAGTCCGGTGTGGTAAGACAGCTTACTGACACAGCTTCCAATGCACTTATGTACATCGTAGTTATCTTACTCGGTACATCGGTAGGTGCCACCACAAGCGCAGAAGCATTCCTTAATCTTTCTACCTTAAAGATTGTTGCGCTCGGTCTTATAGCATTTGCATTCGGTACTGCGGCAGGTGTCCTTTTCGGTAAGCTCATGTGCATTTTCACCAAGGGAAAGGTTAATCCCCTTATCGGTTCCGCAGGTGTGTCCGCGGTTCCCATGGCTGCACGTGTTTCCCAAAAGGTCGGCGCTGAAGCAGATCCTACCAACTTCCTGCTCATGCATGCAATGGGCCCCAACGTAGCCGGAGTTATCGGTACTGCAGTTGCAGCCGGAACATTCATGGCAATCTTTGGTGTATTCTAAATAATTAAAGGAGAAAGAAAATGGCAGAAACAGTTAAGAAACCTATCGGCATAACCGAAACCGTTCTTCGTGATGCACATCAGTCCCTGATTGCCACAAGAATGCCTACCGAAGTTATGCTTCCTATTTTGGATAAATTGGACAAAGTCGGCTATCACTCAATAGAGTGCTGGGGCGGTGCAACATTCGATGCATCTTTGAGATTCCTTAAGGAAGATCCCTGGGACAGACTTCGTAAGATTCGTGACGGCCTTAAGAACACCAAGACCCAGATGCTTTTCAGAGGTCAGAACATCTTAGGTTATCGTCCTTACGCAGACGACGTTGTTTATGCTTTCGTTGAGAAGTCTATTGCTAACGGTATTGACGTTATCAGAATTTTCGACTGCCTTAACGATATCAGAAACTTAAAGGCAGCCGTAGACGCTACCAATGAGATTAAGAAGAGAGAAGGACGCGGTGAATCCCAGATCGCTCTTTCATACACACTCGGTGATGCATACACCCTTGATTACTGGGCAGATATGGCCAGAAAAATCGAGGAAATGGGTGCAGACTCCATTTGTATTAAGGATATGGCAGGTCTTCTTGTTCCTTACAAGGCTGCAGAGCTTGTTAAGACACTTAAAGAAAGCACCAAGCTTCCTATTCAGTTACATACTCACTACACCTCAGGTGTTGCTTCAATGACATACCTTAAGGCTGTAGAAGCAGGTGTTGACGTAATCGACTGTGCAATTTCACCTTTCGCACTCGGCACTTCACAGCCCGCTACAGAAGTTATGGTTGAGACATTCAAGGGTACTCCTTACGATACAGGTTTCAATCAGAGCCTTCTTGCAGAAATCGCAGATTACTTCACTCCTTACAGAGAAGAGTGCTTAAAGAGCGGTCTTATGAGCACCAAGGTTCTTGGCGTTAACATTAAGACACTTCTTTATCAGGTACCCGGCGGTATGCTTTCCAACATGGTTAGCCAGCTTAAAGAACAGCATGCCGAGAACAGATACCGTGAAGTTCTTGAAGAGATTCCCCGTGTTCGTAAGGACTGCGGTGAGCCTCCGCTTGTTACACCTTCTTCACAGATTGTTGGTACACAGGCTATCTTCAACGTACTTATGGGTGAAAGATACAAGATGGCTACCGGCGAATTCAAGGATCTCCTTCGCGGTAACTATGGTCAGACCGTTAAGCCTATGAATCAGG
>CAMNCH010000023.1 GCA_946534145.1 uncultured Lachnospiraceae bacterium
TCTTCGTAAGCCGAAAGAAACAAATCCGTCTTAAACGCATTCAGGTAAGGGGCAAGGCTGGCACCGCCGGCAAGAACGGCTCTTGAGATATTAAGGCCGTAGTGCTCTATGGAATTAAACACCCTGAGCGAAGTGTCGGCGCTGTTGCGGGACATTATGATGACTTCCACTTTGTCGTGGGTCTCGGGGTGCTCATTTAACTGAAGGAGCGCCTTTATAAGTTTGAAACCGGGGCCCGGCTTTAAAATTTCACGCTCGTGGGCCGTCTGGTAGTCGCTGTAGGCCTTCACGCCTTCTTTTTCGAATATTTCGTTTTCAAAACTTAAGTCAAAGAGGGCTCTGGATGATACCCCCACCACCAGCCTGTTTTCAAGATTATATGCCATAAACTGCCTCTTAAGCTTAGCGAAGTCTCAAGCACTCATATTTCGCATGGGTCTCGAGACAACCCATAAGTTCATTGTATCTGTCTTCTGTTTTGCCGTCCTTAATGTCAAGATCCAAAGAAACCGCCATGGTATTAATCATGGCATCGGTAATGCGGGGACGAAGATGCGCAAGAATCTTAATGCGCTCCTCAAAAGTCTCTGCATCCAGAAACTCCATAAGTCCCGGGTCAAGCATGGAATCTGTTTTCTCGAATCTGTACTGTTGCGTTGCATCGGGATACTTGTTCCTGTCCACCTCGCTCATGAACATATCAAGGGGACGGGCATACACACCGCCTTCTCCATAAAGTGCTCTGTAAATAACCAGGGTCTCACCGGTCTCCGAGTGAGCGGCGAGGGTCACTATCTGATAAAGGTTGCCTTTAAAGTGGCGGTATACTTCGTTTTCTTTGGGATCGGGTCTCATAATATTCTCCTTAATGTTCGGAGAAATAAAGCACTACCACGGCATTGTCAATGCCTAAGTCCACCGATTCAAGTTCGGCGCGGATACTTTCTGTCTCCGATTCTGTGATGTATTTGGGTAAGTTGATAACTACTTCGTATTCAAGGTTCCTGCCATCCACACATTTCTTGGAAAGATTAATGCCTGCGGTGGAAGCTTTGCAGTCCTTAAGTACTGCCTTTAAGTTCTTTCTGTATGCAATCTCCTGCTCATCGGTTGCTGCAAAAGGGCTTCTCGGACGGGCCAGAGAACGGATTGAAAATGCTCCTCCCACACATACAATCATTATAGCAAGAACGATTATAAACATTTTAAAATTGATAGTCTTCATAACGGACACCTCCCTGTCTTCTGAGATTAGAATAACTCAGTCGGTGTCCACAAATACGGACAGTAAGTTTACGTGATTAATTGACTCAGGCGGTCATTCTGCCATGGAACAGCCCACTATCAAAAGCTCCAGGCTCATGGAATCCGTGAGATTTCCGCTCTTTATGTCCTCATCGGCCTTGGCACAGGCTTCAAGATTTCTGCGGATTTCTTTTAAAGAAATGTTGCGGGTCTGCTCTCCGATTTTTTTAACCAGCCAGTCCTGCATTTCGAGGCGACCGGCAAGGGACGCAAGAGGAATCTTCTTAAGCATCGCATCCTTGACAGCGAGCATTCTGGTGTACTGTCTGACCAGAAGAGTCAATATATGGAAAGGAGACTCTCTCAATACCAAAAGGTCGTAATACATGGCCAATGCTTCTTTTTGGCGGTGCATGGCAATGGCTGTGACCATGTCGAATATCTTATTGTTCACCTGATGAGTGCAGACCGTATCCACATCCTCGCGGGTGATACCGGGTCGGTCAAGACACCAGGCCATGAGTTTTTCGATTTCTTTTTCCAGAAGAAACATGTCCTTGCCGCATTCGGAAACAAGGTACATTGCCGTGGCAGGATCCATACTTTTGCCTGCGGCCTTCGCCTGATTGATAAGCCATCTCGCAAGAGTCTCGTCCTGCTGCTCACCGAACTCCTCGGCTACGCCCTTTGAAGTTATGGCTTTGTAGAGTTTGGACCGTTTGTCGGCCTTTTCCTCCACAAAAATAATAATCACGTCTTCAGGAATGTTCTTGATACCCTCGATGACCAAAGAAAGCTTGCCGTCACCGGAAGATTTCTCTTCACCCTCCTCACCTGAGGATTTTGCCATCCAGCCGCTGTTCTCGACAATAATGACTCTGTGCTCGGCCATAAAAGGCATGGTTGAAAGAAGGCCCGCAACCTCCGACGGATTGGTGCCGGTGCCTTCAAAGTATGAATAGTTAAGATTGTCACCCTCGTTGACGAGAGCGACCTTTAACGCTTTTTTATAGTAATTTCTTAAATAACCTTCCGAGCCGTACAAAAGATAAGCATTTTTGTATTCTTTGGACGAAAGGCTGCTTGCAACAACACCCATTTATTTACTCCCTGACAACTTCCATTTTACCTACATATGCCTATCTTTGCAAGGGAAGGAAAGGCGCATTGTCCTATTCTGTCAAATAAAAACCCGCCCAAAATGCCATAACACATTTTGAGCGGTTTCACGAAAGATTTTTAGTTATTGTGCCTGTTGTTTCACTTGATTCCGAGGCGCTTTCTTACATACTTAAGGCTCTCAAAATAAGCCTTATCGTCTGATAAATGCTCGATTATCATGGGCATGTCCTTGTTGTATTTGTCTGCGAGTTCAACGTATTTTTCAATGTTAAAGGTACCTTCTCCGCAGGCGCATTCTTTTAACTGGAAGGTATAACCGTCCAAAAGTCTTATGTCCTTTAAGTGACAGCTTTTGATATCCGAACCCAGAATTTCAAAGGTACTTTCCAGAAAATCCTCACAGAAAAAGTATCTGCCCGGGCAGTTTATCATATTAATGATGTCCATGTGAACACCGAAGCGCTCGCGGCTGACACATTCCATAAGTTTTTTGTAACATTCGGGGCTGTCGGGAATCATCCAGGGCATGGGCTCAATGGTGAAATAAGTATTGTGGGGCTTAACCTCGTCAATTACTTCTTTGACCATTTTGACAATCTCGCAAAAGGCTTCTTTGGTGAAATTCTCGCGATATCCGCCATCCCAGCGCTCACCCATGGAGCCTGCCACATTGACGCAACAGCATGCCTTAATCCTGTCAGCCAAAGCAAGCTGGCCGATGCTGTACTCAAGGTTCTTGCGACGTTCTTCCGCATCTCTTGCTATTGCATTGCGCCAGACACCTACCTCTGCAATTATCAGGTCATGAGCCGCAGCCTCGCGCACGTATTCCTCTATCAGTTCACCCGGTGCGGTATAATCCACGGGAAAAACAACGCTTCCGCATCCCGCTTTCTGAAGTTTCTCTGCCCATTCACGGGGCTTAAGTCCCGATAAAGAAGTCGAAAGTCCTAATCTCATACATTTACCCACCCGTTTTTAAACGATTAAAAGGTTCTGAACTTTAATGCCGATGCATCCATTTCACCTATGGATTTAAAGCCGGTTCTGGCCATGACGGTTTTAAGCTGTCCGTTTATCTCTAAAATCTTGTTAAATACGCCTGTGCCACCTTCTTTTAAGGGACCCATCAGGGCTCTGCCGATTCCTACGCCGTCGGCACCGAGGGCCAGAGCTTTGTATACATCCATGCCGCTTTCAAAGCCGCAATCCACGATTATCTTAACCGATGAGCCCACGGCTTTTTTTATCTCAGGGAGCATAAAGAGAGGCGGCACCATGGAATCCATTATTCCGTGATGATGGGAAACGATTATGGCCTTCGCTCCCGCTTCCGCACTCTTAACCGCATCCTCGGGGCTTAAGACTCCCTTAACGATAAAGGGAACCGAAGCCGCCTTGACATAGGAAGAAAGCTGGGACAAAGTCTTAGGCTCCATGGGAAGCCCCATAACATTGTCGTATGTGCCCCCCGCCGATATGGAATGGTCAATGTCCATTCCCACCGCAACGGCTCCCGCTTTTATGGCACGCTCAATTTTCCTGAAAATAACATCTTCATCCGCGTGAGGTTTAACTATCTTAACAGTATCTGCCCCCACAGCCGCTATTTCGTCAAATTCATCATCCTCACTCATGCCCACAAAGTGAAGGGCACCTGCGGCCTTGGCGCCTTTGGCAAACTCACACATACCGTTCTCGACAGTATTGTGAAGATGTGAAAGGGCCGCGGTCATAACCGGTGTGTTATATTTTCTTCCGAACATCTCTATGGAAATGTCGGGAATGTCCCCGTCAAGATAACGGGGCATCACCATTATGGAGTCAAAATATTCTCTCGTAAGTTCGTCTGTGTTTCTTGTATACATGTTACCCCCGCAAAAGAAAGCTTCTTAAAGCATCTTCTTGTAAATTGCAATTACATCGTTCTCATCCAAAACAGTAAAGCCGTAGCGTTTACCGGAACCGGAACCGTCACCGTAGCAACAGGTGTGAGCCATCTGAGGAATGTCTTCTTCTTTGGCTCCGAGTTCTGCAAAGTTAACGGGCATGCCGATGGACTTAACGAAGTCCTTAAGTGCCTTGATACCTGCCAAAGCAGTCTCTTCAAGGTTGGATTCGTTCATGGGAATGCCCCATACTCTGTTGGCAATCTGAGCAAATCTTGCCACATCATGGTGCATGGTATATTCAAATACTGCGGGCATGGTAACCGCAAGGCCTGCGCCGTGAGCACAGTCATAAGTTGCGGAAAGCTCGTGCTCTATGCCGTGGCTGGTCCAGTCCTGGCTGCGGCCTACTCCGCAGGAGTTATTGTGAGCCATCATGCCTGCCCACATAATATTGGCTCTGGCATCATAATCGTGAGGGTTCTTAATAACCTTGGGAGTCTCCTCCACCATGGCCAGAATAAGGCCTTCTATCATTCTGTCAGTGGTCTGGACGTTCGGAGTATTGGTAAGGTATCTCTCATAAAGATGAGCGATGATGTCGGTAGCTCCTGCCGCAGTCTGATAGGGCGGAAGGGTCTCTGTAAGTTCGGGATTGAGAATCGAGAACTTGGGTCTGATGGCATCGCCGCTGGCACCGCGCTTAAGCATACCGTCTTCTTTGGTGATAACCGAGTCGGGTGAGCCTTCGGAGCCTGCTGCCGCAATGGTAAGAACCGTTCCTACGGGAAGGGCTTCCTCGATGCGCTTGCCTTCGTAGTAGTCCCAGAAGTCGCCGTCATATACAACACCTGCCGCAATGGCCTTGGAAGAGTCGATGGTGCTGCCTCCGCCTACTGCCAGAATAAAGTCAACCTTTTCCCTGCGGCAAAGCTCGATACCTTCGTATACCAGACCGCTTCTGGGATTGGGCTTAACGCCGCCGAGTTCTATAAATTCAATCCCGCTTTCGGTCAAAGAAGCCTTAACTCTGTCGAGAAGTCCGCTTTTAACAACGGAACCTCCGCCGTAATGAATGAGCACTTTAGTGCCGCCGAATTTCTTAACAAGGCTGCCCGCCTTGCTCTCTTCGCCTTTACCGAAAGCAAAATATGTGGGTGCGTAAAAAGTAAAATTATCCATAAGTTCCTCCTGCCTGATGTTATCCCCTATACAACTACAAGTATACGTAAGCCCCGCAGGAAGTTATATAAGTATAGAGTTCTTTTTCATAAAAATATGCCGTGAGCAAAATATCACGGCATATAATTTAATGTTATTCAATCTAATTCACATTACAGGTCTTTGTCCAAAGAATCCGCAATCTGCCTGATTCCGTCTATGTGATGCATAAAGGCTCCCACAATTTCGGGGTCGAAGTGTTTGCCGGAGCCTTCCTGTATGATTCTTACGGCTTCCTCAAAAGGATATGGTTCTTTGTAGCTTCTTTTTGAAAGAAGGGCATCAAGAACGTCCGCTATGGCCATTACCCTGGCGCTTAAAGGAATGTCACTGCCATGAATTCCCATGGGATAGCCGCTTCCGTCCCACTTCTCATGGTGGTAAGTGGCAAGTTTCTCAGCTTCTTCAAGATATCCCGGGTCAGGGGCAAGTTCCATGGTCTTCTTGATAATGTCACGTCCCGCCAGTGTGTGGCTCTTCATCTTCTCAAACTCTGCATCATCAAGCCTTCCGTTTTTGTTAAGAATCATGTCTGAAACCACTATCTTGCCAAGGTCGTGAAGAGGTGCGGAATTGGCCACGCTTTCAATATACTCGGGAGTAATGATGTCGGTATGAAGCCCGTCTTCTTTCATGGACTTTAAAATAAAGCGGGTATAGGCCGCAGTCTTTTTGATATGATGACCCGTCTTTTGGTCTCTGCTCTCCACAACATCCGCAAGGACATTAATAAGTCCGTTTTGCATCTTGGAGATTTCTTCACCCTTTTTCTTTATATATTCCATGTGTTCAACGGATTCTTCCATCATGAGTGACATGGCCGAATAAAGATTCTCTATCTCGTCCCTTGTTCTGATATCAAGCTTTTTAACGCTTTCGACGCTCTTGGCCCTGTCTTTCTCCGTATCGTAGGCAAACCGCTCCGCCACAAGAGTCATGGCATTGATGGGATAAATTACAAAATACCTCGCAAGCCACACGCTCAGTGCCAGTATCATTAAAAAGAAACCTATAAACAGTGACAAAACCTTGGCAAGGAAGCTTACTTCCGAAAGTCTTATGGACTCAAGGGTAATGCCCGGAGTCGAAAGTTGCTCCATTGCAAAAGAATGATACAAAATACAGCTTATGGAAGTGGTTACGAAGGCTATGATAATCATGAAAAGAGCCACAACCATTGTAATCTTTACACCAAGAGGTATTCCCTTGACTGTGTCTTTTTTAATCTTAGCTCTGTCGTCCTTGGAAATAGGATTCTGGCGCCATGCGTAGAGCCCCAGAGAGTCTTTGATTCTTGCGGGAATGACTTTAAGTATTAAGAACACCGCAAGTACCGTCAGAAGTTTGTCCACAAGGTCGATGGCCACATCAGATACAAACTGGGCGGTAAATACGTTAAATACGCCCTTCTCCAGAAGCTTTGAAGCAAAAGGAGCCGAAATGCCCTCGCCCATGCCAAAGCCGTATATGCAGTATGTCAGGAATGAACCTAAAGCACCGCCGATAGCCGCAAAAGCGGGAACGGTCAAAAGAGCCTTTCCGAACTTGTCAAAGTATCCTCGCTTGTAAAAGAAAGAGCCGGCAACCGCTATAAGCACGCTCAAGCTTGCATAATAGACATTTTCGATGTCCGCAGTCATATTGACCACATTGGTCATATAGCCGGTAATAATGCCCGGCAGATATCCTCCCAGTCCTGCAGCCAAAAGGGTTCCTATATTATCCATAAAAAGCGGGATATGCAAAAGACCCATAAGACGATTAAAAAAGATGTTTATAAAGACTGCTGCCGCAATGCCGAGAAACGGCTTAAGCACCAGCACGATTTTACTGTTTTTTAACTTGTCCCCTGACATAAAGCCTCCGATTCGACAGACCGATTCTGCCACAGTCCCCCATAAAACCATGCGCCTTAGGCCGCATCAAGCTTTACGATACTCCAACATAACCATGTTATCATCCGTATGGAAATGGATTATTAACTGAATTTACCTTCTGTACCTGTATACTACGGGCTTACTGCGATGCATTTCAATGCTCACCGCTCCCGATTTGTCGGTTCTCAGAAGCCCGGTATGAGGACATATCTCTTTAAAGCGTTTAAGTACTTCCTTGTGAGGGTGGCCATAGCGGTTATTGACCCCCGCCGACACAACGGCCGCCCGGGGCTGTACCGTTTCAAGAAAACCGGGGTCACTGGCTGTATCAGAACCGTGATGGGACACCAGCAGCACTTCTATGGACCCACTTGCCGCTTTCGTGGCACTTTTCTTTATGAAGTTTTCGGTTTCTTTGGTGGCATCGCCCATTAATAATGTGTCAAAATCTCCTACCGAAGCCATTATAACCATGGAGCCCGCATTGGCATCCTCGGGCACCGATCCTTTCTTTGGCCATAAGCAGGTAAAAGAACACCTGTAGTCGCTGATTCTTTGTCCTCTTGACAGATGTGTCACCGGTATGCGGTTCTCGATTGCTGTGCGCTCCGCTTCAAGCAAACAGCCGCTTTTTGCAGACTTCGGAATATCCTGGCTGTATAAGTGATTAACGGATATACCCTCTCGTGGCAGAGCTTCACACAGGTATGCCACTTCACCCGCATGATCGAAGTCACCGTGAGACACAAATATGCCCTCAACCTGCGAGATACCGGTTAGTTTTAGATAAGGCAGCAAAATATACTCTCCCACTCCGGTCTTGGATGTTGAGCCGCAATCGTATACCACAGCTCTTCCCCGCCCGGTATGGATTACCACGCATTCCCCCTGCCCCACATATAGTGTGGTGACGCGCCCCGCCAGATTGACCGGAACAGTCACAAAGAGAATCAGCCCGAGTACTGCCCCAATTCCCACGATTTTACCGATACTTCTGCCCTTATCCGTCAAAATCCAAAGAAGAACAACATAATAAATGCACAGTTTCCATAGAGCCGGCTGCCCTCTGAAAGAAAAGACTCCGGCTCCGTCAATAAGTTTACATAACTTATCGAAATTCCTCAGCATCAGTGCTATAAAAAAATCCGCAAGTCCCGTAGGAAACGTAAGCCCCGTAAAAGAAAGGGCAAATCCCAGAAAGGCCGTCACCAGTATGGGCACCGAAAGAGGTGCCAATAAAGTATTGGCAATAACAGACACAAGTGAGCACCCATAGGACAAATAAAGATTCACCGGCAGCATAAACAGCCACAGAACCGCCGGAAACTTAAGTGCTTCCCATATTCTTTTTCTTATTGTTTTCGGCTTCCGCGTCCGCTCTGCAATAAATGTTATGTAAACTGCGATAATCAAAACGGTGGCATACGAATATATAAATGCAGTATCCATAATGCACAAAGGGTTAAAGACTATATTGATAAGTGCGGCAAGGGCCACCGCATTCAGCATGTCATATACTCTCTTCAGCACATCTGCGAGCAGTCTCACAAGAAACATTATGGTGGCTCTTACTACCGATACCGAAAATCCCACCAAAAGGCCGTACATAACCAGGAAGGATACCGTTGCAATGCAACCCGCCGAAACCTTGGCTCCCGCCCGCCTGAGCCCCCTGTAGATAAAAGTTCCCACGGCAGAAATATGCAGCCCCGATATTACCAGGAAGTGTCCCACTCCCACTCTGGTATACAGGCTCTTGCGGGCATCCGAAAGATAACTTTTATCGGCTGCAATAAGTGTGTTGACCGTACCTCCCTCCAGGGGAAAGAAAGCCATAATCCGCCGCGAGACTCTTTGTCTCATTTTGAAAAAGAAATCCCTGACACCAATCCGCGGTGCCCTGACAATCTCCGCACTTTCAACGGACATTTCATAAAAAATCCGCTTTGCTCCGTAATAGCTTCTACTGTTAAACTCACCGGGATTCATGGGGCTGTCTATTGCCTTTATGTCTCCCGAAATACGCATGAGGGCTCCGACAGGCGGCTCCGGCGTCTCGCCGCCGCTGAAGTTGACATAACATATCGTACTGCCCAGATTTATGCTCTTAAGTCTGCCGGCATCATCATAGGTCTTGTTCCTTACCTTTCCCTGTATTGTCACTGTTTGTTCGGACTTATTGCCTTCCGTAATCCCTGTCGGCCATTTGAAGAATAAGTTTACATAACACAAGTCCAACAATAATACCGTCACCACTGTAACAAAAAGCGGGCGCACTCTGGCAAAATCAATAAGCTTCGATATAATCTTTGATTTTTTCAAAAGTACCTTCCTTAATGCCCGAAACCTTCATGATATCTTCCGGACGGGAAAATGCGCCGTGCTTGTTCCTGTATGAAATTATGGCCTTTGCTTTGGCTTCGCCTATACCGGGAATCTTCATAAGTTCACTTTCGCCGGCCCTGTTAATGTTAGTAAGTCCCGAGCCGTTTCCGTCCGTTTCCTCGTAATATTCTTTTGACTGGGGCACCACAACCCTGTCACCGTCATGAACCGGACTGACGGGATTCATGTAGGATTCATCTCCCTCAGACGTTACTCCCCCTGCAGCATTTATGGCATCGTATACCCTGCTGCCCTCAGGCATAATGTAAACTCCCGGATTCACCACGCACCCCGCCACATAAACGTAAATCTGCCCACGAAAAGAAGCCTTCGACTCACTTTGTGAATCCAAGGCCGGTTCTTCATCGGTTAAAATTTCTTCTGCGTAGGAAATCTTCTCCCGTCCTCCGCAGGCACAAAGCCCGGTGACAAGAGCAAAAAGAATAAACAGAAAAACTTTCTTCATGTTACCTCCGAAAGCCGGAGGATTTGTGTTGACTTACAAATAATATCTTAAAAAGAAGTTTTACGCAACCCCTTTCATTAATCCGAAACGTAACGTTCCCAATCTGTCAGATACACCTTACCCTCAGGTGTTTCGGACATAATGCCCTCTTCCACAAGTTCCTCAACCAGGCGCTTGCAGTCCTCTTTTCTGATGGCCACACCAAACTGGAAACAGGTTTCTTTGTCGAAATAACGGCATTCTTTTGACTTTCTCTGATAGGACAAAAGTTCTGCATAAATGCGCTGCTTTCTGTAATAATCAAATACCTTGTCATGAGGAACGGAAAGTCCCCGAGACTCGCAGAGCCGCTCCACGAGCTCGTATTGAGCCCTTGCTTCGGGCTGACCCCAGAGACCCGTAACAACATCATATTCGCAAACAGGTGTATATATAGCAGCCACGTCTTCGGCGCTCACTTCTCCCGCAGGCTTGGCGGCAAGCTCATCATACTTGATTCGGAAGGAAGAAAACTCCAGAATCTGTTTAACATGAGGCTTTATAAGCTTAAGCATTTCCGTAACGCTTACGGGAAGAGAAACCGTATAGCAGGTAATGTCCGCCTCAATCATCCCGTCAAGATAGGAAAGTGCCTTCACCGCCCTGTCATAAATGCCCTTGCTGTCGTATTCGGGGCTTAAAAAGTAATTGTCTTCGCTCATGCCGATGCCCTTGAAACTGTTGTAATCTTCACCTGTGCGGGCATCTTCGATAAGGGTTAAAACGTCATAAAGCTTATCACCATACTCAGGTCCCACCACCGAAACCGCAGCATCCTTTAAAGCTGCAGCGCTGTCCTCCTCGGGGTTTTGCAAAAGTCTTCCCGCCACATAATGGGAGAAGAAATTGACCACGTGATAAGAATCCATCTCACTCCAGTAAGAAGGCTTGCAGATATGGTCCTCGGCAGCACTGTTTAAGTAAACACTCTTAATCAGCTTGGAGTTTACATTCATCTCAGCCAGCTGGTCGATTTCCATCTCGGTAAGGTTCCATGACCAGATACCGTAACCAAGGCCAAGTTCATTTGTAATGCGCCTGAAATTGGCCCAGGAAACATTCTCCGAAGTGTTGGCTCCGGAATACAGAGTAAAGTCATTCCCCAAAGTATCGGACAGAACATAAATATCAACAAGATTGGTAAAGCTTTCAACACCGAAATCTATATCGGGATTAACCGCCCTGAACTTATCTCTTAACATTGAGGCAAAGAAAGCGATATCCTCCTGCCTGGTAAGATTCGTAGGGTCAAAATAGTGAGCTATAACACGGTCGGAACAGTCCGCAAGCTCCGCATAAATCGAATAATATTTGTCAAAGGCCGCAACCGCCTTGGGATTGTCTTTGGCATATTCATAGTACCCGGAATCGCTCTTGTAATATTCCACGGAATCGTCCTGCCAGCCGTAGCCGGTAAACTCTGCTCCCCACACCCAGAGAGTAAACTTCATACCCATGGAATGAGCCGCATCCGCCATGAATCTTATGCGCTCATGCACATATTCGTAATTGCCGTAAGCCGCCCAGGCAGAGCACATCTCCGTAACCTGAATACCCGTGTATCCACAGTCATGCATCATCTTGACGTAAGAATAAAGCATATCATCCGAATATGACAAAAGCTCACTCTTTAAAGAAGTTGCATAGTTGTAATATGCACCTCTGGTCATATTGGTCTTCCAAAGGCAGATAATGGGTTCTCTCTCCCTCATCCAGGGTTCGGCACAGTCATACACATCGGCAGGAATCCTTACAGTATCCCCTTCGGTACTTAACAAGTGTTCCCTTGATTCACCTGCAAAAGAAAGCCCAAGATATAAATTGGCAAACTCTCTTACCGCTTTAACACATTCCTCATCGGAGCTGCCTCTGATAATAATGTTTCCGTCTTTAATTAATATTTTGGAATCGTAGAAACGAAGCTTTTTTTCCTTGGATATGGCGATATACCGGTCCGCACTGCCGAAGGTAAGGGAGGTCTTGAGTTTTGTGCCCGAAGCCTTGTAAATGTAGTCCTTAAGTTCGGTTGCCGCACCGTTTAATCCGCTTTTTTGTACGATGGTATACTCACCGATGGGGGTATCTCCGATAAGAATATTTAAATGGCCCGGATTCTCGTAAAGAACGCCTTTTTCACGAAATACGCCCGTTTTAACCGCAAAGAGGCATCCCGCCAAAGAAAGCAGGACGCCGCATATAAGGCAAATTATACAAGCCGGTTTGTTAACAGGTGTTTTTTTCATTAAATTTACTCCGTAGCAAGCTGAGACTTAATCTGGTCGGAAAGCTTATTAAGACATTCCGAGGGATCCGAGCCTGTCCAGATGTCCTTAAGGGTAATCTCTAACTGAACCCAGAGGTTGGACGCTTCTACAAGTTTGGACAGAGGAATGGATTCTTTGTATTCCTCCTGGAAGAGTCTTTCGGGAGAACCTTCTTCGTATCCTGCATCATAGGAAGCCGCAAGACGACCGGTCTTCTGGTAAACGCTTGCCGCACAGTTTTTGGAAAGATATGCGGCGAATTTGTCGGCTTCGGTCTTACCTTCGGAATAACCGTTTATTACTATTGCATCCGTTACGGAAAGAGCTCTTGATTTAAGAGTATCGTTTACAAAAGGGACACGGTCAAAGCCGTATTCGTACACGTTTATTTCGTCAATCTGCTTCTGAATGGATTCAAGCTTCTCTTTGTCCGCTTCTTCCTTGCCTTCGGCATCGGCTTCTTTGGAAGCTTTTTCTTTCTCGGCCGAGAGGGTATCGTTAAGTTCCTGAAGACGTTTTTCTTTGTCCGCATTAAGTTCGCGGGACCTTGCGATGGCATCGGAGGTAACTATGGTGAAAAGTGAATCACCCTCTAAGAATCCGTTCAATGTGGTCTCATAATCAAGGTCTGAATCAAAAGAGAATATATCGTTAAGACTCTTGTAAGCCTTCATACACTCAAGCGTCTTCTCGTTGTTAATGTCAATGAGGGATGAATCGTCACCGTCTTCACCGCCCACCTGCATGTAAGCGCCGAGGAAAGGGTAATTGTACATAACATCGGAAACGTCCCATTTGACCAGTGTCTTGACCGTATCCTTGGCCTCGTATTTGTCCGAGAAATAATAAAGGTCGTTAAAGCTTGAGGGAATGACACTGTCAAGTGTAAGAGGCTCGCTACTTTCTTCCACCTGTTCGGAAGAACCTTCTCCGCCTTCGAAATTCTCTGCTTCTTCTTCGGAGAATTCCATTTCGTCAAGTTCCACACCTTCACCTTTAGCCACTTCTTCACCGGAATTGATCTTGTCAACCCATTCCTGGAGGAAGGTCTTATTGTACATAAGTGCGGTGGTTTCAAAAGAAAGCGGATATGCCACATGATTGCCGTTGTAAGTAATGGCATGAATGGCTGCAGTGGGATAGTAATGATCGTTAAGAATGCCCCGTGAGTCCTTAACCTTGCAGGCAAGTCCCGCAAGATATGCCTTTTCAAGGGATTCATTGGAAAGAATGTACAAATCGGGGAAATTGGTACCGGATACCGAAGCATCGTTGATAGCCTTCAAATACTCGGAAGAGCTTACAAGCACAGGTATAACGCGGGTGTCGGGATTCTGCGAATGAAATTCAACCGCGGCATTGGTAAGAAAATCCGTGTAACACTCGTCGCTGTACCAAAAGTACAGAGTCCGGGTCTGATAGTAGGCGTTTTCTTTATTCTCCTCTTCCAGACGGTTGTTGACACGTCCGACGTATATTATACCTGCAATCATCGCGGCAATAACCGCGACGACCAAAAATCTCTTGCTAAGTGACATTACAATCCTCTCAAATCGGGACCGAAAGCGGACCCTATACCCCGCCTATGCACTCCTTCAAAATAACAGTCATCTTATCGATATCTGCTTTGGAAATAATAAGGGGCGGAACAAAACGTATAATATTGGTGCCTGCGTTAATGAGCACGAGGCCCTTCTCCAAAGCTTTATTAATAATGGGTGCCACAGGCTTATCAAACTCCAGTCCCTGAATGAGTCCCACACCGCGGTGAGCCTTAATCGAAGGGCAGGAAGACATAATCTTTTCAAGTTCGTCGTAGAGGTAACTTCCCACCTCACGCACATTACTAATTATATGGGATTCCTCAAATATTTCAAGCACTTTGTTGGCAGCGGCGGTTACAAGCGGGTTTCCGCCGTATGTGGTTCCGTGGTCTCCTGCCACCAGAGAATTCGACGCAACCTTCTCGGTCAAAAGAAAGGCTCCGATGGGCACACCGCAGCCCAAAGCCTTGGCAACGGTCATGATGTCGGGCTTAACTCCGTACTTCTGCCACGCAAACATGTAGCCCGTACGACCCATGCCGCACTGAACCTCATCAAGTATCAAAAGAATGTCTTTCTCGTCGCAAAGAGCACGAACACCCTTTATAAATTCATCCGTAGCGGGATAGATTCCGCCTTCGCCCTGAACAGTCTCAAAAATAATCGCACAGGTCTTGTCGGTAACAAGAGCCTTAACGCTCTCAAGGTCGTTCATCTTGGCAAACTTAATATGTCCGATACCGGGCTCGAAAGCCTCACGGTACTTTGGATTGCCGGTAATGGAAAGAGCACCCATGGTACGGCCGTGGAAAGAATGCTCCATGGCAATAATCTCGTGATCGGTGCAGCCGTCCTTAAGATATGCATACTTGCGGGCAGCCTTGATGGCTCCTTCAATAGCCTCGGCACCGCTGTTGGTAAAGAAAACGCGGTCCATCTGCGAAGCCTTGGTAAGCTTTTGGGCAGCTTCGATGGCGGGCACATTATAGTAGTAATTGGATGTGTGAATAATCTTGTCTACCTGAGCCTTAAGAGCATCATTGTACTCTTTATTATTGTAGCCGAGAGCGAAAACAGAAATACCTGCCACGAAATCAAGGTATGCCTTGCCCTCTTCGTCGTAAAGATAAACTCCGTCGCCGTGGTCGAATACTACGGGATAACGATTGTATGTGTGAAGAAGCACTTTTTCGGCCTCTTCGATATGTTCTTTCATCATGATTTATTCCTCTTCCGTGTCGTCGGTGCGGAAACAGGTTCCGACGCCTTCTTTTGTGAAAATTTCAAGTAACAGGCAATGTGCGATTCTTCCGTCCAGAATGTGGACTCTGCTTACGCCGCCTCTGATGGCATCTGTGCAGTTGGTAAGCTTGGGAAGCATGCCGCCGCCGATAACTCCCGAATTAATAAGGTCTTCGCCCTCTGAAGCCGTCAGTCTTGAAATAAAGGTGGATTTGTCTTCAAAATCTCTGTATACGCCTTCAACGTCCGTAAGGAACGCAAGCTTTTCGGCCTTAACTGCCTTGGCAATGGCGCATGCCGCATCGTCGGCATTAATATTGTATGTGGTAAAGTCGTCGTCGAAACCGATGGGGGATACGATGGGAAGGAAATCCTTTTCAAGAAGGTCCAACAAAATCTTGGTATCTACTCCCACAACATTTCCCACGAATCCGATGTCCTGGCCGTTTGAGTATTTCTTCTCGCATTTAAGGAGGCCGCCGTCTTTGCCGGAGATACCTACAGCCTTAACGCCCAGTTCCTGTACCATGGATACGAGGGATTTGTTGACCTTGCCGAGTACCATCTCCGCAATTTCCATGGTCTCCGCATCGGTAACCCTGAGACCGTTTACAAACTCCGACTTTTTGCCGGTTTTCTCAATCCATTTGCTGATTTCCTTGCCGCCGCCGTGAACGATGATGGGCTTAAAGCCTACGAGTTTAAGAAGAGTTACGTCTTTAATAACGTTTCTCTGAAGTTCGGGATTGCTCATAGCCGAGCCACCGTATTTGACAACTATAATCTTTCTGTTGAATTTCTGAATGTAAGGAAGCGCCTCAATAAGGACCTCCGCTTTCTTTAAAAGTTCGTCGATTTCTTTTTTCTCCATTGCAGTAATCTCCTTAATATTTTAAAGGTAACAGTCCATTTGTGAACTACCAAATGGACTGCGGAACTCTCCGCGTGGCGACCATTTTAAAGCTAATGGCCGCCATCATGAATCTAAAATACAGATTCATGATTCCTTTTAGCTTCGGTAGTCGGCATTAATCGAAACATATTCATGTGTAAGGTCGCAGCCCCATGCGGTGGCACTTTCGGTGCCGAGGTGGAAGTCGGCTATAACCTTAACTTCTTTTGACGAAAGAATCTTTGTGGCCTTTTCTTCGGAAAAGTCGGTGCCCACTCCGTTTTCAAATATCAGAATGCTGTCGCCGTCTCCTTCAAAAGAAAGGGTAACGTTCTCGGGATCGAAGATTTCGCCCGAATATCCGAAGGCACAAAGAATGCGGCCCCAGTTGGCGTCGTGTCCGTAGATGGCAGCCTTGGTGAGACTTGAGCAGATAACGGACTTGGCAAGCTTGCGGGCCTGAGCCTTGGTTTTTGCATTAATAACGTTTACTTCCAGCATTGCGGTAGCGCCTTCGCCGTCTGCCGCCATTTTTTTGGAAAGAGTCTTCATAACTTCAAAAAGCGCAGCCTTAAAGGTTTCGTAGTCAGCGCCTTCACTGTCTATAACAGGGTTGCCGGAAAGACCGTTGGCAAGCACCACCAGGGTGTCGTTGGTGGAGGTGTCGCCGTCAACGGATACCATGTTGAAAGTATCCACAACATTCTCGGAAAGTGCCTTCTGAAGGAGGCTCTTGTCAATTGCGCAGTCGGTGGTGATGAAACCGAGCATGGTGCACATGTTGGGATGGATCATGCCGGCGCCTTTGCACATACCGCCCATTTTAACGGTTTTGCCGCCGATTTCAAAAGAAACCGCAACTTCTTTGTTCACCGTATCGGTGGTCATGATGGCTTTTGATGCAAGAGTGCCCGCCTCTATGGAGCCGTCCAGGGTCTCGCACAAAACTGCGGTGCCGTTGACGATTTTTTCTATGGGAAGCTGCTTGCCGATGACACCGGTGGAGGCTGTAAGAACGCTCTTAACCGGCACTCCTTTTTCTTCGCTTACGGTCGCCGCTGTTTCTTCACAGTACTGTAGACCGAGCTTGCCGGTGCAGGCATTGGCGATTCCCGCATTGATGACTACTGCCGAAACCTTTTCATTACTCTCGGTAATAGCCTTGTCCCACTGAACGCAGGCAGCCTTAACAAGGTTGGACGTATATACGCCTGCTGCCGTACAGGGAGCATCCGACCAAAGCATAGCCATGTCGGTTCTTCCTTCATATTTGATTCCTGCCGCGCAGGATGCTGCTTTAAAACCTTCGGGTGCGGTTACGCCGCCGTCAATTGTAAACATTTTGCTCCTCCTGAATATAATTGATGATATTCTCGCGATTCAGTGTGAAATCGTAATAGTTTAAATCCTCTCTTTTGGTCCAGGCCATGCTGTTCCAGAAAGCGTTTCCTATATCGTTTTTGGTAAAAGCAATAAGAGATACCTTATTAATATGTTCTTTGTGAAGTTCTTCCATACAGTGGACTACCATGTCCTTGCCGATGCCTCTTCGTCTGAAGTCCGCATGCACGCACACATGATACAGGCAGCCTCGTCTTCCGTCGTGACCGCAGAGGATAGCCCCCACAATCTTTCCGTTATAATCCGCCACCACGCTGATGCCCGGGTTTCTTTTTAAGAAAACCTCAACGCCCTCTCTCGAGTCGTCGATGCTTCTGATGGCAAAACCTTTTATGGTGTTCCAAAGAGCGAATACTCCGTCGTAATCTTCTATTGTCATGGGACGAATTACTACGTTGTCCATTGAGAAGTCCTCCGATTGCTTAATTGTCCTTTTATAATATACAACAGGTAAATCTTAAAAGCCACAATTTATTTTTGCATAACTATACAATCAATTTGAATATTATGCAAGGGTTTATACATATTTTTGTGTAATTTTTATATTAAATCTCTATTTTTATGCATCATTTTGTACTTGCATTTGCATAAATATGGGTATATATTAATGAAGACACGAAACGAGTGGCCCCGATAAAGGGCTTGAACGCATAAAAATTCACATAAGGAGAATACAGAAATGGCAAAAGAAAAAGTAATTCTTGCTTACTCCGGCGGACTTGATACCACAGCTATCATTCCCTGGCTTAAAGAAAATTTTGATTACGAAGTAGTTTGTGTCTGCGTAGACTGCGGTCAGGGCAACGAACTTGACGGTCTTGAAGAAAGAGCAAAATACTGCGGCGCAGAAAAATTATATATTGAGAACGTAATCGACGAGTTCTGCGATGAATACATCGTTCCCTGTGTACAGGCTCATGCGGTTTATGAGAACAAATACTTACTCGGTACTTCCATGGCCCGTCCTCTTATCGCCAAGAAGCTTGTTGAAATCGCCCGCAAAGAAGGCGCAACCGCAATCTGCCACGGTGCTACCGGTAAGGGTAACGACCAGATTCGTTTCGAGCTCGGCATCAAGGCGCTTGCTCCCGACTTAAAGATTATCGCCGCATGGCGTAATGACAAGTGGACTCTTGATTCCCGTGAGTCCGAAATCGAATACTGCAAACAGCACGGGATCGAGCTTCCTTTCTCAGCTGACAATTCCTACAGCCGTGACCGTAACATCTGGCACATCAGCCACGAAGGTCTTGAGCTTGAAGATCCCGCCAATGAGCCTAACTTTGAGCACCTCCTTGTTCTCGGCGTAACTCCCGAGAAAGCTCCCAATGAAGGCGAGTACGTATCCCTTTCTTTTGAAAAGGGTGTTCCCACCGCTGTTAACGGCAAGAAGATGAAAGTTTCCGAAATCATCACCGAACTTAACAAACTCGGCGGCAAGCACGGCATCGGAATCATCGATATTGTAGAAAATCGTGTAGTTGGCATGAAATCCCGTGGCGTATATGAGACTCCCGGTGGTACAATACTCTATGAAGCGCATCAGCAGCTTGAGGAATTAATCCTCGACCGCGACACCTATCGTGAAAAAGAAGAAATGGGCAACAAGTTTGCACAGATTGTTTACGAAGGCAAGTGGTTCTCTCCTCTTCGCGAAGCATGCCAGGCATTCATCGAGAAGACTCAGGAGTACGTTACCGGCGAAGTAAAGTTTAAACTCTACAAGGGTAACATCATTAAGGCAGGTACCACCTCACCTTACTCACTTTACAACGAAAAGATTGCTTCCTTCACCACAGGCGACCTTTACGACCATCACGACGCAGAAGGCTTCATCAACCTCTTTGGTCTTTCCACCAAGGTTCGCGCCATGAAGATGCAGGAAGTTAACAAAAAGAACGGAAAGTAATTAATGAACGGAACCGCAATCTGGATAATTGCATACGTGGCCGTGGCCAATCTCTTTGGCTTTGCCTCCATGGGCATTGACAAATATCGTGCCCGGAACCACAAGTGGCGCATTTCGGAAGCCATGCTCTTCTTCTTTGCCATAATAGGCGGAAGCATCGGCTCCATAGTCGGTATGCATTTTTTCAGGCACAAGACCCAGCACAAAGCTTTCACTGTCGGTCTTCCCATCATTCTTTTGATACAGATTGCAGTTACGGTTTATTTGTGGGTGAGCCCGCAGTTAAATATCACAATACAGTAATTCAAACGGGAGTGCATCGCACCCGCTTTGTCTACACTCTGAGGCGCTTTGATTGCAAAGCGCCTTTTACTTTTAATCAAGACTTAATGTACGGATGGTAGATTTAAACCAACTCTTAAATTTACAATTCGGAGGCATTAATGAAAAAAGGACAGCTTATTGCATATGCACTTATTCTTGTTATGGTGATTTCTTCAGCCTGCGGCAAATCCACAGAGAGTGCCGAAGAAACGGCAAGTTTAGGAAAAGCAACGACTGCTTCCTCCAATAACAGCGTGACGGTTGCTCCCGGCAATGGTATCACGGAAGATGCTTTTGTTAAAGAAGACCCCAACCGTTTCAAGTTCAGTCGGACAGATTATGAAGAGGGCGACCACGTATGGTATGGCCGCTATGAGCAAGACAGAAGAGACAGCAACGGCTCCGAACCTGTTGAATGGATTGTTATTGCCAAAGAGGATGACAGAATGCTTCTTATGAGTGCTTGCGTATTAGACACTCATATTTTCAGCACAAGTGCCAGAGATAATATGTGCTGGGCGGATAGCGACCTGCGAATATGGCTGAACGAACAGTTTTATTCAAACGTATTCTCTGAAGAGGAAAAGAAAGAGGTATTGCTTTCCAAACTGCGCAACGAAGAGTATCAGTCTTGGACGCAGACATATGTAAGCGAAAAGACTGATGATTCCGAAGACTATGTCTTTCTTCTCAGCATACAAGAAGCGGAAGAGTATCTTGATTTTGATGCCTCGTTTGATGCCTACACCGGTACCGGAAAGAATTTAAAAAAGGCTTGGACGGAATGGGCCAGCGCGGCATTTCTGGCGCCTGTTACTCCACAGGCAATTTTGAACGGAGCCAAGGAAAGTCAATGGACAAATTCCGGAGCGTTCGATCATGGTGACGAGTACGAGGGAAACTACTATTCCCGTGGATATTGGTTAAGATCTGTTATTGCCAAAGAAAAGTACAGATCCAGAGCGATAGCATATATTGACATGGACCATATATATTATTACACAGATTTCACCAAAGATATGGGTATTCGCCCTTGCATCTGGGTGGCGCTTAATGATGTAGGAAGTGCAGGCAGGAATCCTGACACAGGAAAAGCTTCTTCCGATACGACTGAAACAGCCAAGGATACAACCGAAAATCGTGGAGGAGTAATGGTTAAGCCTACGGAAAATGCATCGGTTTCTTTTAAAGACTATACGTCCGACGATGGGTACGTATCTCTTAAGATACCAAGCGGGTGGAAGGTAAGATGCAACAATACCGACACAATAGTCTACACGATAACGGTTTATCACCCTGAGAATAACAATATTAAGTTCACATACACCACAACGCAAACCTCTTACGAGTCGCAGGATGTTATAGACATGCTGGTGGCTTACGGTGGAGCTTCGAAGTTACCGATTTCACCCGAAGCGACCACTCTGTCTCTTTTTGAAAACAGCGGAAAGTTCTTTGGATACAGCGGATTTGAGCAAATAGCCGACTTGGGAAGTAACGGATATGGCGGAAGTGTTATTCAGGCCAAGGCAACAGCTAAAGATGAGACCGTTCTGGAGGGATTATTCTCGGCAACGGTAATAGATATGGGTACCAATTACGTTCTTGGCTCAAATGTTATGTTTGACCTTGATGAAGGCATAATGATAATGACGGCACCCGAAGCAGACTTTGTAAACTGGCAACCGGTATTGTCCCAAATTTTTGAGTCTCTTTCTTTTTCCAACGAATACTGGAAAGAAAGGAATTCCGCCTGGGCGCAGATTACCAAGTCCTCGCAGGCAATATCTCAAAGCACAAAAGCGATGAGCGACAGCGTCATGTCGAGCTGGGAGAAGCGTAATAACTCGTATGATATCCGCTCGCAGGCGTACTCCGACGCGACACTTGGCAGAGAAAGAATATATGACAAAGAAACCGGTGAAATATATTATGCCAAGAACGGTTGGTATGACTCGTATAGCGGAAACAGATATGAAAGAGTCGAAAACGGATCGGAGCTCTATAACGTTGCGGTTACGGGCACAATAAGTGAGTAAGAAAAAGAACAGAGCATTCAGCCCTGCTCTCGCACTCGCTTTGTCTACAGTCTGAGCGGGGAGTGTGTTAAACTCCCCGCTGTTTGCTTGAAATATTGGGTTTTATTTGTTATTATCCGATATTCCTGTTAAACACAGTATAAGGCCCGGCATCATTTTGTTTTATGCTTATTTCTATATATTCTGGGTGAACAGCCGTACTTATTGTTGAACTTCTTGAAGAAATATGAACTATTCTCATATCCGATGCTATTCATGATTTGTTCTATAGTCATCGTTGTATTCTCAAGACAGTAAGCTGCTTCCTCCAATTTCCTCTGCTGCAGGAGTTCTTTAAAGTTGTGTCCTGTAGTGCTCTTTAACAAACGGCTTAAATATGCTGTAGAGTAATCGATTTGTTCTGCCAGTTCTTCGAGTGTCCCATCTTTGTATTTATTGTCTATATATTCCAGTGCTTTCATGACAATATTCTGCCCTTTTGAACTCATGTCTTTGAGGGTATTCGCAGACATAACAGACAGATTCATAAATAGCAAGCCGAGAGTAGCCTGAACAACACGGTTCATATCGTCGGAATGCTCTGTAAGGGTCCAGATAAGGTTCTCCGTAAGATTCTCGACTGAAAGAAACCCCTTTGTATGATAAATAAGATAATCACTGTGTCTTTTTTTCTCCGAAAGAGAGGCTATGACGAAATCTCTCAAAGCACTCTCTCTGTCATAACTTACACTGCTCCAGGAAAAGAATTCCGGAAGAATAATGATATTTACCGCCAGGTCATCACGACCGCAGGGCATTATCTCATGTCTTGCATGGCGGTTCATCAGAAGTATGTCGCCCTCGTGAAGAGTCAGGGTATCGCCCTCCGTTATGGTGGTGGTGAGGCTTCCCCTGATCATCACCACCATTTCTATATAATTGTGCCGATGCTCCGGAAAGTAAGCAAATCGCGTGTGGAGGCGCATGGCTATAAGCTTGCCTTTCTCCAAAAGTTTCGCGGAATCCACCACAAATTCATCTTCTGACGTATATAGTTCTTTGGATATGGAGGAATGTTCCGCCAGTATCTTCTCTTCTTCCTCGGTCAGGTTGCTGATTAAATCAATTATCTCTTGTCTCATATTCTTTCACTTAAATGTCAAATAAGGTTCTGATTTTCACTCTGTAAGGTTCTAAAAAAATCCGAATATCGAGGATATTATAGCATTATAAGGGTGTTTCTACAATTTTTATCAAAAATCAATTGAGGTTCATAATGAAAGACTGTTATCTTGCAATCGACATCGGCGCATCAAGCGGGCGCCACATCATCGGATACGTTCAAAACGGACGTATGGAGCTAAAAGAAATCTATCGCTTTGAAAACCGCCTTCTTAAACGAAACGGGCACCTGGTCTGGGATACAAAGGCTTTGTTCAAAGAAATTCTGACCGGGCTCAAAGCCTGCAAAGAAGCCGGCATGATACCCAAAACCGTGGGCATCGACACCTGGGGCGTAGACTATGTGCTTCTCGATGAAAACGACAGGCTCATAGGCGATGCCGTAGCTTATCGCGACAGCCGTACCGAAGGAATCGACAAGTCTCTCTCAAGAGTAGTTTCCGAGCACGGTCTGTACGAAAAAACAGGCATCCAAAAGCAGCCCTTCAATACCATATATCAGCTTCTTTCGCTTCAAAAAGAAAACCCGGGGCAACTTAAAAAGGCGGCTTCTTTTCTCATGATACCCGACTATTTCAACTTTCTGCTCACGGGCATAAAGAAGCAGGAATATACTAACGCCACCACCACCAATCTTGTGAATGCGGCAAAAAAAGAATGGGACATGGAATTAATCGCCAGACTCGGCTTCCCCGCCCACCTGTTTAAGCCCCTCTCCGTTCCCGGCGAAACGGCAGGTGAATTTACAGAGGATGTAGCAAAAGAAGTGGGCTTTTCCGCCACCGTTATTCTCCCCGCCACCCACGACACCGGTTCAGCCTTTCTGGCAGTTCCCGCCCGGGACGAGGCATCGGTTTATTTGTCCAGCGGCACCTGGTCCCTTCTCGGAGTGGAAACTTTAAAGCCACAAACATCCGAAGAAGCCTTTTCTTTGAACTTTACCAACGAGGGCGGCGCTTTTTACCGCTACCGCTTTTTAAAGAACATCATGGGACTTTGGATTATCCAGTCGGTGCGCCGCGAGCTAAACGGAACCGCATACGTTGAAGGTACAAAAAGCCGCCATGTGGCAAAAAAGGAATACAGTTTTGCAGAGCTTAGCGAAGCCGCAGAAAAATGCTACTACTTCACCTCAAAAATCGACGTCAACGACGAGCGGTTTCTTTCTCCCGAAAGCATGATTGACGAAATCAAAGGATATTGCAGGGAGCATGAAGCTCAGGTTCCCGAAACCGTAGGCGAACTGATGCAATGCGTTTACACAAGCCTGGCGGACTGCTACGTAAAGACTATCGCCGACCTTTCAAAGATTACCAGGAAAAAAATCACCGGAATCAACATCATCGGCGGCGGCTCTCAAGACAGATACTTAAACCGCATTACCGCAAAAGCCTCCGGGCTCCCTGTTTACGCAGGTCCCACTGAAGGCACAGCCATCGGCAATCTTGTGATTCAGATGATTCACGCAGGAATCTTCAAAAACCTGCAAGACGCAAGAGACTGCATATTCAAGAGTTTTGACATAGAGATATTTACTTAAGGAGGTACATATGAGTTACAACGAGGCAAAAGAAAAATACTCAAAAATCGGTGTGGATACCGAAAAAGCTTTAGAACAGCTTGCCAAAGCGCAGATTTCCCTTCACTGCTGGCAGGGCGACGACGTAAGAGGCTTCGACTCAGATCCCGACAAGCCCTTAACCGGAGGCATCCAGACCACCGGCAATTACCCCGGCAGAGCCCGCACCCCCGAAGAACTTATGGCGGACATCGACGAGGTTTTAAAGCTCATCCCCGGCAAAGCCAAGCTTAACCTTCACGCCAGCTACGCCATCTTTGACAAAGAAAACGGCGGCTACGTCGACAGAGACAAGCTTGAGCCCAAGCATTTCAAAAGATGGGTGGATTTCTGCAAAGAACGAGGCATCGGCTGCGACTTTAACCCCACTTTCTTTTCCCACGAAAAGTGCGACCCGCTGACTCTTTCTTCACCGAATGCGGAGACCCGCAAGTTCTGGATTGAGCACGGAAAGGCCTGCATCAGGATTTCCTCCTATCTTGCAAAAGAACTGGGCGAACCCTGCATCATGAACATCTGGACCGGCGACGGCTACAAGGACATTCCCGCCGACAGAAAAGGCCCCCGCGAGCGCTACCGCGACTCCATCGAGCAGATTCTTTCGGAGTCCTTTGATTTTAAGGAAGTTAAGCCCTGTGTTGAGTCCAAGGTATTCGGTATCGGTGTGGAGTCCTATACTGTGGGAAGCGCCGAGTTTGCCCTTTCTTTTGCGGCAGCTCATTCGGATAAATGCATCCCGCTCATGGACAACGGCCACTATCACCCCACCGAGGTGGTAAGCGACAAGATTCCCGCACTTTTGGCCTTTTTCCCCGAGATAGCCCTTCATATCACCAGACCCGTGCGCTGGGACTCCGACCATGTGGTACTGCTGGACGACGAGACCAAAGAAATCGCCAAAGAAATCGTCAACTGCGGCGGTTTAAACGGTTCCGTCCACATGGCACTTGATTATTTCGACGCCTCCATTAACAGAATCGGCGCCTGGGTTACGGGTTACAGAAACGTGCAGAAAGCCCTTCTGTATGCCCTTCTTTCTCCAAACGACGAGTTTAAGGCTCTGCAGGATGAAGGCAATTTCACGAAGCTCATGATTGCACGGGAAGAGTTAAAGACCATGCCCTTCGGCGATGTCTGGGCGGAATTCTGTACAAGAAACAACGCCCCCGTTGACGGTGAATGGTACAAAGAAATAAAGCGATACGAAGACGACGTTTTATCAAAACGCGCATAGACAGGAGAAAACATGAAAGTACTTGAAGCTGAGTTTACAAAAAGTTTTATCAGAATGGCCGACGACGGCTTTAATCAGGG
>CAMNCH010000024.1 GCA_946534145.1 uncultured Lachnospiraceae bacterium
TTTTTAATACAGCCAATGGCATTCCACCATATTGCATATATGAATATATAGCTTCAGTTGCCGAGCCTCCGACATATCCATAGTATTCTTCAAATGAAAGCGGAGAAAGTTTTATATTTGTTGCCTTATCTCTAAATTCAGTAACTATATCTGAAGACAACATTTTAGAATTTGATCCCGTCACATATAAATCTATATTCTTTTCTCTTGATAGTCCGAGTACAACGTCTACGAATGATATTACTTCAGTGTCATCAGAATTTGCCAAAACATGTTTGCCATCGGTAAGGTTAGGATTAATTATCGAATATACCTTTTGTATCTCATCAATAAACACATAGTAATTCTCTTTATCTTTGCATTTTTCCCTTATATATGCTCCCAGTTCCAAAGGATCACGATAATTACTGTTTTTATCATCATCCAATTCCAAGATAATTATTCTATTCTCCGGAACATTATCTGAAAGCAGGTATTCTCTATATATTTCTTTAAGAAGAAATGACTTTCCGCATCTTCTCACACCTGTTATTACCTTCGGAAATCCATTGTTCTTTGCACTGATTAACTGAGTCAGATATTTATCTCTTTTTATCATATAATCTCCTAAATTGTAGAATTCTACATTTTTGTCAATTACATCTTATCACATCGCATTGTCTTAATCAACAAAGTTGTAGAATTCTACATTTTTAGTGATCATCACAATATATAAAAAACACCCCAAGACAGTTGTCCTGGGGTGTAATAAGTCGCATATGATTGTCCAAAGACGTAATACGTTGTGAAACGATTATCTCTTTGAGAACTGAGGTGCACGACGAGCTGCCTTTAAGCCGTACTTCTTTCTTTCTTTCATACGAGGATCTCTGGTAAGGAATCCTGCTTTCTTAAGGGTAGGTCTGAAATCTGCATCTACAGTAAGTAATGCACGGGCAACACCATGTCTGATAGCGCCTGCCTGGCCGGTGAATCCGCCACCCTTAACGGTAACGATTGCATCGTACTTCTCAACAGTTTCTGTAGCTACAAGGGGCTGACGAACGATAACCTTAAGGGTCTCAAGACCGAAATAATCGTCAATGTCTCTCTTGTTAATAGTGATAGCGCCCTTACCGGGTACTAAATATACTCTTGCAACGGAAGACTTTCTTCTGCCTGTTCCGTAGAATTTAGCTGCTTTAGTAGCTTTCTTAGCCATTTTGGTAATCTCCTTTCAGTTCCTCTTAGAATGTTAATACTTCAGGTTTCTGAGCTTCGTGCTTGTGATCGGGTCCAGCGTAAACAAAAAGCTTCTTACCCATCTGACGTCCAAGAGGTCCCTTGGGAAGCATTCCCTTAACTGCGATTTCGATAACTTCTTCGGGCTTGGTAGCAAGCTTTTCAGATAAAGGCATGGTACGAACACCGCCAACATAATCTGAGTGACGGAAGTAGGTCTTCTGCTCCATCTTCTTACCGGTAACGGAAATCTTCTCAGCGTTAACAACGATTACATAATCGCCTGTATCAACATGAGGAGTGAAAATTGCTTTATTTTTGCCTCTTAATACCTTAGCAACTTCAGATGCAAGGCGTCCAAGAGTCTTATCTGTAGCGTCAACCACATACCATTTTCTTTCGATGGTATCAGGATTTGCCATAAATGTTTTCATGATGTTTCCTCCATACAAAATCAAATCACTGTGTAAATCTATGTTCATATGCCTTTACCGGGGCTATGGCTGGGCATAGTAAACTCGTCGCACACTAAGACATTATATATTCATAATATCCCGCTGTCAACAATATTTTTCTCTTTTACCACACTTTGAGGGCCGAACACTCATGTGCTCTGCCCTCTTAGTAATTTACCCGTTAAATCATCCAAAATCTACGGTCATTATATACAAATTTTTTCTTTTCGGAGAATCCTTTCGTGGGATAATTGGCGGGAACCAGTTCAACCTCGTCCTTTTCTTCTTCGTTGGTTAAATCGGCAAGTCTGACATTTGATGTAAATCGTACCGTGTTCTTTGCCATATAGTTTATATAATCCTCAAGATTAAAGTCTCCGCCGTTATAAGACGCATCCTCGTTTGCCACAAATTTTGTGCCTTTTATTATACCCTGTCTCAGTCCTTCCAAAGAAACAAGTTCTCCGTTTTCATCTCTCAGGAATAAGTTATACGTCGGATCGAGCATAACTCTTTTTCCGGAAGGAAGAATACAATCTACCACAACGTGACAGTCTTCAAAAGGCTCTTCGAAGGGCTTGCAGGTAACAAGTCTCGCCTTTATTCCGTTTGCCCTAAGCAGTTCCGAAAGGATAATCGAAAGCCCCCGGCAGTTGGTGTTTCCCGAAGTTTTTCTTGCCTCAGATATTATATCCGTGACTTTTCTGTGGGCCGGCAATATTACGTCACCCTTATGATGAAAGTTTGAACTTACAAAATGCAAAAGCCTGAAAGCAAGCTCATCGGTATTGTCGGAATATCCTTTCATATACGTTTTGTACTTATACTTTTCTATAATCGGAGGAATTTGTTCTCTTAATACCGTTATGTAGAAATAATCCTTTTCTTCTTTTGACTCATCGTAGGACTCATACTGCCTTAGGACGTCTATCCTCGGGGTTTTCGGAATCTCGTTTATTATCATCAGCTTCTCTCCTTAATTCTTTGATTATCTCCGGATAAATTGCCCTTTCTTTTTCTTCAAGTTCCTCGTAAATCTGTAGTATCTTTACCAGACATTCGCTGCTGTGCCTTGCATCAACCGAATACTTAATGGCAAGTCTGAATGCAAGATAAGCCCTGCTCTCAATTTCATTGAGTTCGCTTAATATATGTTCTTCAAAATTAAAGCCTTCACACAAATATTCAATTCTGGCCTTCATTATTTTTTTGTGTTCCCAGATAATTCTGAACACTCTCAGGTCAAAGGTCGAAGAATCATAAATATTTCTTTTTGCATAGGAGGAGACAGAGTTTCTGACATAGCGCCACACTTCCATGCCGTAGACTTTCCCCTGCTCTTCCGTATGATTTTGCGAAAGAAGATAATCTTCCAAAACATCTGCTATGTGCCCCGGGTCAATAACGATGTTGGCCGCTTTACTTAATCTGAATGAACAGAAATCGGTTATTGAATCCATTTTGGTCTTTAATACACAGTCGATTATCTCACTTGATTTAACCTTCAGCTTTTCCAGTTTATTGTCGGCATATGCCAAAACCAGGAAATTATCATCCTCGTATCCGTAAATATATAAATCATGGTAGTAGTGCTGTTTCCTGTACTTTTCGGAATAGGACAGATAGTATTCGTCAACCGAGTAAAACAAAAGATAGGCATCCGAATCAAGGCGCTCCGTCAAAAAGTTTTTCAACGTTTTCCTGTCAAAATTTGAGAAATGGAACAGGTTTAATTCTGCCATACCGCTGTTCCACATATCTCCCCACAAAGAATCCGTGAAAGTTATTTTCAGCTCCTTCATGCTCTTTTCGGTACAGGATTGCAAATTAAGAAAAGTATTCCATATGTGTTGTCTGAAATTGTCATAAGATTGAAGTATGCCCATTATAAAAGAATAACAATTATATGTTTCGGTCATGGATACTTCAAAGGGTATCATTTTTTTCATATTGCCACCTTTTCATTTAAAAACAACTGCTTCCTCTGTTGATAAAGCGCCGCATACTTGCCGCCCAGTTCGCACAGTTCTTTGTGGGTTCCCACCTCCACGGTTTTTCCTTTTTCAATCCAGTAAATTCTGTCGGCATCCTTTGCAATGGATAAGCGATGAGAAACTATTATTCTGGTCTTACCCATGTTCAAAAGTCTGTCGTTTAATTCTTCCTCGCTTATGGGGTCTATATTGGAATCATATTCGTCAAAAACAAATACGCCGCTTTCATTGATAAGCTGTCTGGCAAAGCCTATTTTGCTTGCCTCGCCGCCGGAGGGCACGTACCCGTTCGGATCGAATAACCTTGTTACAACCGTATCCATTCCGCTTTCAAGTCTGTCCACTACTTTGGTAAGACCCACATCATCTATACACTTCTTTAACGCAGTTCTCTCTTCTTCGTATTCATTCTTGAGCACAATATTTGCAGCCAAAGGATAAGGATACAGTTTAAAGTCCTGAAACTGTATATTGATAAAATTTCTGTAGCTTTGCGCGTCATACTCTTCAATATCGATTCCGTTTAAAAGAATCCGCCCGGCTGTAGGCTTTAACAAGCGATACAGGAGTAAAAGAAGCGTTGTTTTTCCGGCTCCGTTTTCGCCGAGAATAACTATACTTTCTCCTCTTTTTACCGTCAGATTAATGTCTTTTAACACTTTTCTGGCTCTTCCGGGATAGGAAAATTCCACATGCTCGAACACGATTTCAAAAAATGAATCCGGATCAACCTTCTTTGTTCCACGGCCGCTTCCCTCATCATCTATTAAAAAGAACAAGTTTACCTGATCTACATATCTGGCTGCCTGCTCCATCACTCCGTAGTAATTGATTACATTGCTTCCGAATACCAGCAGGCATGCTTTATAACATGCCCAGAATGAACCGATTGACAATGAACCCGTAACTATGAGTTTAAATGAAAAGACAGCAAAATAAGCTACATGATACAGGAGGTCGAAGAATCGGCTTTTAAGCATCCTGAGCCAGAATGTTTCGTGATTCATTTTGACATCATTGTTTTTTTGCTCCTCAAGCGTCTCCTCATATCTGTTAAGAAAATAGTCCAAAGAGTCCTCTGCTTTAAGCATCTGATTGGCCTGTTTGTTTAAAAAAACAGCGTTTCTGAAATAATTAAACTTACGACTGAGATGATTCTTTTTGACTGCAAAATCAAACTCGGTTTTATTTATCTTTACCGCCACTTTTTGAAGCAGAATCGTAATGCCAAAGAAAACCGCCAGAATGATAAAGCCCATATAAGAACCGTAGGCTATTACGGTTACTATGTTTGCGATAAAAACAACCAGATATCCTATGTAAGTACTTACTATCGACTCACTGTTAAATACGGCTACAGCCGCATTGTAGTACGCAAACTGCGCCGCATCCTTGGTCTGAGAATTGAACTGCTCCGAATAGGACATCTTAATCAGCTTCTTGTAAAAACCCGCGGAAATACTCTTGGCAAGTTTATGTATATGGCCGGTGCGCATCACATTGTCTCTGTATGCCTCAACAATTATGGCAAAAAGATTGAGACCCACAATTATCGCAAACGCCGGCACACAATCCGAAAACTTAACTTCCGCCGCCACATAATCAAGGACTATTTTAATAAGATAAACAGAGTTTAAAAAAGCTATCAGTTCAATATATACAGTTACGACAGTATCTTTGATAATAAACCCGGGGTCGGCATCGTTTCCTTTTTTGCGTGCTTCCTTCAGGGTTTTATGACATTGTTTTACCTTCTCAATAAACTGTTTCATAGTCTCCCCGTTTCTTTAGCTTACATCGGCGTAGTTCTTCTCCTGCGCCTTATATAGTTGTCTGTATAATTCACTGTTGCTCATCAGCGTGTCGTGAGGCCCCATTTTTATGGTGCCGTCAGGCGAAAGCACAATAATGGAATCGGCCTTTTTGGTAGAAAGAAGCCTGTGGGTTATATAAAGAATTGTTTTTCCCACCAGTCCCTCAAATATCATTGATGAAAAGCTTATATCCGCCGCAGGATCGATATGTGATGTCGGTTCGTCCATGATAATCATGTCCGCCTTCTTCGCCATAGCTCTTGCCACAAGAATTCTTTGCTGCTCGCCGCCGGAAAAAACGGTACCGTCTTCAAATATTTCCACTCCGTAATTGGTATCCGCTCTTTTTTCAAGCTTGTCTACTTTTTCGAACATATCAACTTTTTTAAGAACCGAATTAATATCGCAGGCCGGTACTTTGTCAAAGCAGATATTTTCTTTGATGGTTCCGTTAAACATAACTGAGTCCTGGAAAACAACGCCCCAGAAATGTCTGTAGGATTCAAGGTCATATTCTTTTATATTTACGGAATTGACAAAAATGTCGCCTGCCGTAGGCTCGTAGAGTCTTAGCAGCAATTTAATCAGCGTGGTCTTTCCGCTTCCGTTTCTTCCCACAAGCGCAATCTTGTCGCCTTTGTTAATTTTGAAGCTCACATTATCAAGTACTTTGTTTTGCGTACCTTCATAGGAAAAAGAAACGTTCCTGAATTCAAGGCTGTCAAAAGAAGTAAGTAACTTGTCTCCCGACACTATCTTGTTTTCATAATTCATTATTTCAAGGAAATTTCCTGCGTAGAGGGATATTTCATCATATTTGGAAAGAATGGCAACTATGTTGTTAAGTATTCCGTACAAATTGATTGTTGCGTTGTATGCCACCAATATGCCCGCGTAGGAAAAGTCTTTATGTACAATGCACCTGTATGACAGGTACACCAAAAAAACAACTCTCAGTAAAAATGTCGAAGCAAACAGCTGTCCCAGGGAATACCCGATAAATTTGGGGCGACACTTATAGTAAAGCCCCAGAGCTTTCTGCTTCTCTTCAAGCACCTGCTCAAACAGCATGTCGGAAAGTTTGGGAACCTTTATTTCTTTTGCATAATCATAGTCCATAAAGAAACGTCCCAGCGCTTCCGCCCGTCTGTTTAAAGAAACCGCTTTCTTTTGATATGCCAGATTGAAACGCGTCTGAGCATATTGAATAATCATGGTAAAAATCAGAGTAGCCGATACAAATACCCATGTTCCCAGGGAGGTTGTGGTCAGCAAGGTTATATTGATGAGGAGAATAAAAATGCAACTTATCATGGTTGATACGTTTGTAATTGCATCAAATACTTTTTCCTCAATAAGATTCATATTAAGGACGTGGCTGTCGTAAAATTCAGCGTCGTCAAACCTTCCGATATCGGAATTGGATATCTTGGTAAAAATGTGCTTAACAATATTCTTCGATACCTCCATCTTCTTGCGGCACATAACACTTGAATCTATCTTGTCAAAAATAATCAGGCCGGTATATGAGGCGGCAAAGAATATGCAGACTTTAATCAGCAGATCGTAATAGGAATGATTTTCCATTGCCTGCACCACAAGGACAGGAATTAAAATAGTGATACCGCAGTCCACAATCCTGCTTAACATTGTTTTGAATATGGTAAACACCAAAAGGACCGTTCCCGGCTTTCCGGCATATTTGATTAACTTAATAATATTCCAAATCTTCTTCATAATTTTGTCCCCGTAACCCAGTTTCAAGACAAAGACGGCTCTAATGTAAAAGATGTTCAAGAATACTTTTTACCATATTCCTGAACATCTTTTTTACAATTAGATTTGTACTAATCAGGTACAAATAGCAGCGATACAAGCTGCAACTACTGTAGCAGCTGCGCCGATCCATGCAGCAGTGTTTCCGCCGCCGCCACCACAACTACAGTTACCACCACAATTCTCGTTATCATATGCAAGAACTGTCATAGTTTCTGCCATTTCAGGCTTCATCAACTTTTTCATGCGTTTCACCTCCTTGAAGATTTTTATAAAACATAGCATGCATACTAATGATTCCTAAATTAAGCGACTTCTCCCACGAGTCCGAATACAATCTCACAGAGTCTGTCAAAGTTTTCAAATATGTTCTCTCCTAAGAACATATCCGGGAATTCTATTTCAAATTCCTCCTCTATCTCCACCATAAGAGACATATACTGAATCGAATCGATTTCGGTAACCAGCACGTTGTCCTCGTACTCAACTCCGTTGTCTTCCATTATTGTAAATAATCTGTCTCTCATGCCAGCATCTCCTCAACATCCGCACATATTTTTTCGTTTGATGAAAAAACTCTGAATGTGCTTATAATCTCAGCAACTTTAGCTTCACACTCGTCATCTCTTCTGCCTCGTACACTCATCTTGTACGGGCAACCTACGCCCTGGCACAGAGGATATGCCTTGCAATCGTAACATTTTCCTTTATCCTTAGCCGTCATCTGAGTAATCCACTTGGCATCGATGGTGTCATTTACCTCCAGATGTCCGTCAGGCTTCAGATAACCGGCAACTCCGTCTTTTGAATCGTCAAAATGAACCGTGCATTTAAAGAGCCTTCCGTCGGGTCCAAAGATAAAAGAATTTGCTTTGGCCGCATAGCAGGGATAATGTGCAAACATGATTTCATTGAAATTCTTTCTCAGCGCATTTTCATCCGTTATGCCATACATACTCTTTTGAAGGTTTTCCTGTGTCTGTTCAAGTGAGCTGCCTTCTCCGAAAATCGAGCTGATGTCCGAAATAATATTCTTTTCATAGTCCGCATCATTGGTTCCGTTCCAGGCAATTCTTACTCTGGGTGTAAAACGTCCGTCCACAAAGAAATTGTCTTTTAAGAACTGTGCAAGCTTCGGATAAGCCTTAGCGGACTGTACCGTAAGATTGGTTCGAAGAGAAAAGGTATAAAACTTGGACTTTTCTTTTTCTTTAATGTCCGTAAGATTGCTTATTATCTTGTCATAAGTGGGCTGTCCTCCCGCAAGAAAGCGCTGCTTGTCGTGCACTTCTGCCGGGCCGTCAATTGTAATCTGGTAATTTGTTACATTACACTTCTTCATTCTGCAAAACATGTCATAATCAAGAAGGTACCCGTTTGTGGTCATAATAGCGGTGTAAGGCTTTTTAAAGTTCTTGCATATCTTTTTAAATTCTTCGGAAAGATGCTCGATAATTTCAGGATACAGGAGAGGTTCACCTCCGAACCAGCTCACCGATAATCCACCGTAATATTTCAGATTCTTTCTTACAAATTTGATCAGTGCTTCCTGGGTTTCCTCGGACATTTTGTTTTGTTTGTGCTCTTCGTAGCAGTATTCGCATCTGAAATTACAGCCTTCGGTAGGAAGTATTGTCAAAAGAAGCTGCTTGTTGGAATGGCAGGTTTTTAAATACATCAAATCGCCTTCTCTGTCTTCGTTTACGGAATCTTCCACCAGATATCTTTTCTCAATAAGTTTTGCTATAACCGGATTCTCGGGATTCTCTTTTATATCGCTTAAGTTTTCCTTAATCGCTTCAAAGAGAGGTTTCTTGATTTTTAACATGTCCACTTTGTAGGTATTATACAAAAAAACATATCCTTCTTTTTCGTCCTCATATAAATACTTAGACAACTTGTAACCCATCTTTAGCCCCTTCCTGTGCTCTTTAAAAGAAATCTATCATTTCGGCATAAAGAGCATTCATATCTTCTGCTTTGCTTATGTCATACAGATTTACGCCAAATCTGTTTTTTATTTCTGTTTTTTTCTTTTCAAATTCTTCGGGTGTCAGCGATACCTTCTTCGGAGCATTGACTCCCTTCTCATACCGGAAGGGAAGTGTGGTGAAATTTATTACTTTTCCTCCGGTAAGGCTTTCTATGTATTTACGGGTACGCTCTATGTATCCGAAATCATCGTCATAATTTATGCAAAGAACCGCAGCATCCGGACTAAGTGCCATAAGGAACTCTGTCTGCTGTATGGTGAGCCCGCTTACATTGTCATACTTAAAGGGTATGGTTCCCGACTGACTTCCGCACAGGATAATGTCCGCATCTTCATCATCCGCACCCTTAAACCGATCGTTTAGGGTAAGTACGGCATCCTGCTCCTGCAGGTAAAGAGTGGATTCATATCCCATCGGATATACATAATCCATTCCAAACAAATAACCCGTCGGTTCCGTAGCTATCTGATAAGGCTTATAGCCGTCTTTAAGAAGTCTCTTTCTTATGGCGAGCTGAACATGAAACTTTCCCTGTTTAGAACTGGTTCCCATTACAGCCACAACCGGCCGCGCCGTCTTCCTCAATTTACCGAACCGGTTCTGCGGAACGTGTGAAGCATCCAGATAAGGAAAAGTAAATGTTTTTCCGCATTCGGGGTGATCCTGCAAAAATCCCACGATGCTTGCCAGAGAATACACCTTTTTGTTGTGCTCCCGGGCTTTTAAGAAGATTTCCTGCAAAACATCTTTCTTTAAAGCCTTACTTATTTCGTCGCAATGCCCTATTATCAGGGTGTCGAAGTCTGTATCCCAGGGAATATCGTCTGCATTTTCAACAATCTTCCTATTGTCTGTGTATGTAAGTACCTGCGATATGCTTTTTCCGAGGTTCATATCGTATTTGTGGGTATAATATCCTTCTATCTCAAAGGGACACATGTCCTCATTGCCGGCAAGTTCGAACACCTCTTTATTAAAGGGGAACACTACTGCCTTTTTTATTTCTTTCGCAAGTTTCGAGGCCGATAGCAGCTGAGGCATCTTATTACAGGGGTAAACTTTTGCCGCTCTTTCTTTTAACCTGCTTCTTACTTCCGCAAAAGAAATTTCCTTGCGGTCTTTTACAATTTTGGCAATTTCTGCCGTAATTACCGTTGAGGAAAAACTGCTGCCGCTCACAATGAGCTTTTGGTCTCCCCAATTTACTCTGTAATTACCGTTACTCGTACGGAAATCTATTATGCTTCCTTCAACCGCCTCAAATTCTCTTTTAGCCAGTGCATTGGTGCTCGTATCAACTCCAAAAACATTTTCAAATGCTGCCGGGTACGCCACCGCACCGTTGTTGGCATATGCGGCTACCGTGTAAATTCCTTTTCCGGCCAGTTCTTCAATGCATTCCTTAAGTTCTTTGGCCTCGGCAATGCGTTCAACGCCTGCGCTTATATGAATCAGATTGCATTCGACCTTGGCGTTTAGATACTTAAAGGCTTCTGTCATTACGGATGCGCTGCATTTTTCCTGACTGTTTAAGATCCTGACTATAAAGAACTTTGTGTCTTCTTCCGTATATTCAGCCAGCAAGTCGGTTACTGCCGTGCCGTGTCCGCAGGAATCTTCGTAATCTTCTTTTGCCGATATCGTGCCCTGATTTTCTTCAAAGGCAATTCCGCCCGATATTCTTTCTTTGTTCCTGCCGCTGTAGCCGCTGTCAAGCACTGCAATTACCATTTCCCCGATACCCTCAGATAAAATTTATTCTTTTGCCGGCTTCTTTATAAGAGCCTCAAAAATGTCGAATATGTCGAAATAGCTTCCCGCACAATTGGCTGCCGCTATTATCAATAAGAATAGAGGAACACCCTCCGCCGCAAACATATATACATCTGTCGCAACCGTAAGAATCAGGAATGGCATCATCCAGATGACTACTTTTTTCCACCTGTCCGCTTCTGAGTCAAAAAAGGTTACCGGAGCAGGAAATCCAAACCTGTCTTTGGAGATTCTTATTGTCGGATTGCTTTTGCATAGGGCTGTCGCGAAAATGAAATGAATCAGTTCGTGAATCATCAGGGTGATGACTGCCGCTGCCAAGGCCATTGCTATTCTGACCGGAAGACTTTGCCCTGTGTCAAGTTTAGATTTGAACAGCAGTACATGTATTGCTATCGAGGCAAAAGTCCAAATACTTAACATAAGAGGATTGGCTTTAATTCTTTCTAAATCCATTTGCTTCCTCCAAGTTTTTTTGCTTTGAATCAATTAACCGAATAACCAGTTCCAAATGTCATCAAACATTGCTCATCCCTCCGAATTTTACCTTCTTTTTTGTAACCCGTTTCTTTATGTTTTGACAATAACAGACTTTTGGGGGAATAGAAAGGATAACTCCTTTAACGTTCAGTTAAAGTGGCTTATGTGCAAAAAAGGCCCCTTGACACCCCTTTTTTCCCTGCCAGACACCGAGGTTGCCCGGCTCGTCACCATACAAAAAAGACGCTGTCGGTAAGTTCCGAACAAGCGTCTTTTGATATGCAATATATATTCTTTTATCCTCGAAAACAGGCCTTAACCATGAAGATATTGTCTGTTTTCTTTATATCCACGCTGCCTCCTATTTCTTCCAGGGTACGCTTTACATTCTTTAATCCAAGGCCGTGGTTCTTTTTATCTGCTTTTGATGTAACGATAAGGTTTTCTTCTTTACGCTTACGGGCTTCTTTTGAAAGAGAATTGCAAATTTCAATAGATATAAACTCTGTGCCCTGGGAGAAAGAAACCGACAGTTCTCTCTCTCCGTTGCAGCGATTTAATTCTTCCACTGCATTCTCCAACAGGTTGGAAAGAATGGTGCAAAGCTTAAGGGGATCCATATTGGTGCGAATAGTGCCTCTTACATTAACCTTAACTCCGTTGGGAAGGATGTTGACATAGTGATTGACAAGAATATCAACTATCTCATTGCCGGTCTCATAGCAGCGAAGGCACATCTTCTCTATCTTGGTCTCCATAGCCCCCAGGTATGTCCTGACACCCTCAATGTCGCCCTTGCTCATTAACTCTTTTAAGCAAATCATATGGTTGCCTATATCGTGCCTGAATTTTCTGGTATCTTCCTCACGCTCAAGAAGAGTCTCATAGTACTTGGTCTGCATGGACTTAATCATCTTTTCGTTTTCGATAAGATCGTTAAGCCTCTTGTTGGTCCTGTCCAGGTAGATGGTGAACAGTCCCAGCATACAGATTCCCAAATAAGAAAAAACACACAATATGTATGAAATCGTTTTAAAGCTTTCGTTCTCAATATGCCTTCTGGCCCAGCTTAGTCCCGATACCGTAAAAAGCATTACCACAGCCATAAAGATAACAAGGTAAAAGATACTGTCGCCTCTTCTTCTTTCTCTTTCTTTGTCCGCATGGAAATGTTTAAAGAAAAAGAAATAGTATACCAGAACAAGAAGAAATACCGTCGCATAGATAATCAGTTCATAGAGTGCCCGTTTATCCCTGCTGATGGCATCCAGTGAAGTCCACTCCGCTATGGTAATAAAAAGTTCGGACAGACAGTTTATAACAAAAAAAGTTATAAAAGTGCGTTTCATCCGCTCAACCGGCCTGCGCTGCTGTACTATAAGCGTTACCAGAATGGGAAATACATGTATCATTACCGGAATAAAGGCTTCCGACAACGTATCCACAAAAAGCAGTCCCAGCAGTAAAACCGTTCCGCCTGTAACCGGAACATAAATCTTGCCGAGCCGCTCGCCGTATAGGCAGTAATATACCAGATAGTACAAAACACATTCTACACCGTATACCAATAACCAGACAAAAAAAGTCATAATCATTTCCTCTTATATTTGATATCGTAAGAAACATATTTTGCTTCAAATTCTTTGAGTCGTCTTACCGATACTTTTATTTTTTCGTTATTAAAATAAACTTCACCGTTAACGTATTTTGTTATCCACATAAGATTCACGACATACTGCCTGTGAATTCTTGCGAAAAAAACACCGGGGAAAGTATCTTCAACTTCCTGAAGCGTTATTTCTTTTCGGAACATCTTATCGCCTATGCAAAACTCGCAATAGCCGTTGTAGGATTTAATATACTGGATTTGTTTGTAACTGATTTTGTATGGGATACGTTGATAAAACAGTTCAATACTCTCGTTGGTATTGACTAAACGTATAGCAGAATGAAGCGCTTCGTCTATTTCATCCTTCACGAAGGGCTTGGTGATGAATCTGAATGCCCGTATAAAAAAGGCTTCCTTGAATCTGTGAGTAGCCGCCGTAGCCATAATCACTATTGTATCGGGATAACGATTTAATACCGCTTCTCCGGTCTTAATACCGTCCATTCCGGGCATTTCGATGTCTAAGAACAAAATATCATAGCTTTCTTTTTGCGAAAGCAATTCTTCTCCTGACATAAATGTATCGATTTTATATGAATCGGAGAGTGGCGCCAAAGTCTCTCTGACGATATCCTTCAGCGAAGATAATGCCTCTTTCAAATCATCTACTATCGCCACCTTAAGCATAACCCGTTTCCCCCGAACACCACATTTTTAATCGAAAAAAAGAGAAGTTTGCAATCATTTGCAAAAGCATTTCTTCGAAAATATAGGGCTATCTCCCTTGTAATTATTATAGATTTCGGGAAAATCAGTGTCAACACGCGCAGTTTATAAAATCTGTCAACTGCGCGTTTCCGGGCATTTCAGATAAGGCATATTTCTATGCCAAAAAAGAGAAATTCTTAAGAATAAGTCCGTGTGCCGGAGCTGTGGGTCCGGCGGCCTCTCTGTTGCAGGCTTCAAGCATGGTCTTAACTTCCTCGGGCTGTCTGATACCGAGGCCCACCCACATGAGGGTGCCTGCGATGATGCGCACCTGATTGTAAAGAAACCCGGTGCCTGTAACGCTTATTATGACCTCATCGCCTTCTTTGGCCACTTGTATGCCGGTAATGGTGCGGACGGTGGTCTCGGCGGTGGTGTTGATGCTGCAAAAGCTCTTAAAATCGTGCTCGCCTATGAGGTATGCGGCGCCTTTATTCATAAGGGCGATGTCCAGGGGACGGCGCTCGTGGAAGGCGTAGAGCCGCTTCGTAGGGGGCATAAACTCAGCGTTGTATATGTGATACTCGTAGGTCTTCTCCGTGTTGCAGTGGCGGGGATGAAAGTCCGGGGCTGCCTCGCGGGACCATACGACTCTGATGTCTTCGGGAAGACGGGTGTTTAAAGCAAAAGAATATTTGTCCGCCGGCATCTTCATGTCGGTATCAAAGACGCACATGCTGGACAGGCTGTGGACTCCCGCGTCGGTACGACTGGCGCCCATAACCTCGGTGGGGATGCCCGTAAGATCCGTAAGTGCTTTATTAAGTTCTCCTTCGATGGTGGGCGCATTGTCCTGAACCTGCCAGCCGCTGTAGGCCGTGCCGTCGTAGGCTACGCACATAAGAACTCGTTTCATATTCAATCCGTCATTATTTTAAAAGAATGCGAAGGGCTATAATTACGCCTAAATACAGGGCAAGGATGAGATAGCCGATTGCATCCCGTCTGTGGTATTTAAGGGGTTTCATCTTTGTACGACCTTCTCCGCCTCTGTAGCAGCGGGCTTCCATGGCCATTGCAAGGTCGTTGGCTCGTCTGAAGGCCGATACGAAGAGGGGGACAAGAAGGGGCACAAGCGCCTTAACACGCTTGAACATGTTGCCGCTGTCAAAGTCGGCACCCCTGGCCATCTGGGCCTTCATTATTTTGTCCGTCTCTTCCATGAGGATGGGGATAAAGCGAAGGGCTATGGACATCATCATGGATATCTCGTGGACGGGGACATGTATTATTTTTAAGAATCCGAGGCCCTTTTCAAGGCCATCGGTTAAGTTATTGGGTGTGGTGGTAAGGGTCATGACCGAGGAACCTATTATCAGGAATGTAAGCCTTATGGCCATGAAGCCTGCGGTCTGAATACCCTGTTTCGTAATCTTTAACTTCCACCACGTGAATACCACGTCACCCTGGGTCAAAAAAAGGTTTAACACTACGGAAAAAACAAGGAGGAAAGCGATGGCTTTCATACCTCTTACCATAAAGGAAAAAGGGACCTTTGAGGCTTTTATAATAAAAATCAGGAATAAAAGCGCGGGTATGTATCCGTAGAAGGATTTGGTGATAAACAGGGAAGTTAAAAATATAAGTGTTCCCAGTAATTTAACTCGAGGGTCAAGTCTGTGTATTACCGATTCGGCGGGGTAATACTGACCCAGTGTAATGTCTCTTAACATTGTTACCTCTGTAAAGGTGTCCCGGTTATCTGCCCAGGACTTTCATTATTTCTGTGACTGCCGTGTCCACGGTGATGATGTCGGTGGAAACGGGGAAGCCTGCATCTTTAAGCTTGTACATGGTCTCGGTGATACCCGGAACTCCGAGGCCCATTTCTTTTAACTCGTCGCGGTGCTTGAAAACTTCCATGGGAGTGTCGTCAAAAGCAATCCTGCCCTTGTGCATTACCACGATTCTGTCTGCGTAGCGGGCCACATCCTCCATGCTGTGAGAAACAAGGATGATGGTGCAGCCGGTGTCCTGTCTTATGGAAGTGAGCTTGTCAAGAAGCTCGTCGCGGCCCTTGGGGTCGAGACCCGCTGTGGGCTCGTCAAGAATAAGAACCTTGGGCTTCATGGCAAGTACGCCGGCTATAGCTACTCTGCGCTTCTGTCCGCCCGACAGATCGAAGGGGGACTGGTAAAAGTATTCGTCTGCGATTCCTACCTGCTTGAGGGCTTCGTAGGCCCGCAGTTCGGTTTCTTTTTGCGTGAGGCCTAAGTTCTTGGGGCCAAAGCAGACGTCTTTAAAAACGTCGGTTTCAAAAAGCTGGTGCTCGGGATACTGAAAAACAAGGCCGACCTCGCCGCGCAGTTTCTTAAGGTCGTATCCGTCGTCACCTATGTCCGCTCCGTCCACGTAAACGCCGCCTGAGGTGGGTTTAAGGATTCCGTTAAGCTGTTGGACCAAAGTGGACTTGCCGGAGCCTGTGTGGCCTATGAGGCCTATAAATTCGCCGTCTTCAATTTTAAGATTGATATCGTCAAGGGCGGTAGACTCCATGGCCGTACCGGGATTGTAGCGATATGTTAAGTGATTGACTATTATTGACATTGCTGTAAAGCCTTTACGAATTCATCGTTGGTTAATATGCCTTCGGGGATGTTTAAGCCTGCCTCGCGCAGCTTGTGGGCACACATGGTAACCTGGGGTACGTCAAGGCTTAGGGACTTAAGCTTGTCCACCTGGGAAAAAATCTCTCTCGGAGTGCCTGCCATGGCTATTTTACCCTTGTCCATGACTATGACTTTGTCGGCGTGGACTATTTCGTCCATGTAGTGGGTAATAAGAATGGCTGTTATCTTCTCAACGTCGTTAAGGGCGCGGACTGCCCTGATAACTTCCTTGCGGCCTATGGGGTCAAGCATGGCAGTGGGCTCGTCAAGGACGATGCACTGCGGATGCATGGCAAGAACGCCTGCTATGGACACTCGCTGCTTTTGTCCGCCGGATAAGCGGTTGGGCGATTTCTTGCGAAACTCGTACATGCCTACGGCCTTAAGGCTTTCTTCCATGCGCTCCCATATTTCTGCCGTGGGAACTCCGAGGTTCTCGGGGCCGAAGCCTACGTCTTCTTCCACCACCTGACCTATAATCTGATTGTCAGGGTTTTGGAACACCATTCCCACGGTTTCGCGAACGTCCCAGAGATTGGCATCTTCGCTTGTGTCTTTGCCGTCTACGAAAACTGTTCCTTCGGTAGGAAAAAGAATGGCATTCAAGTGTTTGGCAAGGGTGGACTTACCGGAACCGTTGTGACCGAGGATGGCCACAAATTCACCGCGCTTTATTTCAAAAGAAACATTATCCACAGCGGTGGTGATTCCTTCCACATTGCCTTCTTCATCGCGCCTGATATATTCAAATGTGAGATTGTCGGTTTTGATTATTGCCACTTTTTTATTACCTGCAATTATTGTATTATGGAGAGAGAGGTTAAGTTTAACCCTCTTTTATACTAACTGTTCAATCTAATTGATTATACAAGGAAAAGTGATGAAACTCAAGATAAAAGAACTGTATGAACGTATCAGAAAGGTCTTAAAGCCTTATCAGAAAAATATAATACAGCCTTTGCTTAAAATAATACTGATAATCATTATTTGTGTGATTATCGTACATGTAATAGGCGGCCACGAAACCCTGAGCCAGTATGCGGACAAGAATCCGGATATTGCTTACAGTGTGAGCGGTTCGTCACCATGATGTTTTATTATTGAATACAAAAAGACCGGCGCTTGAAGCGTCGGTCTTTTAATTTTGAATTAAACTAACTCAAGAAGTACTTCCATAGCTGCATCGCCCTTACGCTGGCCGATCTTTACGATACGGGTGTAACCGCCGTTACGGTTAACGTACTTGGGAGCGATTTCATCGAAGAGCTTGTTGGTCTCGTCGGTGTAGAGAACCTTAAGCATCTGACGACGTGCGTGAAGTCTTGAAGGAGAATCCTTCTTGATTTCTTTTTCAACGGTTTCGTATACGGTAACTTTCTTGCCGTCTACTACTTCCTTGACGCGCTTGCCGTCTTTGTCCTTCTTGGCAACCTTTGCGTTTACTTTAACTGTTTCGAAATTGTCTTTTTCTTTAACTGCAAGTGCAATTAAACCTTCAACAATCTTCTGAACTTCTTTAGCCTTAGCTTCGGTGGTAACGATCTTGCCGTTAGCAACCAAAGAAGTAACCTGGCCTCTTAATAAAGCCTTTCTCTGTGCAGATGTTCTGCTTAACTTTCTGTACTTTGCCATTTTTAATTCCTTTCATGCGTGCTCTTACGGTCTTACCGCACAATCAACTGTCATGCGTGCTCTTACGGTCTTACCGCATAATATACTTTAGATATCGTCTGCGTTGTTAAGCTGGAGACCTAACTCCTTAAGCTTAAGCAATACTTCGTCCAAAGACTTACGACCAAGGTTTCTAACCTTCATCATATCTTCGGGTGTCTTGTTAACAAGCTCTCCTACGGTGTTGATACCTGCTCTCTTCAAGCAGTTGTAAGAACGAACGGAAAGCTCGAGCTCATCGATGCTCATGTCATCGACAGCCTTGCCCTTGGAAGAATCTTCTTTGCTGGTGATAACGTCAGTCTTCTGACCTGCCTCGGAAAGATCGATGAAGAGGCTTAAGTGCTCACTTAATACCTTTGCTGCAAGGCTGACAGCCTCTTCGGGAGCAAGGGTGCCGTTTGTGTAAACGTCAAGTGTAAGCTTATCAAAGTCAGTTACCTGACCAACACGGGTATTTGCAACGGACATGTTAACTCTCTCAACGGGAGTGTAGATGGAATCGATTGCAATAACACCGATGGGAAGATCATCGTTTTTATTCTTGTCAGCGCCTACGTAGCCACGGCCCTTGGTGATGGTGAGTTCCATGTAGAACTTAGCATCCTTGCCGCCGCAAAGAGTAGCGATTACAAGATCGGGATTTAAAATTTCAATGTCAGAATCAGCCTGAATGTCGGAAGCTCTGATTACGCCTTCACCGGTAAAATCGATGTAAGCGGTCTTGGGCTCAAAAGAATCGCTTGTATTCTTAATAGCCAGTTTCTTGATGTTTAAGATAATTTCGGTAACGTCTTCTTTAACGCCGGGAATAGATGAAAACTCGTGAAGTACGCCTTCAATTTTAATCTGGCTTACTGCAGCTCCGGGTAAAGAAGAAAGCATGATTCTTCTTAAAGAATTGCCAAGGGTAATACCGTAACCTCTCTCAAGAGGCTCGGCAACAAACTTGCCATACTTCTTATCTTCGGACACTTCAACAACTTCCACATTGGGTCTTTCAAATTCAAACACAGTAAATACCCTCCTTTTGGTTTAAGTGAAATTACATTATTTGGAGTATAACTCGACAATAAGCATTTCGTTAACAGGTACGTCAATCATCTCTCTGCTGGGAAGATTCTTAACTGTGCCCTTTAAAGCGTCCTGATCAACATCAAGCCATTCGGGAACAAGTCTTGCGCCGGTTACTTCAAGAACGTCTTTGTAACGCTGTAATTCTTTAGCCTTGTCGCTTAAAGAAATAACGTCGCCTGCTTTGATAAGGTAAGAAGGAATGTTGATTACCTTGCCGTTTACAAGAACGTGCTTGTGGTCAACAACCTGTCTTGCTTCCTTACGTGTACGTGCAAAGCCCATACGGAAGATAACGTTATCAAGTCTGGACTCAAGCATGGTCATAAGGTTCTCACCGGTCATACCTTTCATGCGGTCAGCCTTCTCATAGTAGTTACGGAAAGGCTTCTCAAGTACGCCGTAGATGAATTTAGCTTTCTGCTTCTCACGAAGCTGAAGTCCGTATTCGGACATCTTCTTACCTGCGCGAGCGCTGGTTCTGTTGGACTTCTTGTCATATCCTAAGAATGTAGGATCAAGGTCTAATGATCTGCATCTTTTTAACACAGGAGTTCTGTTAATTGCCATTGTTTTAATTTCCTTTCAAAATTATTGTTTACAGCGGCTTATGCCGTCTTCTTCCAACGATAAAAAACTATATGTGTATCAGTAAAATGAACTACACACGACGACGCTTGGGGGGTCTGCATCCGTTGTGAGGTACAGGAGTTACGTCCTTAATAGAAACAACTTCCAAACCTGCAGCAGCAAGTGCACGAATTGCAGCCTCACGGCCTGAGCCGGGACCCTTTACGAATACGTCAACATACTTTAAGCCGTGTAATAAAGCAGCCTTTGTAGCTGTTTCAGCGGCTGTCTGTGCAGCATAGGGAGTAGATTTCTTTGAACCTCTGAATCCAAGACCACCGGCACTTGCCCATGATAAAGCATTACCTTCGGCATCTGTTAATGTAACGATAGTGTTGTTAAAGGATGCCTGAATATGTGCCTGTCCGCGTTCAACGTTTTTTCTGACACGTTTCTTTGTTACTTTCTTTGCAACTTTTGCCATTTTAAACTAACCTACTTTCTCCAAATCATTTACTGTTAATTACTTCTTCTTATTAGCAACTGTACGCTTGGGACCTTTACGGGTACGAGCGTTGGTCTTAGTCTTCTGACCACGAACGGGAAGTCCCTTACGATGACGGATACCTCTGTAGCATCCGATTTCCTGAAGAGTCTTGATGTTGAAAGCAACTTCACGACGAAGGTCACCTTCTACTACGTAGTGCTCTTCAATTACTTCACTGATTCTCTTAACTTCATCATCGGTCAAATCTCTTACACGTGTGTCGGGATTAACCTTAGCGTCTGCCAAAATCTTGTTTGAAGAAGCTCTACCGATACCGTAGATGTAGGTCAAACCGATTTCGACACGTTTTTCTCTGGGTAAATCAATACCTGCGATACGAGCCATTTTTTAATTCCTCCAAAATCTCTGCGTCTTATGACGCTTGTGTGCGCACTATTGCGCTAAAACTAATTGAATGGGGTGATTAATCACCCGATCGGGACGGCTCCCGATTTTTCCACAAGTACGAACTCTCCGTTATTATCGAGCTCTTGCGGTTTCAAAAGTATTTATCGTAGGCATTGTCTACGTATATACTTCAAATCCTTGCGGATTAACCCTGTACCTGCTTGTGCTTAGGGTTTTCACAGATAATTCTGATTTTTCCCTTACGCTTGATAACTTTGCATTTTTCGCAAATTGGTTTAACAGAAGATCTTACTTTCATGATGTCCTCCTTTCAGTTCTTCCGACTGTTTTCGGGCAAAATAAAGCCACTCGCCCAAAAAAGACCGAGTATCATTTTATCACAACGTTTTCACGAATGCAATACCTTAAAAATATTTATTTTGACAGATTTATTTGTCTCTCCAGATGATACGACCCTTGGAAAGATCGTAGGGTGAAAGCTCAAGTGTTACCTTGTCGCCGGGAAGGATTCTGATGAAGTTCTGGCGAAGCTTGCCGCTAATGTGAGCAAGAACCTTATGACCGTTTTCAAGTTCTACCTGAAACATGGTATTGGGAAGTTTTTCAACTACAGTTCCTTCGATTTCAATTACATCCTGTTTAGACATTCAATTCCTCCGTATAGTGAATAAATAAGTTTTAATCTTTGTTTCGGCAAACCTGATTAACCTAATTTGCCAAGTGTCAGTATTTCGGGTTCGCCTTCGGTAATAAGAATGGTGTTCTCATAATGTGCCGAAAGGGATCCGTCAGCGGTTACAACCGTCCAGTCATCATCGTCCCAGCATACTTCCCATGTGCCCATGTTAATCATGGGTTCGATTGCAAGTGTCATACCGGGCTCAAGAAGGATTCCTTTTCTCTTCTGCCTGAAATTGGGAATCTGGGGCTCTTCGTGAAGGCTGGTGCCGATTCCGTGTCCCACAAGGTCTCTTACGATTCCGTAACCAAAAGGTGTTACATAATCGTCGATGGCATTGGAAATATCATATAAGTGATTGCCGGCCTTGGCAAACTTGATGCCTTCAAAGAAAGCCTGACGTGTTACGTCGATAAGCTTCTGTGCCTCGGGAGAAATCTTGCCAACTCCCACGGTACGGGCCGCATCCGAATGATATCCTTTATAAATAAGACCTGCATCAAGACTTACGATGTCGCCTTCTTTGATAATGTGGTTCTTCTTGGGAATACCGTGTACCACTTCGTCATTGACAGATACACAAATTGAAGCGGGATAACCTTCATAATTAAGAAAGTTCGGTACACATCCGTAACTGCGTATTAAGCGCTCTCCTTCGATGTCTATTTCCTTGGTGGAAATACCGGGCTTTACAAACTGTACAAGCTGCTCGTAAACCTCTCCGAGAATTCTGCAGGATTCTCTCATTAACTCGATTTCTCTTTGCGACTTAATTGTTACTGACATTTTTCCTCCTTTTTTACGAAAGAATGGAAACAATTGAATTAAAGACTTCATGCATATCCACCGTTCCGTCAACTTCTTTCAGAACGCCTTTTTTGTCATAGTATTCGATTAAAGGCTGTGTCTGCTTATGATATACCTCAAGACGGGCTTTAACTGTCTCGGGCTTATCGTCATCTCTTAAGATAAGGTTGCTGCCGCACTTGTCGCATACACCTTCAACCTTGGTGGGAGCATATACAACGTGGTATGTAGCGCCGCAGGTAACGCATGCGCGACGGCCTGACATACGATTGATGATGTTCTCATCGGGAACGTCTACGTTGATTGCGAAATCAACCTTGTCACCAAGCTCTGTAAGAGCTTTGTCAAGTACTTCCGCCTGGGGAATGGTACGAGGGAAGCCGTCAAGAACATAGCCGTTCTTGCAGTCGGGCTGAGCCACTCTGTCAAGCAGAATCTTTACAGTAAGTTCATCGGGAACAAGCTGTCCCTGATCCATGTATTTTTTGGCTTCTTTGCCAAGTTCGGTACCGTTTTTGATATTGGCACGGAAGATGTCTCCTGTGGAAACGTGAGGAAGTCCATACTTCTCACTGATCATCTTGGCCTGTGTACCTTTACCTGCGCCGGGAGCGCCTAACATAATAATCTTCATTACCTATAACCTCCTAAGTTTTTTACCATTTACACTATTCTTCAGTCGGAAAAAGAAAAACATTGCAAAGGGCAAAAAGCCCCAAACTTATTAACGCACAACATCGGAGCGGGAATAATCCCACTCCGAATTATATGTGCACTTTACTGATTTAAGAATCCTTTGTAATTTCTTACAAGCATCATGCTTTCGATCTGAGTAAGTGTTTCAATGATAACGCTTACTACGATGATAAGGCTGGTGCCAAGGAAGGTTACTTCTGCGTGGAATACTCCGTAGAAGATATAAGGAAGTATACCTACAATCGTAAGACCGATGGCTCCGATAAAGATGATTGCATTTAAGATGTTTGTAATGTAATCACTGGTAGGCTTACCGGGGCGAATGCCGGGGATAAAGCCGTTTGACTTCTTTAAGTTATCTGCAAGTTCTACAGGATTAAAGGTAATCGAGGTGTAGAAGTAAGCAAATACTACAACAAGTACAATGTAAATCAAAATACCCAATGTGTAAACAGGCTGTGATTTGTTGAACCATGCTCTTGAACTAAGTAAGTTAAGAACGACTCTCCAAGGGCCTGTTCCTTCATATCCCGCAAAGGAAGAGATGATACCCGGTGTCTGCATCAAGGATGTTGCGAAGATGATGGGAATAACACCTGCGGTATTAATACGAATCGGAATGTTGGTGGCTGTGCCGCCTCCGATTTTGGAACCCTGGGAACGACGAGCGTACTGAACAGGGATCTTTCTGAGTCCTGCGTTAAGCAAAACTACAAGCATTACCATCAATACCAAAACAGCAAGGATAATAACTACTGCCAATACCTGTGTTGCAATGGGCTTGCCTGTTACGAAGTTAGCAATGAGTCCCTGCAAATCCTGAGGTATTCTTGCAATGATGTTTACAAGAAGGATGATGGAGATACCGTTTCCGATACCTTTTTCGGTGATTCTTTCACCGATCCACATTACGAATGCACTGCCTGCGGTAAGCGCAATGATAACGGTAATAACGTTCAATGCGTTGTACTGACGGAGAAGTCCGCCCTGACCGAAGGAAATGGTCATTGCTGTAGACTCGATAAGAGCAAGTGCTACGGTTACGTAACGGGTAATGGATGCGATTTTCTTTCTGCCCTCGCCACCTTCTTTTTGCATTTCTTCAAGTGCGGGAATCGCAATTGTAAGAAGCTGCATGATAATTGAAGATGTGATGTAAGGGGTAATGTTCAATGCCAAAAGTGACATGTTTAAGAACGAACCGCCTGTGAATGCATCGAGGAAGTTGAACGCATCACTGGTCTGCTTGTTGAACCAGTCTCTGAAGTAATTGGGGTCAACGCCCGGAACCGGCATCTGACAGCCGATTCGGACGATGATAATCATTAAAAGCGTGAAGAGTAACTTTACTCTGATTTCTTTGATTTTTAATGCGTCTCTAAGTTTATTAAACATTAGATCACCTCTGCGGTTCCACCAAGTTTCTCAATAATTTCTTTAGCAGATTCGCTGTAAGCAGAAACTTTAACATTGAGCTTCTTGGTAAGTTCTCCGTTGCCAAGAATCTTGACACCGTCTTCGGGGTTCTTAACGATACCCTGAGCGATTAAAGCTTCTACGTCAACGGTTGCGCCGTTTTCGAATACTTCCAATGCGCTAACGTTAAT
>CAMNCH010000025.1 GCA_946534145.1 uncultured Lachnospiraceae bacterium
CCACGTATCCAGCTTGGAAGGCTGGTGTTCTACCATTGAACTACACCCGCGTAAAAAATGGCTTGTTACTAACAACAAGCCATATTCTACAATACCCATATTTGTTTGTCAAATTGTTTATTCAATTTCGGAAAGAGCTTTGTCCAAATCTCCCCATTCGGTCATGAGGTTTAGAAGCTCTTCTTCTTTTGCGTCTATGGATGCCTGAATCTCGCTGAGCTTGGAATAGGCTGAAGCGTATTCGGGATTTAAGAGTTCATCCTTCTTGGACGCTATTTCGTCCTCAACAGCAGCTATCTGCTCTTCGAGTTTCTCCATTTTTTTCTGAAGTTTGGAGCGTTCTTTGCCGGGGTTGTAGTAGGAACCCGAGGCGGGTTTTTGCTCTTCTTTGCGCTCTTCTACCTTGGGGGCTATAGCGGGAGTCACGGGTGTCTTACCCGACTTTTTCTCCTCATATTCTTCGTAGCCGAAGTTGTAAGTCTTAACTCCGTCTGCGGTAAACTCAAGGAGCCTTGTGGCAACCTTTTTGACAAAGTATCTGTCGTGGGATACGAAGATAACCGAGCCTTTAAAATCCTTAAGCATGCTCTCAAGGGTTTCTTTGCCCACGATGTCCATGTGGTTGGTGGGCTCGTCGAGGATTAGAAAGTTGGGGCCGGTCTTAAAAATCTTACAAAGGGCCAGTCTGACTCTCTCTCCTCCCGAAAGCATATTGACGGTCTTGAATACGTCATCGCCGCGCAAAAGAAAGGCGCCTAAGTCGCTTCTTACTTCCGTCTCGGTGAGGTTGGGGAACATATCCCAGTAATCGTCTATTACGGTCTTGTCTGAGGTGTACTGAGCCATCTGCTGGTCAAAGTATCCCACATCGACGTTGACACCGTACTTGAATTCGCCTGACAAAGGCTCCACAGTTCCCACGAGAGTCTTTAGGAACGTGGACTTGCCGATTCCGTTGCCGCCGATAATACCGATTTTTTCGCCCTTCTTCATGTCAAGGGAGACGGTCTCCAAAAGTCTGTCGTAACCGATACCCAAATCCTTGATGTAGAGGACATCTTTGCCGGTCTCTCTTAAGGGAACAAAAGAAGCGTTAAAGGACTTGGTGTCGTATCTGTCGGGAGCCTCCACTATTTCCATGTGCTCGATTGCCTTGAGCTTGGAGCGGGCTGCCGCAACCTTGGTGGGAGTGTTCTTCCACTGTTCAACCCAGTCGCGTAAGCGTTTGATTTCTTTCTGCTGAGCTTCGTAGTCTTTCTTTTGCTTCTCGTAGGCTTCTTTTTTGAGCTCTACGAATTTAGTGTAGTTACCGCTGTAACGGGTAATCTTGCCGTATTCAATTTCATAAACCGTTTCCACGATATTATCAAGAAACATTCGGTCGTGGGACACCAGCACAATGGCACGGGGGTAGTCTCTTAAATATCCCTCAAGCCACTCTACGGTCTCGATATCGAGGTGGTTGGTGGGCTCGTCGAGAAGAAGGATGTCGGGCTTCTCCAAAAGAAGCTTTACGAAGGCTATTTTAGTGCGCTGTCCTCCCGAGAAGTCCGAAAGGGGCTTCTTTTTGTCTTCATCGGTAAAGCCAAACTTTTTAAGGACCATCTCGTATTCTTTTTCATAATAATAGCCGCCTATGTAATTGAACTGTTCCTGCAGGCGGGTATATTGCTCCAAAAGTTTCTCTGAGTGGTCGGTCTGCATACGCGCCACCATATCATCCATGGTGCGCTGCATGGCACGTATAGGCTCGAATACTTTTTTGACTTCCGTCTCAAGGCTTACGGTATCATCCGAAAAAGCCATCTGCTTAAGATATCCGATCTGGGGATTGCCTGTCTTGGCAATGTAAATGTCCTCGTCGGAGTCTCTTTTTACAAGGTCCACTTCGCCTGTAATGAGCTTTAACAAAGTGGTCTTGCCACAGCCGTTTCGGCCTACTACCGCTATTTTTTCTTTGTTGTTCTTTATCTCAAAATTGACGCCGGAAAGTATGGTGTCGCCACCATACATGACCGCGCCGTTATGAATCTGGTAAATCATTTGTAAATCTCCATAAATAACCCAATTACCGAATTAACTATCTCTCGGTACGAAGCACCACTCCGGATACGGGAGGAAGCGTTATCACAAGACTGCCTCCGTCCAGTTCGTGAAGTCGTCTGTCTATCGAATATCCTTCTCTCGTAGAAAGAATGACCTGCTCCATTTTGCCCGAAAGAATGGGGGCTGCCTGCCATACGGGTACCGTAAACGTTCTTTCGACGTTATCTCTGTTGATAACTACAACTACGCTTGAATCACAGGTAAAGCGAGCATAAGCCAGAGCATAGTTCTCGGAAAGAAGCTTAACAAGGGAGCCTCTCTTTAATTCGTTATTTTCTTTGTGAATGCGTATCATTTCCCTGTGGAAGCCGATGAGCTGAAGGTCTTCATTGCCCCAGGGATATGTACGTCTGTTGTCGGGGTCCGTAAATCCTACCAGTCCGGCCTCATCGCCGTAATAGATGGTAGGCGCGCCTATCCAGGTCATCTGCATGATAACCGCAAGACGCATGACTGCCTTGTCGGCTCCTTCACCTGCCGCTTCTGCACCGAGGGTTCCTATACGACCCACCTTACCTGTAGTTCTGGTAAGAAATCTTGAATGGTCGTGGTTGGAAAGCTGGTTCATGGCCACAAATTTTGACGGTGCAAAGAATTTATTGCCCGCATAAAGCATGGTGTCAAAGAAAGCACCTGAATTGCCCAGCAAGTCCGGTCTGAACTCGTCGCTGTGTTTCTGCATGCCTGTAAGGAACCAGGTTAAGGGTTCCATAAATGCATCATAGTTCATGACGGAGTCCCATTCTTTGCCGTTTAGCCAGCTCTTGGGGTCACCGTAATGCTCTGCAAGAATAAGGGCTTCGGGATTGGCTCCCTTTACGGCACTTCTGAAGCGCCTGAAGAATTCGTGGTTGAAATCCGGGGAGTGACCGAGGTCGGCGGCAACATCCAAACGCCAGCCGTCTGCATTGAAGGGCTCGGAAACCCATTTTGCCGCTATTTCAATTATCTTATCATACAGGCTTTGGCTGGCTTCGTAGTTGAGCTTGGGAAGGGTATCGTAGCCCCACCATCCGTCGTAACTGCCGTTGTAAGGCCAGCCTTCCTTGTTTCTGAAATCAAAGTAGTCTCTGTAAGGGCTGTCCTCGGATACATAAGCACCCTTGGCATAGCCTTCTCTGTCTTCGTAAATACGTTCTCTGTCAAGCCACTTGTTAAAGGAACCGCAGTGGTTGAATACACCGTCGAGAATGACCTTAATGCCGCGCTCGTGAGCCTGCTTTACCAATTCGCAGAATAGGGCATCGGAAGCCTCAAGGTTTTCTTTGGCCGATACTCGTATCTGATATTTGGTGGCATGTTTGTTGTCTGTGTCGCCGTCTTTGAGGCACTCGCCGCCGTCAACAACGATTTTACCGAAGTGAGGGTCGATGTGCTCGTAGTCCTGAATATCGTATTTGTGATTGGACGGAGAAACAAACAGGGGATTGAAATAGATTGCGTCTATACCCAAATCCTTAAGGTAATCAAGTTTATTGATAACGCCCTGAAGGTCGCCGCCGTAGAATTCCTTGGTACCGTCTACAGCAGGAACCTTGCTCCATTCCTCTATCTTCTGAACGGGGCCACCTACATAGTAGTACTCGCCTGTTTCAACATCATTGGAAGGATCGCCGTTACAGAAGCGCTCGGTGAAAATCTGGTACATAACCGCGCCCTTGGCCCAGTCCGGTGTATGGAATCCGGGCACAATAAAGAACGGTGCTCTCGACTCCGACTCCCTGGAAACACCGGCAGTGTCGTATATGTAGTTAAGCCTTCCGACCTTTACTTTGAAATAATAGGGAATTTCTTTGTCCGAGAGGGTAAAAGTGCAGGAAAAGAAATCGAACCACTTATCGCTTCTTGTAACCGACATTTGGTAAACATTGTCGGGTGTCACAAGAGTAACCTCGTCAACATTCTCGCGTGCAGCTCTGAAAGAGACCGTTACCTCACCAAAGGCTACAGGCTCGGGCGGATTAATGTAGTTGCCCGTAGTGTCCGAATAAAGCGCCTTTTTTATGAATATGGGGCGCATTGTATTTATATACCACAGATTATGTTCTGTTTTGTCGTTGAATTGATTGTTCATTATTGTTGTCCCAAATATCTGTTGATGCGTTTATAAACATAACCCCGATGTTATATCATACTCCACGGGAGTTAACATTTTTACGCTTCAACCGAAACCCTTTTAATCCCTGTAAGTATATTATATCAGCAGATAAATATTTTTGCATAGTAAAACAGACAGTAGATGTCTACTGCCTGTTTTAGAGAAGGTATTTCTTCTTATGGGGTATAGCAAAAAACTATATAATGTATTGGGGGGTTACAAGTAGTATAATATCAGAGGTCCCCCTTTTTGCAAATGCTCGACATTCACAAAATATATAAAATCAAGCAGTATTTTTTGTGAATATTTCACAATAATCATTTGACTATATTAAACAAAGCCTCGAATTCTTCTCTGTTCACTTTTTCTTTTTCAATCAAAAGTTCCGCACAAGCCTTCAAAACATCCATATGCGCACGAATAATCTGCTCTGCGTCCTTGTAGCATTTATCAATGATAGCCTTGACTTCTCTGTCGATTTCACTTGCAACGGCTTCGGAGTGATTCTTGGCATGTGCAAGGTCGCGACCAATAAATACTTCTTCCTCATCGCTGTCTTCGTAGCAGATGACACCGATATTGTCGGACATACCGTATTTGGTAACCATCAGGCGGGCAATCTTGGTAGCACGCTTAATGTCATTGGATGCTCCGGCGGTAATATCGTCAAAAACAAGTTTCTCGGCGATTCTTCCGCCCAGTAAAGCCATAATCTCCTGCTCCATGTGCTTCTTGGTATGATGAAGCTCATCTCTTTCGGGTATGGGCATCGTATAACCTGCCGCACCGGGGCCTGTAGGAATTACTGAAATAATGTAAACTGAATCTATATCGGGAAGCTCATGGAACAAAATTGCGTGTCCCGCTTCATGATATGCCGTAATCTTCTTATCCTTGTCAGAAATAATCTTGCTCTTCTTCTCAACACCGATTCCGACTTTGACAAAAGAATCTTTGATATCTTTCTGAGTGATAAATACTCTGTCTGCTTTGGCTGCGGAAATAGCCGATTCATTGAGAAGGTTCTCAAGATCTGCACCGGTAAAGCCTGCAGTGGTACGTGCGATATCCTTAAGGTCTACATCATCGCCGAGAGGTTTGTTCTTGGCATGAATCTGAAGGATTTCTTCTCTTCCGCCTACATCGGGCACGTCAACGGCAATCTTTCTGTCGAAACGGCCTGGACGAAGAATGGCGGGGTCGAGTATATCAACTCGGTTGGTGGCCGCCAAAACGATGATGCCGGAATTCTCCTTGAAGCCGTCCATCTCTACCAGAAGCTGGTTGAGGGTCTGCTCTCTTTCATCATGTCCGCCGCCCATACCGGTACCGCGTCGTCTTGCTACCGCGTCGATTTCGTCGATGAATACCATACAAGGTGCGTTCTTTTTGGCTTCTTCAAATAAGTCTCTTACTCGGGAAGCACCTACACCTACGAACATTTCCACAAAATCGGAACCCGAAATGCTAAAGAAAGGAACATTGGCCTCACCTGCAATAGCCTTGGCAAGAAGGGTCTTACCGGTTCCGGGAGGGCCCTCAAGAAGCACGCCCTTGGGGATTCTTGCGCCTACCTTAATAAACTTGGCGGGGTTCTTTAAGAACTCTACTATTTCATCAAGTTCTTCTTTTTCCTCTTTGAGTCCGGCTACGTCCTTAAGCTTGATGGGGTTGTCATCGCCCACATACATTCTGGCTCTGGACTTACCGAAGTTCATCATCTTGGCATTCTGGCCGCCGCCGCTCTGGGAGGTGATGATAATGAACAGGAATACTCCGATAATAAGAATTACCAATACAGGAAGCGCATAGGACAAAAACCAGTTCTCTCTGGGAATATCTTCCACGTATACTGTAACATCGGTCGCCTCAAGCTCTTCCTCAAAAGCAATTACATCGGTAAGAAAAAGCTGTTTGGAAGTTCCGCTCTTAAATTTGGTCTCAACGATACCTGTTCTGTTCTCGGCATTGGGGTTGATGATAACCTCACTGACCGCTCCGTCGGAGATATCCTTAAGCAGCTGCTCCTTTGTATAATAATTCCTGGGAGCCTGCAAAAACGAAAAGATAGCCGCGAAGACCAAAAGTGCGATTATCAGAACAAAGTATGCCCGATAACCCTGTGTCTTTTTTCTCAAATCCTAATCCTCAAACTTTCTTTTTACTTGAAAACTACCTCACCGATGTAAGGAAGATTTCTATATACCTGATCGTAGTCAAGGCCGTAGCCCACTACGAATACGTCAGGGATCTTGAATCCCGTATAATCAACATTAACGTCCACAACACGACGGTCGGGCTTGTCAAGAAGGGTGCAAAGCTTAAGACTTGCGGGCTTTCTGTCCTTAAGCATCTCAAGAAGATAGCTTAAAGTACGTCCGGAATCCACAATATCTTCAACCACAAGAACATCCTTGCCTACAAGGGGCTCGTCAAGGTCTTTGACAATCTTAACGACTCCGCTGGACTTTGTATCGCCGCCGTAGCTTGATACAGACATGAAATCAAGGGAAACATTTAAGTTAATGCGCTTGGCAAGCTCACACATAAAGAAGCTGCCACCCTTAAGAACGCATACAAGATGCACGGTTTTGCCCGCATAATCCTTGGTAATCTGCTCACCTATTTCCTGAATCCTCTTGTCAACTTCTTCTTCCGACAAAAGAACTTTTACTTCATGATCCAACATATCTTCTAATCCTCCTTCAAAACGGTAACCTTTAAAATCCGCTTCGTCTCGTCTGTAACCTTGTAAGACTCGCTCATGCGATATCCCACTACCCATAGCACGTCATTGCCGCTTGCAAGAATCGGCACGCTGTCTCTTATGTCTGCGGGAATCTTCACATCTATCATAAAGTCCTTAAGCTTTTTGGAGCCTCCCGAAGATGTGACGGAAATAAGGTCGCCGGTCTCTCTTTTTCTGAATAATAAAACATCTTTTATCTTATCATAATCAAAGTATTTCGTACACTCATTTTTGCCGTAATCTAAGCCTTCGTAAGCATCGAAAACCTCTGCGGCAACAGTGTAACCGGATACCTTGACCGGAACGTTATCGGTAACGATCCGAACAGTCGGAAATGCATCCGCAACTCTGTCTTCCGTAGTCAGGGAAAGAACGGTATATGAAGAAACTGCCGTTATTCCGTAGGGCAGATTCACCGTCCTGGTACCTTCTTTGGACAAAAGTCCCTGCACATCTTGCAGGTGGGTGTGGGTTATGTCTCTGTTACCCGGCACCAGCCTGTCGATAGCCCGCTTAATAAGCATACTCTGCAGGTATTCATCCATTGTTAAAAGCTTTTCTTTATCAAAAGAAATCTGTGTGGGACTCTCACTCACTACAGTTTCCGTGAACGCCTCATCGCAGCACTTCCCGGCAAAGGCATAGAGCCCGGAGAGCTGCTCGGCTGTTTCAAACATGTGAAGAACCGCGCCGCTATTAATACCTTCCTCAAGAGCGGGAATGATATTGTTGCGGATACGGTTACGGGCGTAGTCATCGGTAAGATTGCTCGCATCGGTACAGTACTTAATACCCGCGCGGCCCAGAAACTCTTCGATTTGTGCCCTGGTGGCAAAAAGAAGGGGTCTGATAATATTGTCACGCTTCTCGGGAATGGAAACCAGTCCCTTTATACCGGTACCTCTTGCAAGATTAAACAGCATGGTCTCGGCTCTGTCATTGCAATTGTGAGCAACCGCAATCTTGTGAGCCCCGACCTGTCTTAAGACTTCGTCAAAGGCTTCGTATCTGACCTTTCTGCCCGCGTCCTCTGTTCCGATTTTTAATTCCTTGGAAAGAGCCTTGATGTCCGCTTTCTTAAGAAAGAAGGGAATGTTTCTTTCCTCACAAAGGCTTCGAACATATTCCGCTTCGGCATCAGCCTCGGCACGAAGCCCGTGGTGAACATGCACCACATATAAAGAGAGATTGTATTTAAGCTTCAGAGCGTCCAGTAAAAGAAGGAGCGCAACAGAATCCGCTCCGCCCGAAACACCCATAACGATGCCGTCGCCCCTGGTTATGAGGTTCTTGTCTTCAATGAACTTGTCTGCCTGTGTTAAAAATACGTCTGTCTTCATAAGTTGCTAATATGCCATACTACTTACTAATATAAAACACCTTCCGTTAAAATTAACGGAAGGTAACATTTTTGTAAGAGTTATAAACTTGAATTATTCGTCGGCTTCAAGCACAATCTCGTCCTTGTAAACAAGACCGAGTCTGGACTTGGCCATATCTTCCACATACTGCTTGGTCTGAGTATATTTTCTGTATTCTTCTATTTCTTCACTGCGTCTCTTCTGTTCTTCAATCTGTTCGGTAAGATAGCTCTCGCGCTTTTCGTATGCTGCAAGTTTGTCCCTTAACTCACTGCTCTTAAACAGCACTACCAGGACAATCATGGCAACTACAATGGTAACGAGAATCATACCGCTGAAGTTAACGGAGCGACGACGCATCTTCATTCTGCGTGCCATACCGGTTCCCCTTGTTTACATAATTACGTTTACATAAATTATAATAGTCTATAATTAACCATTCGTCAATAGTATCGGCAGCTTTGAAAAAAAGATAAAACTCTACAGATATTTGAATAATTCTCCCGCGGTTTCTTTTTTGACAGTTTCCTGAATGTCCAAAACCTCGGCCTTTACCTCTTTGTTACCAAAAGAAATAGCTATTACGTCGCCGACTTTGACTTCGGTGGAAGCCTTGGCAACCTTGCCGTTAATGGTCACTCTGCCGTTGTCACAGGCTTCATTGGCCACCGTTCTTCTTTTTATAAGTCTTGATACTTTTAAGTACTTGTCCAATCTCATTATAAGATCCTCGTTAATCAAAATAATACAAAAGGGGCTACTCAAAGAGTAGCCCCGAATCTACTTAACGAATTATTTGCCGTTAACTAAATCCTTTAAAGCCTTGCCGGCGCTGAACTTAGGAGCCTTAGAAGCCTTAATCTTCATTTCTGCACCTGTCTGAGGGTTACGTCCGGTTCTAGCTGCTCTCTTGGTAACTTCGAAAGTACCAAAGCCAACTAACTGAACCTTTCCGCCCTTCTTTAATTCCTTACCAACTACTTCTGTGAAAGCCTTAACAGCCTTCTCAGCATCCTTCTTGGTTAATCCTGCGGAAGCAGCAATAGCATCAACTAATTCTGTCTTGTTCATTGAGAACTCCTCCTCTTATAATGAGTCTTTTTAGTTACGCTCTCCTTGGGAAAACGTCTATAATAGTTATATAGTTTTTTGTTATCTTTGTCAAGGAAAAATGCCCATTTTTCAAGGTTTTCACGACTTTTTTATAATTTTTTTGCGATATTTTTTCAGCGGTAATTTTATAAAATATCTCTGAATAATTAACGAAAAATTATTAACTAATTCGCACCCTTATTTTTTGTTACTAATTACCCGAAACATTACCTGAAACCGAATTGTTTCCGCTTACGGTCTTGGTGGTTTCCTTTTTCTCTTCTTTCTCCGGAGCCATGTTTTCAAAGCTGTAATATACATTTTCAGCCGTATTCTCTATGTTGACATTGTAGGATCTGGAGATGTAACCGTTTTTGTGAAGAGAAATAACGTGGGAGCCGGATACCTTTTTGATGGAAATGGGTGAAATGCCCATATAGTTGCCGTCAAAAGAAACCTCCACGCCCGTAGGTGAAGATATGACGATAAAGAATCCTTCGGTCTTGTCCTCTTCTTTTTCCTCCTTGGCACTTTCTTTTTGCTCAAGAGTAACGGGAAGTGTCGCCTGAGGCTCCGCCACCTTAAAATATCTTGAAAGAGTCTCGTATCCTTTGGCCGAAACCACAACCTTATGAAGGCCGTAAGTGTACTCATGAAGTCTGGAATGGTCTATCAGTGCGCCATCCACATAAACTTCCGCATTATCGGGAGTTACGGTAAAAAGAACCTTACCGGTCTTAACCACTTCCACCTCGATATCACTTACGTCCAGAACGCTTTTTTCGTTTCTCGAAATCGTAACTTTTCTGGTGACTTCAGTATTTCCTTTGACAAAAGAAATGGTCTGCTCACCCTCCGGAAGGGTAACTTCCATGCCTTTTATGATGTGAATGCTGAAGTCTTTGCCGACTGTTAAAGTACCTCCCACCAGGGCATCATCGCCTCTGAGTGTCAGGGTGCCGTGGCCTTTTTTGACTGTAATCGCATATACTTCGTTGTCCTCCCCCACTATGGTAAGAACGTCTTCGGGCTTGATATCTCTTACGGTTTCTTTGGACTTGCCACCCATAAGAATGGTGCCTTCCGTAAGCTTATAGGACTCACTTCTGTACTTAAGAACCTTGGCTCCGGAATCTACGGAGAAGCCGGAAGTGTCTTCAATCACCAGTGATGCCTTGGATTCCCGTAAAGAGACAAGAAGCTTCTTGCTCTTTAAGAAAGTAATGTCCACCAGATAGCCTTCTTTGACCTGGTCAAGGGATATTGCGGAACCGTATTTGTCCGCATATGAGGTAATGGAGTCATAAACCAGCGTGTAATACTTCTGCAATTCGTAATTGTAAAAAGAAATCGTACCGTTAACCTTGCTGACCGTGGTAACTATGCAGGTATCCGCAGAATCGTACTCGCCGGGTCTGGGAGCCTCGAAAGCAGCCTGGGCTTCGGCTGATGTCATGGTATCGGATGCGGAAGCGGTTTTTGTCGATGGCCATTCGCAGCCCGAGAAAACTGCACACATTATTAAACTTAAGAATAAAGCGATTATTCTTTTTTTCACGTTTCTCCCCTTATTTGAGGCTGTCGATTCGGGACAGCAAATATTCTTTGGTATTCCTGGAAGAATCATCCAGAACCTCTTCAAGAAGCGCTTTAAGTATTCTTCCTACCTCGGGTCCGGCGGGAACGCCTGCCTTTATAACGTCGCTGCCTGTTACGGCAAGGTCTTTGATGTTAACGCAGTCACCTGCTTCTTTGACTTTGATATATGCTTCTTTTAACACATCAAGGTCTTTGAGCTTTTCTTCCCTGTTGAAATTACTTTGAGCCAGAACGTCTGCTTTGTTGAACTCAAATATCATGGGGAAGTATTCCTCACCGATACGATTTATGTATCTTCTGATGTGGGCGGGAACCGCGCCGATAAACCAGTCGTGAGTCTCAACCAGTCTGCAGACCTTCGTTTTGGTATCGTTATCGAATTTGAGTCTGTTAAATACGCCTGCCGCTATCCGGGCACTGACTTCAGGATGACCGTAGAAGTGGTCTACTCCCTGTTCGTCCGTAGTCTTGGTATCGACCTTACCCATATCATGAAAGAGGGCTGCCAGTCTCATGACCTTGTCGGACGGAACATTCTGCATGACTTTAAGTGTGTGCTCACCCACAGAATAAGCATGGTTGGGATTGTTCTGCTCGCTCTCCATTGCACGGTCAAATTCGGGCAGAATAACTTTGGTAATGCCTAACTCCCATGCTTTTTTCAAAAATTCGGGATGGTCGCTTGTAACCAGCTTCACAAGTTCAGTCTGAATGCGTTCAGCACTTATGTTTTTAAGAGTCCCTGCAAGTTCCTTAATAGCATTGGCGGTATTCTCTTCAATATCGTAATTAAGTTGCGCGGCAAATCGAACCGCTCTCATGATTCTTAAGGCATCCTCGGAAAATCTGTCGTGAGGATTGCCGACACATCTGATAACGTGATTCTGTAAGTCATCGGCTCCGCCGTATAAGTCCACCAGTCCCACGGAAGGATTGTATGCCATAGCATTTATGGTAAAGTCGCGCCTTAACAGGTCTTCTTTTAAATCCGCCGTAAAAGTGACTTCTTTGGGATGTCTGGAGTCTTCGTATTCTCCGTCAATACGGAATGTGGTGACTTCGTAGATGTCCCGCCCCAAAAGAACGGATATGGTGCCGTGTTTAATCCCTGTATCAAAGGATTTCTTAAACAGGGCTTTGGTCTCAAGAGGCTTGGCTGAGGTGGTAATGTCCCAGTCATTGGGCTCTCTGCCCAGAATTGAGTCGCGCACGCAACCGCCCACGGCATAGGCTTCGTAACCTGCTGCCTCAAGCTTGTCTATTATGAACTTAACGTTTTCCGGAAGTGTGATTTTAATCAAATAATAAACTCCTAAACATTTTAAAGGGGACTCCTCATCGGAATCCCCTTTATTATAACATATTTAACCTTTGTATTGACTATTTTACAAGTCTTACGGTTTCTCTGCAAATAGCAAGCTCTTCGTTGGTGGGAACAACCATGGTTACTACCTTGCTGCCGGGATCGGACAAAACAACAGTCTCGCCGCGCATTTTGTTTTTCTCAGGGTTGACGTTGGTGCCGAGGAACTCAAGGTACTCACCTACCATGGCACGTACGATGGATGTGTTCTCGCCTACGCCTGCGGTGTAAGCAATAACATCTACGCCGTTCATGGCTGCTGCGTATGCGCCGATGTATTTGGCAACATGATAAGAGAAGGTTTCAAGAGTAATCTTAGCAAGCTCGTTGCCTTCATTGTATGCTTTTTCCAAATCTCTGAAGTCGCTTGATACTTTGGAAAGGCCGTATACACCGGACTTCTTGTTAAGAATCTCAAGGACACCGTCGGCATCTGTGTTAAGCTTGCCGGCAAGGAATGTTACGATTGCGGGATCGATGCTACCGGATCTGGTACCCATGATAAGTCCGTCAAGGGGAGTAAGACCCATGGATGTATCAACCGACTTACCGTTCTTGACTGCTGAAATGGATGCGCCGTTTCCTAAGTGGCAAACGATAATCTTTAAATCTTTTCTGTCTTTTCCAAGGAACTTGGCAGCTTCGGTGGAAACATAGTCATGGCTGGTGCCGTGGAAGCCGTAACGACGTACTTTGAACTTTTCATAGTACTCGTAAGGAATGCCGTAAAGATAAGCCTTGGGGGGCATGGTCTGATGGAAAGCTGTATCGAATACTGCTACCATGGGAACATTGGGCATAAGCTTCTTGCAGGCATTGATGCCGATAAGGTTGGCGGGATTGTGAAGGGGTGCAAGGTCGTTACACTCTTCGATTGCCTTAACAACTTCGTCGTTGATAACTACGGAAGAAGCAAACTTCTCGCCGCCATGAACGATTCTGTGGCCTACAGCATCGATATCGGAAAGAGACTTAACCACGCCGGTTCGGGCATTGGTAAGTGCATCGATAACAAGCTGAACGGCTACTGTATGGTCGGGCATGGGAGTAACGGTCACTTCCTTGTCACCACCCTTGGGCTGGTAGGTAATCTGGCTTCCGTCAATACCGATTCTTTCGCAAAGACCCTTTGCCATTACTTCTTCGGTATCTGAATTGATAAACTGGTATTTAAGTGATGAACTACCGCAGTTAATAACTAATACATTCATTATACTGACCTCTCTTTTTTATTTAATATGCTTTGCCCCAGTATACCATCTTGGTGGCGGGACGTCCGCAACATACGCATTTATCGGAAAGAGTCTCCTGCTTGAAGGGCATGCAACGGCTGGTAACGGCAAGCTCTTCTTTAATCTTGTTCTCGCACTCAACGTCACCGCACCACATTGCCTTTACAAAGCCTGTCTTCTCTTCAAATGTCTTCTTGAACTCATCCCAGGTCCTGGCTTCGTAAGTCTGAGAATCGCGACGGGCCAAAGCAGCCTCGTACATATCCTTCTGAACTACAGGAATCAGCTCTTCAATCTTGGAAGCAAGGTCCGAAAGAGCACACTCAAACTTCTCACCGTTGTCACGACGGGCAATGATGCATTTGCCTTCCTCGATATCCTTGGGTCCTACTTCAACACGGAAAGGAACTCCGCGCATTTCGGTCTCCGCAAACTTAAATCCGGGGCTCTTGTCGGTATCGTCTACTTTGACTCTGAAGCCTTTCTTTTTAAGTTCGTCTCTAATCTCGTAAGCCTTATCAAGTACGCCTTCGGCCTTCTGCTTGATGGGAACGATCACTACCTGAGTGGGTGCTACAAGAGGGGGAAGTTTAAGTCCCGAATTGTCGCCGTGAACCATAATGATGGCTCCGATAAGTCTGGTAGTGCATCCCCAGGAAGTCTGGTGAGGATACTTTAAGGTATTGTCTTTATCCGTAAACTGAATGTCAAAAGCATGAGCGAAGCCGTCACCGAAGTTGTGGCTGGTGCCGGACTGAAGTGCCTTGCCGTCATGCATTAATGCTTCGATGGTGTAGGTTGCCTCTGCACCCGCAAATTTTTCTTTGTCGGTCTTGCGTCCCTTAACTACGGGCATGGCAAGTACCTGCTCACAGAAATCTGCATAAACGTTAAGCATCTGAATGGTTCTTTCCTCAGCTTCCTCGGCGGTAGCATGGATGGTATGTCCTTCCTGCCAAAGAAACTCTCTCGAACGAAGGAAAGGTCTGGTTTCTTTCTCCCAGCGCACTACAGAACACCACTGGTTGTAAACCTTGGGAAGGTCTCTGTAGGAATGTACTTCATTTTTATAAAAATCGCAGAACAACGTCTCGGATGTGGGGCGTACACACATCTTCTCCTGAAGAGGCTGAAGTCCGCCCTGTGTAACCCATGCAACTTCGGGAGCAAAGCCCTCTACATGGTCTTTTTCTTTTTCAAGAAGGCTCTCAGGAATAAACATGGGAAGATAAACGTTCTCAACTCCCGTTGCCTTGAATCTGTCGTCAAGCTGTCTCTGAATAAGCTCCCAGATTGCGTATCCTGCGGGCTTAAATACCATACAGCCTTTGACGCTTGTATAATCGCACAGATCGGCTTTCTTAACGATATCCGTATACCACTGTGCAAAGTCCTCATCCATAGAGGTTATAGCCTCTACCATTTTCTTGTCTGCCATTGGTGCCTCCTATTAATTCGTCTGACTAAAGAATTGTATTCTTTCTGTTTTTCTTTGTCAACATCGCGCCCTGCCTCTTTCCCGCGCCACTGCTGCCGCTCCCAGGGCAATCACCAGGAAAAAGAAAGGTGTGTTGGTAATCTGTTCAAAACTGAACATGTTATTGGCTATGTAACATATAACCGAAAGGGCAAAGGCTATGATATACGGGCTTTCTTTGGCCGCGCGGATAAATGTCTTAAAGGCGGATACAAACATAAATATGAAGGATGTTACGCCAAGCAGACCTACGTTATTAAGCAGCGTCAGCAATTCATTGTGAGCGTTGGTAAGTCTGGAGTTTTCAAAGATGGCGTAGGTATATGCGTAAGCTTCTTCACTGTCTTTCAGCCCGAAATAGAACATGTCCGGACCCACTCCGATAAGCTTTCTGCCAAAGCTTAAGTCCTTAAAAAGCATAGCGCCCGAGGTCCATGTTGCGCCCCTGCTGGAGCCCCATTTCTCCGTAAAATTAAACACAGCCATACCGCCTATAACGGGAAGTTTTCCCCCCGAAGCCGTATTAATTATAATCAAAAGAACAAACAACCCTGCTAAAATCAACACCGACGTTAAAATGATCTTACGTACGAGTATTCCGGCTTTTTCCGAATATTTAAGCTTATCTTCTTCAAACAGGCCCATAACCGCAAGGAACACAACGCTGACAGCAAATATCGCAATGGCGGTAGACCCTTTTGTAAAGATGTCAGCCAGAGCCGAAGTTCCTTCTTTGATCCCCGGTAAAGCTTTGTCCATGAAAAACAATCCCATACCCACAGCCGAAAAAGAAAACTCCACTACGGCAAAACGCAGCATTTTTTCCTTTTTGTCCAGGGAATAGAGCAAAAGAACAAGAAACATAATCACATAACCGAATACTATGCTGTCGGAGTTATTTAAAAAAACTATTCCGTGAGATAAGACTAACGGAAGTATCAAAATTCCTTTTTTGACCGCTGTATCGGCACTGTAGAAAAGTCCCACCACAATCGGCGCCACCACGCTGACAAATCCGGCAAACCAGTTTATATTGCCAAAAGAAGAAATAAAGTCAGAATTGGAATACTCCATCTTAATCGGATATACTCCGTAGCGGTTCAGCATGCCCCACAGAAATACTGCCGATGAGACAGCCAGAATCGGAACCCATATCCAATTTGTATATTTAAAGAATCTCGAAATAGCAAAATATAAAAAGACAAGTATCAAAAAGAGCATAAAGCCCATGAACCACCCTTTGGCTCCGTAAAGGCTTCCTTCATAGAACCAATCGTCCTCGGCCTTTTTACTTAAGCCTACCGTTCTGTAAGGGGAAATTCTGTAGGAAATAAAGCAGATAAGGACGAAAGCAAGCATACCGAGGTCCGTTTTGTGAAGCGGCTTAAACACTAACCGTTCTTCTTTATTAAAGCCCCAGGTGGAAAGATAAAGCAGAATAAAGGCTCCGAGAATAATGGCAGCGTACTTGGATATCTCCATAAAACACTTAAATTTGTGAGTGGCTATTTTCTCGTAACCGTTTACAAAATAAAGCGGCACGACAATAAAATACGCGAGGATTGCCGCCCACAAAAGAATGTTGCCTATGATTCCCAGTACTTTTCCGTATCTGTTTTCGGTGTCTTTACCCATTAACATTTCCCCTTGATTATTCTTTAAATTGGTAATCCAAGGATATTATACCACAATCCCGGAATTCTTAATGATGAATTCCGGGATTGTATTCGGTCGCCTTATGTCTGCTTGTGCAAGCACAGCAACCGCATGGCTCGTCGCTATACAAAAAAGCGAAACCCTTTCGAGTTTCGCTTGCAAACTTAAATTGAAAACTCCATGTGCCCGCCCGTCTTTGGATGATTAAACTCAAGGTGGTATGCACAAAGGTTAACATTAGTTATTTTTTTGTCCTTGGAGTAGTCGATACTCTCTTTGGTGCCGTATTTTAAATCACCGAGAATGGGCATGCCTGCATTGGCAAGCTGTACGCGAATCTGGTGATGACGTCCGGTTTTTAAGTGCACCAGAAGGCTTGCCGTATTGTCCGCTTCTTCCTCAACTTCATAGGTCAGTACCGCTTCTTTGGCCCCCGGAATATTGGAGGGAACCACGCAGGATGTATTGGTCTTACCGTCTTTAATCAGGTAATCCTGAAGCTTGCCTCCGGGCTTAATGGATGACGTTTTGTAAACGATTGCCCTGTAGTCCTTGGAAAAATCATCAGCCTTCATGCCTTTGGAGAGGACAGATGCAGCTTCTTTGGATTTGGCAAAAACAAGAATTCCGGATACCGGCTGGTCAAGTCGGTGGATCACATAAATCTCCGGCGTCTCTCCCTTTTGCTTCCTGTATTTTTTGCATTCGCTTTCAAGGTCCTTGGCTGCCACTCCTTTTGCCTGAGTGGCTATACCTGCCGGTTTGTTAACTACGAGTATATCATCATCCTCAAAGAGTACTTCCATATAACCCCCGTTTCTTTTGAATCGTTAAATCTTAAAGCGATAGCCTACTCCCCATATGGTCTCAATATACTGCGGGTTGGCTGAATCAAATTCAATTTTCTCACGAATCTTCTTAATATGAACCGTTACGGTTGCTATGTCACCGATGGAGTCCATGTCCCAGATTTCTCTGAAGAGTTCGTCCTTGGTGAAAACGTGGTTGGGGTTCTCGGCAAGGAAAGTAAGAAGGTCGAATTCCTTGGTGGTAAACTGTTTCTCTTCACCGTCGACCCAAACTCTTCTTGCGGTTTTATCAATCTTTAAGCCGCGGATTTCGATAATCTTATTGGCGGGTTTGGCATTGGAATTGACTAATCTTTCGTATCTTGCCATATGTGCCTTAACTCTTGCCACAAGTTCGCTGGGGCTGAAAGGCTTGGTCATGTAGTCATCTGCGCCAAGGCCGAGACCGCGAATCTTGTCGATATCGTCTTTTTTGGCAGAAACCATAAGAATCGGTACGTTTTTCTTTTCCCTTATGGACTTGCAGACTTCAAAGCCGTCTTTGCCGGGAAGCATAAGGTCAAGGACGATTAAGTCAAAGTCCTCCTCCAATGCCTTTTTTTCGCCTTCTATTCCGTCGCCGGCTATTTCAACTGTGAAATCACTTAATTCAAGGTAATCTTTCTCAAGGTCTGCAATAGAATCTTCATCTTCAATTATCAATATTTTGCTCATTGTCTTTAACCTCCTCGTATTTACGTAAAACGAAATGCATACAGGTTCCTTCACCTTCTTTGCTGGTGGCCCATATGTATCCGCCGTGGTCTTCTACAATCTTCTTAACTATGGAAAGGCCGATTCCGCTTCCGCCCTTGGCTGAGTTTCTGGAAGAATCGGATCTGAAAAATCTTTCAAAAATGTTGGGTAAATCCTTGGCGGGAATTCCCCTGCCGTTGTCTTCGATTTCTATCTTGATGGCGTCGCCTTCGTCTATGATGGAGAAGTTGATTATGGCTTTTTCTTTTTCCTTGTCCATGTATTTGACGGAGTTGCTGATGATGTTGTTAATAACTCGCTTAAGCTGCTCGGGATCGGCAATGACTCTTGTGTCTTCCGGCACCATATTTGAGTAGTTAAGCTCTATATGTTTGGATTCAAGGTCAAGGCCCACTTCTTCGATACAGTCGTCAAAGAACTCGCGGACGTTGAGCCGTAAAAATGTGTAAGGAATGCGATTGGCATCGATTCTTGAATAAATGGTAAGCTCGTTGATGAGTCTGTCCATGTCATTGGCTTTGTTGTAGATGGTCTTTATGTATTTGTCCATCTTCTCGGGAGTGTTGCAGACACCGTCCATGATACCCTCCACATAACCTTTAATGGCTGTTATGGGGGTCTTTAAATCGTGGGAAATGTTGGTAACAAGCTCTCGGTTCTTGGCCTCATTCTGAATGGCGGCTTCGGTGCTTTCTTTAAGCTTTAAGCGCATATCTTCGTAATTGCGGTAGAGTTCTTCGATGTCGCCATGACATTCTTCACAAAGAACGTAATCAAAATTACCTTCCGCAATCTGCTGCATACCAACCTTAAGGTCGTTTATGGGATTGAATACGCCTCTGGCTATCCACCGCGTAAGCACCGTCGCAATGGTGACCATTATCACAAAGGTCGCCACAAAGAATGCTATGAACACGCCCTTCGGCATAAGGTTAACCACTTTCTCCACACCGTTGGCCTGTCTTAAATAAATCATGATGTTACCTATGGCAAGATATGCGCAGGTAAGCAGGCACATGGGTAAAATGGCTATGGTTGCAAAAGTTATTTTCAGCCTTGTTCTTAATTTCATATGGATTCTGCCTCACTTTGAAATAATTTTACCACATTTCCCTTTTCTGTTAATAAAATGAGGAGAATAACTTTCTAAAATAATTGTTAACTGACATCTTTTTTTGTATAATTAATCAAACGGTATTTGTAAATAAAGGAGGTCACAAAATGGCTAAATATGTATGTTCTGTGTGCGGTTATGTTCACGAGGGCGATGAAGCTCCCGACAAGTGTCCCGTATGTCAGGCTCCCAAGGAGAAATTCACCAAACAGGAAGGTGAGCTCACATGGGCATCCGAGCACGTTGTAGGTGTTGCGGCAGGTGCTCCCGAAGATATTATCAACGACTTAAGATCCAACTTCACCGGCGAATGCTCCGAAGTAGGTATGTATCTTGCTATGAGCCGTGTTGCTTTCAGAGAAGGCTATCCCGAAATCGGTCTCTACTGGGAAAAAGCAGCATTTGAAGAGGCAGAACACGCTGCCAAGTTTGCCGAATTATTGGGCGAGGTTGTTACCCCTTCCACCAAAAAGAATCTTGAGATGAGAATTGAAGCAGAAAACGGTGCTACCGCAGGTAAGACCGATCTTGCCAAGAGAGCAAAAGCTCTTAATCTTGATGCCATCCATGACACCGTTCACGAAATGGCTCGTGATGAAGCTCGTCACGGTAAGGCTTTTGAAGGTCTCTACAACAGATATTTTAAATAAAGACTCTGAAATATAAAAGAAACCCCGGAACCTTACGATTCCGGGGTTATTTTTATTCACCCGCTACCGAAACATTTTTAAACAGGCAGGCCTTGGGGCCTTCAAATCTTGCAAGTTTCTGGGTTTCTTTGGAGAATGTCAGCTCACTCTGGGCATCAAAGATGCTTCCGTTTACGCTTCCTCCGGTAACACATTCCATGTTTCCGTTTCCGTCATAATAATAAGCAAGTCTTATTTCTCCCGCAAAATGTCCGTCAAGTCCGTCCATCTGGAAGTCAGAAAAGTTTACTACGTAGAGGCATTTCTTTTTAAGCATATCTTCCATAGATACCTTGCCTGCGGGCATCAGTATTTTTCCATAAGTACCGATAGGCTCAACTCCCAGGTAATAAGAGAATCTCTGATTGCCGTGGATGGTCTTAAGTACGCCGTCGGCAACAAACTCCCTTTCTTTTAACTCTATGCCTTCTGAGTCGAAAGGAACCGAAACACCGAATTTCATGTTGAGCTTGTCGCCTGTAACTTTGTCGCCCTGGACGTTATCACCGACCTTAAAGTCTGAATAGCCGGGATAGATGTATGCCACATGAGCTCTTTCCGCATAATATGAAAGGACTTCCGGAACATAGCTGTCTGCAAGCACCACATCGTATGTGCCGGCCTTGGGCATCTTAGTGGCTGTTGCTCTGTCAGCCGTCATCTTAAGGGTGGTCTTAACAAGGTCCTTAAGGTCTGAAAGTGCGAGGGAATCATATTCAAAGCTCTTGTAAGTCTCAACATCCTGAGGCTCCTTGCATTGAGCTACGAATTCGCCCCAGACACTTCTTTTTACATAAGATACGTCTGTGCCCTCGGAATTGACCATATGCACTTCATTCTCTCTTACAAAAAGTTCAAAAGAATTGATAAAGGCATGAGGGTCATTGTCTTCAGAATAAAAAGCCTCCACAAACTTGTCGGCTATCTCGGAAAGTTCAAGACCGTTTAAATCACTTTCCTGTACGCGCTTCTCCGACTTAACGGGTTTGGCAAATTCAAAGAAAGGATTCTTCACAAAAGAAGCTCCGTATTCTGCCGATGCTATCTTGGCACTGATCTCTTCGTCAGACATGGTGGGATTAACGTAGACCGTTGCGGAACCACGAAGTTTCTTGCCGTCCTCTTCCATATCTTTGTATACTACTATCTCAGCACTGTCGTCGTCCTTCATACGACGCATATCAAGCTTCTTTTTGATAAAGAAAAGCTCTACGCTTTTAGCTGTCAATTCTCTTACGAAGTAGGTGCTGACGTTTAATTTTTTAAGTAATTCTATATATCTTTCCATTCTGAGCACGCCTCCTTAACCCAATCTGATTTTGGCCTTGATATAAGGGCCGCCATCGGACACTTTGACCCATTCTTTGTATCCCTTGCCGCAGAAGCCTGCGCCGCCAAGTTCTTTGGTATCGGACATCATAGAGATACTCTTAAGCAAATCGGGCACATAACCGGTTAAAACGATGGGCGAAAAAATCTTGCCGGTGAGCTTGCCGTCTTTAATCTCTCTTGCAAAATTAACCATGCACTGGATACCCCAGTTCTTGGGATCCTCCATTCCGGAGAAAGGCATTTCGAGTAAAAGTCCGTCCTTAACAGAGGCAATCATATCCTCGACTTTATCTGTTCCGGGCTCAAAATATGTGTTGGTCATACGTGTGTATGCTTTTCTTTCGTAACTCTGACGTCTGCCGTTGCCGGTGGGCTCTGTTCCCAGTGCCATAGCGGACTGAAGGTCACTTATGCCGGCCACAAGAACACCCTTATCTATGATAACCGTATCATGTGACAGTGTTCCCTCATCGTCAAAGAAATAAGTTGCGGTCTGATCTACTGCATTGCCGTCATGCATGGTTACAAGCGGTGAAGCAACATACTCGCCAACGAATTTCTGTGCAAGGGCTCTGTCCTTAACGAACATATCCATCTCAACACCATGACCGAAAGCTTCATGCACAATCATACCTGTTACTTCGGGAGTACATACGCACTCGTACTCGCCGGGCTTAATAGGCTCGCTGTCAAGAAGTTCAATTCCGACTTTTGCTGCCTTTTCAACCATCTCATCAATCGTGTCAAGAATTTCCATACCGCCGAGAATGGAACCCGAATAATAAGAGGTCTTTACTTCGCTTCCACGCTTGGTATTAACGGAAGCGGCACAGCTGCTCCACATTACGTTCTGCTCAAGATCCTTATTGCGGGACAGGAAAAGCTTGGAGTATCTCTGGAATGCAATTCTGACGTTGCAGTTTAATACTCTCTCGTCGAATGCCATTCCTTTTTTGTGTGCTTCATTAAGCTTTTTAACTATTGCCTCGTCACCAAATTCTTCCGGGTCAATTTCACATTCCGTACTTTTGGAAAAAGAAACCGCCTCATCAACCGGAATCTTATACTGAGATTTCTCAGCTTTCTTTCCAAGGTTTACCAACTGTTCTGATACCAATCTGACAACCCTGTCAATTTCTTCCTCGGATATTCTGTTACCGGAATATTCCGCATAGCATCCGCCGTCATAAACCTTTACCACATATCCTCTTGTGGAATAAAGATCGTCCTCGGCAACAGTTGTTCCTGTTTTTGATACGCCATAGTTCTTGCCGATAGAATCATTGACAAAAACCGAGGCATATTCATACTTTTTAAGAAGTTCATCAACAAGCTTTTTAAATAAAGGCTTGTTATTTTTTATATAACTGCTCTCCTTAACCTTCATGTCTTCTCCTCCTGATATTTCTTATGAAAAAAGCGTATAACGCCGTCTTCCTTATTTGTCCACCCTGCAAAGCTCTTTGCCCTCAAGGAAGGCCTTAATGTTGTCATAGTTAAGCTTAACGCATCTCTCACGAGCCTCAACCGATGCCCACGCAAGGTGAGGAGTGATAATGAGCTTTGTGGAGTCCTGAATCTTCTGAAGCGGATTGTCCTTCGCTATGGGTTCTTTGTCCAAAACGTCCAGTCCCGCTGCCGCAATTTCATCGCTGACAAGCGCGTCATAAAGATCGTTCTGATTAACAACCGGTCCTCTTGCCACGTTAATCAGTATCGCCGATTTCTTCATCTTCTTAAGGGCATCTTTGTTGATGATTCCTCTTGAAAGATCGGAAAGCGGACAATGCAAAGAAAGATAATCCGATTCCTGTAAAAGAGTGTCAAAATCAACCCTCTCATACTCTGTTACGCTCGACTTACCGGTTACGGAATAGAAAATAACGCGGCAACCAAAAGCCGAAGCAATCCTCGCAACCTTTCTGCCTATATTGCCCATTCCGATTATGCCCCAGGTCTTACCCGCCAGTTCATAAAAAGGGAGGTTGAAATAGGAAAAGCTGCTGTGTTCCGCATATTTTCCGCTTTTGACAAATGTGTCATAATGGCTCAATTTCTCACTTAAGAACAGAGCCATTGCAAATGTATGTTGCGCCACCATATCGGTACTGTAATCTCTTACATTGCACACGCCTATTCCGCGACTCTTGCAGTATTCTACATCCACATTGTCAAATCCGGTGGCAAATTCGCATATCAGCTTCACATTTTTGGCATCCTTAAGCGTCTCTTCGTTAAGTCTGCTTTTATTGGCCACTACTATGTCGGCGTCCTTGATTCTTTCGGCGATTTCGTCAAAAGAAGTGTTATTGTATGCCGTAACGTTACCAAGCTCATTAAAACTGTCTATGGAGACATCCATTCCGACGCTGCTTCTTTCAAGTACCACAATATTCACGTGTAAGCCCTCCTTATCGGTCGATTTCTCCATAAGTATACAACAACCCCACGGCATTTGTCGTGGGGTCTTACATAATATTTTTATAAACTATTATCTTAATCGTCTTTTCTGACTACAGCATTCAGGATAGTCATAATAGCGGCAAAAATCAATCCTGCTATGGGCCATATAATCCAGTTCCTGTTCCATTTGTTGCTTACGAAACCAAGATAAAGAAATATCGCCGTCACTACCAGCCAATAAGTTCCCGCTACCGCACCTACTATCTTGTCTCCCTTTTTGTTCTCTTTTGAGAATTCCTTCTCTTTAAGAAGAATTTTGTAGCTGTCGCTTACGCATCCTACCGCAACAAAAATATAAACCGCCACAGCCACAATTGCCAAAAGAAGAG
>CAMNCH010000026.1 GCA_946534145.1 uncultured Lachnospiraceae bacterium
CGCCTCTGAAAGGATAGTCGTAGTTGTGCATGAATGCGCCTACGAAACCTGCTTTAATCATATCGTCTTCTGTGGTGTCGCCTTCGCCGTAAACTGCGAAATCGTGCCAGATAAGACCGTCATTGTACCACTTGTTAAGAACACGAACTGCTTCCTTGGTGCCTGCTTCGGTGAACTTTCTGTCATCGTAACCGTTAACATAGAGTTCCTTGTCGGTGATAGCGGGATCCATGAAGGATTCAATAAGGTTAGCTGCTCTCCAGCCGATATCGTAAGAGGTTGAGAAAGGAACCATCTTAGCTGCGTCTGCGCCAAGAAGAGTTTCAGCGTTGTCCTTGAAAGCAACAAGCATAGCTTCGAATTCAGCTCTGTTTGTGGGCTCTTTAAGACCAAGCTTGTCTAACCAGTCTTTACGAACGAATGTGTTGATACGGCAAGTTTCATTTCTCTTACCTTCGATAGCCCAAAGGGTACCAGCGTTGGGATCAAGATCCTGGTAGATAAGAGAATCGCCAAGCCATGCAAACATGTTGGGAACAAGGTCCTTGTTCTCCTCAAGGATGGGAGCAAGGTCAAGAACACCGCCCATGTTAGCGTATGTCTGAATGGTAGGATAGCTGTAGGTGTAGCAGATATCAGGTGCGGTACCTGCAGCAAGTAAGTTGTTAATGTCATCGCCTTCGGTCCAACGTGCTACGGTTACGAAGCTAACCTTTACGTTGTAACGCTCAAGCATCTGTTCCTGGATCCACTTGGTCCAAGCATTGTCGCCGGCTTCTGTACCGCCGTCAACGTTACGGTCGTATAATTCAACCGAAATTTCTCTGGTGTCTACGAACTTGCCGTTAAGGAGTCCGCGAGCATCAGGTTCATCTGCCTTTACTTCTTCGGAAGCACTTACTTCTGTTGAAGCAGAAGCACTTGTCTCTGTAGAAGAAGCAGGAGTCTTGCTGTCGCATGCTGCCAAAGAAAGAACCATGGCAGAAGCGAGAAGAACTGATAATAACTTCTTTTTCATTCTAAAACCTCCCTGGTTTTTTGATATATGAATTAACGCGTCACTTATGATCGGCGTTTATTCCTTAACCGCGCCCATGGTAACACCGGCAATGAAGTACCTCTGTAACCAAGGGTAAATAAGAAGAATCGGAACGGTGGAGAACATAACGATTGCGGATTTAAGGGATTCCTTAAGTCCGGGCATCATGAAGCCCTCCTGAGCCGCAACTTCAACTGCGTTAACATTGTTAAGAATGTTGTAAAGAAGAAGCTGCAAAGGGAACCACTGCTTGGCTGTCTTAATGTACATAAGAGCGTCGCCGTAACCGTTCCAGCGTCCTACCGCATAGAAAAGCGCAAGTGATGCAAACACGGGCTTAGAAAGCGGTAAGTAAATTTTCAGGAATATCTTAAAGAAGCTTGCTCCGTCTATCTCTGCCGATTCTCGCAGGGAATCCGGAATACCGTAAAAGAAGCTTCTCATAATAATCATGTTGTAAACGCTTAAGCAGGCAGGAATGATAAGTACCAACGGATTCTCAAGAAGCTTTAAATCCTTCATAAGTAAGTAGTTGGGAATCGTACCTGCGTTAAAGAACATTGTAATGGTGATGAAAATATTGATAAGGCCCTTACCCTTAAGTCCCGGCATAATGAGGGGATATGCGCAAAGTGCAGTCATGGTAAGTGAAAGCAGTGTGCAAATAACGGTAAGAATGGCAGTCCATCCGAATGCTCTTTGATACTTGGGATCGCTGAGTACTGTCTTGTATGCTTCGAAGTCCCAGCCCTTAGGCCATAAGAAGACTTCGTGTCTGATTAAATATTCGGTGCTTGATAATGATTTGGCCGCAAGGTTAAGCATGGGGATGATACAAATCGCACTGATTAAAATACAGAGGATTACGAACATCCAGTCACCGAATACGGCTTTTCTTGATTTAACTTTCATAATGTGTTCTCCTCCTTCCTACCAGATACCGCGCTCGCCGAGCCTGCGGGAAATCCAGTTGGCAGTTAAGAGGAAGAACAAACCTACAACAGACTGGAACAAACCGATTGCCGTTGTAAGAGAAATCTTTAACTGCAAGATACCGACTTTATATGTGTAAGTTGCGATGACTTCCGCAACTTCCATTACAAGGTTATTCTTCATGGCGAAGGGTCTTTCGAAACCGCCGCCCATGATGTGTCCGAGGTTCATGATAAGAAGAACCACGATTGTGGGCTTAATACCGGGAAGGGTAATATGCCACATCTTCTTAAATCTTCCGGCACCGTCTACCGAAGCGGCCTCATAAAGTTCTGTGTTGATACCCGCAATGGCAGCCAGATAAATGATTGAGCCCCAGCCGAAATTCTGCCATACACCGGTTCCGATGTATGTAGCCACCCAGTTCTTCGGAACATCCAAAAACTGAATAGGTGTTGCACCGATCTTGGCAAGGAACATATTAACGAGACCCTCTGTGGGCGCAAAAAGCTGTGTTACCAAGCTTGCAATGATGACCCACGAAAGAAAGTGAGGCATGTAAGCTATGGTCTGAACAACCTTCTTAAATCTCTTAAAGCAAAGCTCGTTAAGAATGAGTGCAAAAATAATAGGTGCAGGGAATCCTGCTATGAGGTCCAGCGCATTCAGTTTAACCGTATTCCAAAGCGCACGTCTGAAGTCTACGTTGCCAAACGCCATCTTGAAATATTTGAAGTAGTCAACGTTACCCTTAACATTGGCCCAGGGCATCTCCGTAAGCGGAGTGTTGAGTTTGTACTCCTTGAATGCAAGGATGATGTATCTCATGGGGAGATACTTAAAGATTAAAAGATAGATAAGAGGCAAAGCTACCATGGCATAGAGCTGCCAATACCTCTTGAAGTATATGTTCCATCTGGTCTTCTGCTTAGGAACTGCTATTTTGTTTGTCTTTCCCATACTTCTTCCTTTCCTGTTTCCTCCCCCGCGATATATATCTTCGCATTATCACAGGAATCTGCCCATCCCTTGCTGACATTCCCCAATGTCACATAACAATATTCGCAAAAGATGCTACCCCAAGTAAGCACATTCTTGTCATATCGTATTCTTTTTGTCAAAAAAATGCGCAAAAAATGTCCTACTTGCACAATTAATTTATCACATTACTTTTTTCAACTTCAACACTTTAGGCAAGGTGTGCATCTTTTACAATGCCTATCGCAACTTTTGCAATCAATGCAACGTTTTACACCTTTTGTATATACTTTTTGAGCAATAAAATAAGCCCGGGGCATATGCTCCGGGCCTTTAAAAAACGCTCTTATACTTCACATGTGATAACGATTCCGCCGCGCTCTGCATAGAAACTGCAAAGGCCGGTGGTCTCACCGATTCTTACGTCGGCATTTTTAAAGAAGCTCTGGATTTTTTCTTTGACTGCAAGTGCCATTGCAAGGCCGTCGCAATGATCGATTATAACCTTGCCGCCTCTGTAACCCGCTTCCTTCATGTTATTGATGATGGCCTCGATGGAACGCTTGTCTCCGCGAGCCTTGTCAGTAGGCTGAAGCTCGCCCCATTCGGAGAAGATACCCACGATTCTGATGCCCACCACAGTGGCAAACTTGGCAATCACGGGAGAGATACGGCCGTTGTTGGCAAGATTCTTAAGGGACTTAAGGCAGAAGCCGATTTTAAGCTTGCCTGCATATTCCTTAAGGCAGTCATATGTAGCCTCGATGTCCATGCCGCTTTCTTTGCACTCAAAGAATTTCTCGGCGATAAGCTTCTCGGAAGGACCGATAGCCTTGGAGTCAAGGACGTATACGGTTGAGCCTTCGTGCTCCTCCATGTACATCTCTGCTGCCGCAACCGCTGCATTGTAGCAGCCGGAAAGTTTGGACGCAAGAGTAACAATTATGGCTTCCTTGCAGCCGTCGAGAGCCTTCTCGAACTCGCTGATGCCGGGACATGCGGAACCGGAACGGCTCTTGGTCTTCTCAAGTTCTTCCACCATATTCATGATGTTAAGATTGTCATCATCCACGAATTCTTTATCTTCCGTGCGGATGCTTAAGGGAACTATTGCGTAGTCCTCTCTGCCCGCTAATTTTCTTAAATTGGAACCCGAATCAAGTATAAGTTTCATAGTTAAAATCTCCATTCTCAGACGATAATTTTAAATTCCGCTTAATGTAGTTTTAAAAACTACTTCCTATGTCTTTTATAATAACATCTCGATTTTATATGTCAATACCCATGTTCCAAAATAGCGTAAAAAAATCGGGACGGTTGTCCGTCCCGACTCATTAATTCCGTCTGTTTTATCAGCCTCCCGAGGAGGATCCTCCGCCGCTTCCGCCGGAAGCAGCTGCCGCTCTGTCACGCATCATATGCTGAAGAGCCACCAAAATAGCAACCACCGTATCCTCATGTTCTTCCTGATAAATATCTATGCAGTATTTGTCATGAATTGAAAGCATCTTCTGACTGATTACCGCAATAAGGTTACCCTCTGCATCAAGAAGTTCAAAATTGAGTCCCAGCACATTGCCTCTTAACTGCCAGCCAAGGCCTTCAATATTGGTGATGTCCTTAATGATGTGCATTATTTCGTTGGAAAGTTCAAACTGAACACCGCCGTTCATGGTAATGTAATGTCTCTCATGAAGGGTTAAAATCTTTCTTTCGATATGTGCAACCCACTCACCGCTTGCCTTCACAACATCTGTCTTGTCATGAAGCGAAAAGAACTTTGACTCGGCTACATACTCAACGTTTCCGCTTGCATCAGTAATATCAATGTGATGATGCAGGGTAAACACCTTGGTGCTGGTGAATAAGGATTTAACGGGTCTGCCGTAGGCTTCTGCGTTAAAAACGTTGACGTCTTCACCGGCCTCTCTGAATCTGTGTACTTTTGAAAAAACTCCCATTGTCATCCTCCTTATATGGTTGTTTCAACTTATGGTGCTATTATATCGCGAGAATCTCTTAAAATATAGGCTTTTGGGTACAAAATAAAAATTTTATTTCTCTGCCGCAGTGCAAAAAGATACGCATAATTTAAAAGCGATGTGCAATTAAGCACACCGCCGATTGTTTCTACAAATTTTTAATTCCTTCTTTAAGCCTTTTTAAGCCTTCCTCAACCGTCTTACGCGGGCAGGCAAGATTCATGCGCAGGAAATTGTCTCCCGCATGACCGTACTCGCTGCCTTCGTTAACATAGAGGCCCGTTTCCTTGCGAATCCGCGCCTGAACTTCATCGCCGCCAAAACCGGTACCGCTTACATCTATCCAAAGAAGATACGTGGCATCGCTCTTAACCGCTTTAAGCCCGGGAATTTCCGAATTAATATATTCCCTTGCGAAATCCACATTGGCAAACAGGTACTCTCTTAACTCATCAAGCCACTCTCCGCCCTCATTGAAAGCGGTAATTGCCGCAAGAGTTGCAAAAGAATTGGGCTCGGCCACCTCATCGGTATTTAAACCCCGCCACACTTTGTGACGCAAAAACCTGTCAGGCACATAAACCGCCGCTGTCTGCAGTCCCGCAATGTTAAAGCATTTGGTAGGAGCTATGCAGGATACGCTTACCTCTCTGCACGCATCCGATACCGACGCAAAAGGAACGTATCCCATGCCTGGTCTTACGATATCGCAGTGAATCTCGTCGGATATCACAGTCACATGGTATTTGCGAGCCAGTTCACCCACCTTCGCAAGTGTATCCCTGTCCCAGATCTTGCCCACGGGATTGTGAGGGTTGCAAAGAATCATGAGACTCGCCTGAGGGTCAGACATCTTCTCCTCAAGATCGGTCAAATCCATGGAGTATTCACCGTTCTCGTAAAGAAGGGGGCTCTCCAAAGGTCTGCAGCCGTTATTGACAATACTGTTAAAGAAAATATTGTAAACAGGCGTCTGAATAATTACCTTTTCATTGGGAGTGGTAAGCTTTCTCACTATCGATGAAATGGCAGGCACAACGCCCGTGCAGAATATAAGGGCTTCTTTGTCCATGGTAAGGCCATGGCGACGAGTCCACCATCCCGCATATGCATCATACCACTCATCCGGCACTTCTGAATATCCGAAGACTCCGTGAGCTATCCTATCAGCAAAAGCATCCCTTATCTCCGGCGCAGTCTGAAAGTCCATGTCCGCAACCCACATGGGAAGCTCCGTAGGACCCACATTCCACTTCATGGAATCGGTGCCGCGTCTGTCCGGTACATCGTCAAAATTATATTTTCCCACTATCTTCTCCACTCTACGACATCCTCGGTAGCACCTACGGCGTCGCATACAATCTTTGTTTTGGAAGGATCGATAATATCTTTTTCAATAATAAGTGTATCAATCTGGTCAGCCTTGATAACACCGCTGCCGGGGTTGAAAACACTGTCAATTTTGGAGTTAATCTCCGCATCCACATTCTCGGAAAACTCAAAAGCAAGTGTGGTGTTAATAAGCTTGCAGTTCTTCATCACAAGGTTCTCTACATAGCACATGCCCTGAAGGCTTTCGATGGTGCAGTTGATGAGCGTTAAGTTCTTGGCATTCCAGCCCAGGTACTCGCCGCAGATGTAAGAATCGTAAACCGTTACGTTCTCGCTGTTCCAGAAAGCATCCTTGGTAAGGAGCGTTGAATTTCTGACGGTTACGTTGTGGCTTCCGTCAAAAGAATAGTTACCGTCAAGTCTTAACCCGTCTATTTCAAGGTTGTTGGTGTTCATGCAGAAATAATGTCCCTTGGCGCTGACGTTTTTAAGCTTAACGTCATTACAGTTCCAAATAGTTTCTTCCGCATGGGTAAAGTCAACGTTCTCAAGAGTTACACCGTTACATCGTCTGAAGTTTTTGGGAGCCTGGAAAAGTGCGTTTTTCACAGAGATATTGTCTGTGTACCACACGCCGGCTCTTGCCATTTCAAACCAGTTGGAATCCTCTACCTTAACGTTTTTACAGTACCATAAAGGATATTTCCACTTAAACTGCGAGCCGTAAATCTCTACGTTCTTACTCTCCTTAAGCGGCGATTCGCCGTCCGCAAAGTTGGAATCGTAAACTCTTACCCCGTCAGACTTAAATAATGCCCTCTCCCCTTTGAAGTATTCCTGTCTGAATTCTTTCATCTCTTCCTCCATTCGTAAAAAGGCAGTTGATTATATGACTATGCGTTTTCACCCGCGTACTGAAGTCGGTACAATTCATGATAGGCTCCGTTTTGAGAAAGAAGTTCCTCATGGCTGCCCTGCTCGATAATCTCGCCTTTTGATATTACTATAATTCTGTCTGCATTTTTAATTGTGCTCAATCTATGTGCCACAATTAGCATTGTACCAATGTTCATCATTTTTTCCAATGAAATTTGTATTAAATTTTCGGTTTCGGTATCGATATTGGCCGTAGCCTCATCAAGAATCATTACATCAGGCTTGTGAATAACGGTTCTTGCAAAAGAAAGAAGCTGTCTCTGTCCCTGAGAGAAGTTATTGCCGCGCTCTCTTACTTCTTCATTGATGCCCTTGGGAAGCTTGTCGATAAATTTGTCCGCATTGACGTATCTGCAGGCCTCCATAACTTCCTCGTCCGTAAAGTCATCGCGCCTCAACACGATATTGGACTTGACTGTACCCGAGAATATGAACACGTCCTGAAGCATCTGTCCGAAATGACTTCTGAGGGATGAAAGCTTAAACTTCTTAATGTCTATTCCGTCAATAAGAATCTGACCCTTATTGATGTCGTAGTTACGGCACACCAGCGAAAGAATGGTGGTCTTGCCGGAGCCTGTGGCACCCACAAACGCAACGGTTTCTTTGGGCGCAATCTTAAAGGAAACGTCCTTAAGCACCCAGTCCTCGCCTTCGTACGCAAACCACACATGCTTAAACTCAATCTCACCGCGAATATGCTCAACCTCAATAGCATCCGGCTCATCCACAACCTCAGGCTTCATATCCATGATGGAGAAAATCTTCTCGGCGGAAGCAAGAGCCGACTGAAGCCAGTTAAACATCTCCGCCAGGTTCTGAATAGGATTGTAGAACTTGTTAACGTACATATAAAAACTTACCAAAACACCGCTGGTGATGGTCTGTCCAAAGAAGGATGTACCTTTAATATACCCCTTACCGCTTAAATAAAGCAGACACATAACCGATGCCATGTAAAGCATGTACATGGAAGGTCTGAATATGGAGAATACCAGTATTTCGGCGGTTCTTGAAGATTCAAGTTCCTTGTTCTTTTTCTGGAACTCCTTAAACTTCTTGTCCTCGCAGTTGAAAATCTGGGTAATCTTGATACCCGAAAGGTTCTCGGACAAAAAGGTATTGATGTCGGTATTGGCATCCTTGGTACGTCTGTAAGCGCGTCTTGAGAACTTTCTGAATATAATAGTGAACAGCACTATGAAAGGCGCAAAAGCAAGCACCATCAGGGTAAGTTCAATATTCAGGCTGAACATGGCAACCAGTACGCTTATGATTACAAAAATGTTCTTTATAAGGTTCACTATGATGTTGGTAAACATCATGGAAATAGCGTTGGTATCGTTGGTAACACGGGTTACGAGCTTACCAACGGGTATGTGATTGAGCTGGTCGTGGGACAGGCTCTCGATGTGGGTGAAGGTATCTTCCCTGATGGCGGAAAGAATCTTCTGACCCGTCACCTGAAGTATCATGGCCTGGGAATAGGTGCACACAATGGTCACCACCAGCACTCCCGCATAGAGCACTACCATTTTATATAACTCGGGAAGAGCGAATTCATCTTTAATAAGCTCTGCCACATTACCGAGGATTCTCGGTGATACCACATCGTAGGTTACCGATGCCGCCAGTATCAGTAGAACCAGCAAAAAATTCTTCCAGTAAGGCTTCGCATAAGCGATAAGTCTTTTAACAATTTCGCCGTCGCTCATGTTTCTGTCAAAGCCGATGGCGTTTTTTTTGTCCTTCATAAAGGCAAAAGCAAGCGAGAAAATAATGGCAAAGGTGCCTACAATTGCCGCAACAATCAAAAGAGGATAATACTCATGCATTTTTCCTGCCCTCCTCTTCGTCTTCAAGTTCCTGTAATTTGACCATTTTGGCGTACTCTGCGTTTCTTGACAGCAGCTCCTCGTGGGTGCCCACGTCGGCTATTCTGCCCTCGTCCACAAAGATAATCTTGTCCATGCCCTCAATGGTGGAGATTCTGTGGGCGATAAGTATTGTGGTACGTCCCTTTCTGGTCTTTCTCAGATTATCAAGGATAACCTTTTCGGTCTTGGTATCAACCGCCGAAACCGAGTCATCCAGAATTAAAATGTTTGCCTCTTTCATAAGGGCTCTGGCAATGGAAATACGCTGTTTCTGGCCGCCCGAAACGGTTACGCCGCGCTCGCCGAGAATCGTATCGTATTTGTCGGCAAATTCCTGAATGTTGTCATCAACACCGGACATTTCCGCAGCGGTCTGAACAGACGCTCTGTCGGAATCGTCTTCTTTTGAAAAAGCGATATTGGCCGCGATGGTGTCGCTGAAGAGGAAATTGTCCTGAGGCACGTAAGCTATGTGACGTCTTAACTCCTTAATGGGAATGGTGTTAACGTCTCTTCCGTCCACAAAAAGAACACCGTCCTCAACGTTGTAGGTCCTTGCAATAAGGTCCACGATGGTAGTCTTGCCGGCACCGGTACGTCCGATAAGGCCCACGTTTTCACCCGCATTTATGGTAAAAGAAACATCCTCCAAAACCTTTCTTTCGGAAAGAGGATATGTGAAATTCAAATGTCTGAACTCGATGGTGCCCTTAATGTCAACGGGTGACTGATCCACACCGTCCTTGTCGCACACATCGATTTTGGCACTTAAAAACTCGTCGATACGCTTGGTGGAAGCCGAAGCTCGCGCAGTCATATCGATAAGAATGGCAACCGCTTCAATGGGCCAGATGATGGAGGTAAAGTAAGTGATAAACTCCATAAGTTCGCCGGCATTCATGGTCTTGTTGAACACAAGATATCCGCCGTAACCCACCAGCACGCAGATTACCGTTTCCACAAAGAATATGAACAAAATGTTCATGAGGGTGGAAATCTTAACGTACTTAACGTTGGCCTTCTCGTTGTCTTTATTGAGCTTTCTGAAAGCAAGGATTTCTTTTAACTCCTTGGTGAAGGCCTTAATAACAGCAATACCGGAGAAAGACTCCTGCGCAAAGTCGGAGATAGCGGAGAAGGCTTCCTGACGCTTCTCCCAGGCCTTGGATTCCTTTTTGCCTATGATAAGTGCCATGGTAAAAAGAAGAATCATGGGAATAAGGGCAAAAGCCGTAAGCACCGCATTCATGCGAAGCATCTTGACAAACGCAAGACTTCCCAGCACCAGTGCATCAAAAAGTGTCAGTACACCGCCGCCGAAGCTGTCCTGAATGGTCTCAACGTCGTTGGTAAAAAGGGACATAAGGTCGCCGACTTTATTGACGTGGTAGTACTGCTGGGACAAATCCTTGGCATGGTCAAACATTCTGCGACGCACATCCGCCTCAACCTTAATGGCTGTGCCAAAGAAACACACGCGCCACAAAAATCTTCCCACGCAGACCGTAAATACCACCAAAAGAAGGGGCAGACATATTTTGTCCAAAAGAAAATCCATATTAAAAGGAATCGCTGCTGCATCACCGTCAGCAAAGCCCGTATTCATGCCGTTAATTACCATACGGTAAAGCTCCGGCACCTTAAGCTGGCCGTAGTCTACCGCCACAAGGGCAAGGATACCCAGTAACAGCCGCCAGCCGTACTTAAAATAGTAATAATTAAACCGTTTGTGAAATACCATAATCCAACCTACTCTCTTACTAAATCATTATGCATAAATGTTATTAATGATTTCTTTTAACTCCTCAAAGGTCTCCATTTCATTGATACGTTTGCGAAGAGCCGAAGCCCCTTCAAAGCCTTTCAGATACCAGGAAAGGTGTTTGCGCATCTCCCTTATTCCTATAAATTCTCCCTTGTACTCAAGCTGCATATCCGCATGCAAAAGAACGGTTTCCTTAATCTCCTTAAGAGTGGGAGCCGTGTATTCCCTGCCCTCCATGAATGCCGTGATTTCACGGAAAATAAAGGGATTGCCCTCGGCGGCTCTTCCCACCATGACACCGTCGCAGCCGGTTTCCTCAAGCATCCGCCTCGCATCGGCGCCGCACTTGATATCACCGTTACCGATGACCGGGATATGGACGGCTTCTTTGACCGCTTTGATGATGCTCCAGTCTGCCGCGCCGGAATAATACTGCTCGCGGGTACGTCCGTGCACCGCAACAGCCTTGGCTCCGCCGGCCTCCGCAGCCCTCGCCACTTCCACCGCATTTACATGGTCCTCGTCAAAGCCCTTACGAATCTTAACCGTAACGGGTTTGGAAATCGCCTCGGAAATTGCGCGGACTATATCGTAAACAAGTTCGGGATTCTTCATGAGTGCGGAACCCTCATGATTGTTGACAATCTTGGGTACCGGACAGCCCATATTGATATCAAGGATTTTAAAAGGACGCTCCTCGATTCGTTTGGCAATCTCAGCCATGATGGCGGGCTCGCTTCCGAAAAGCTGGAGGGAAACACATTCCTCGTCGGGATGAATGGCAAGAAGGCTTTCGGTGTTCTTATTGTTGTAAAGAACAGCCTTGGCGCTTATCATCTCCATGCAGGTCATGCCCGCTCCTTCTTTTTGGCACAGCAAACGAAATGGCAGGTCTGAGACACCTGCCATGGGAGCAAGAATTATATTATTTTTAAGAGATACATTTCCTATAATCATAACTTCTTGGAATTCTTGGAATAAATAATCCTCAAGCCATCTAATGTGAGGGCGGGATCGTAAACGTCTATCATAGCCGTTTCTTCGGATACAAGTCTTCCGAGACCGCCTGTCGATACCACCTTACAATTGGGAAGGCCTGCCTGTTTCTTAACTTCTCTTATAATATATTCCGTTGCGCCTATCTGGCCGTACATAAGACCCGCCTGCATGGAAGTGATGGTCTCACTTGCAAGGATTGAAGCGGGCTTCTTTATTTCTATTTCGGGGAGCTTGGCCGTATCGGTCCAAAGGGCCTTGGCCGAAATCTTGATACCGGGAGCCGTAATACCCACGCCAAAGCAGCCGTCTCCGGTCACAAGATCGTATGTGGTAGCGGTGCCAAAGTCGATAACAAGCACGGGGCCGCCGTACTTCTCAAAAGCAGCCACCACATCAACGATTCTGTCCGCACCGATTTCACGGGGATTCTCTGTGGTAATCTTAATGCCTGTCTTGGTGCCGGGACCCACCACTATGGGCTTAACATTTAAATATCTGGTAAGAGCACCCGTAAGAGCGTGCATTACCTTGGGCACAACGCTTGCGATAATGGCTCCGTGAATATCTTCAAGCGCTATATTATTGCTTAAAATCAAACTCTTTATCATCATACCATATTCATCAGAGGTATGCTCGATTTTTGACATCATTCTGAAAGACGTAGCAAGCTTGTCTCCGTCAAACACACCGAATGTAATATTGGTATTTCCTACATCAACCACAAGGATCATGGCTTATTATTCCTCCTCAAGCGTAATGTCTTCGCCTAACACAATCACTTTGTAAAACAAATTAAGTGACTCAAAAAGTTCCTGCCTGGTGGCACGAATCTTGCTGACCAAGAGTCCGCTTGCTATTTCATCGTACATAAAATCATCGTCGGAAGCCTGAGTGGTAATCTCAAGCTCGCCGTCTTCGTCAAAACCTATTGTAATGATACCGCCCACTTCCTCAGTAAAAAGAACGCAGATAATATTGAGTTCTTTTTTGATGGACTCGGGTATCTTGTCAAAAGCAGGGTTTAAATAATACTTGCCTTCGTAGGCATTGGCCCCGCATAATACTACTTTTTCCATTAAAACGTCCTTAAATATTTATTGTTCCTCGTATCCGAGGGTAGCTGCCATAATGGCCTTTATAGAGTGCATACGGTTCTCCGCTTCGTCAAATACCTTGGAGCGGGGAGATTCAAATACTTCGTCCGTAACTTCCATGTCGGCGCGACCGAAGCGCTCGCCCATTTCTTTGCCGATTTCCGTCTTGTGGTCGTGGAAAGCGGGAAGGCAATGAAGGAAAATGACATCCTCCGCAGCATTGTCCATGGCAGCCTTATTAACCTGATAAGGTGAAAGCTCGCGAATACGCTCCTCCCAGACTTCAACAGGCTCGCCCATGGATACCCATACATCGGTATAAATAATGTTGGCGCCCGCAGTACCGGCCTTCACATCTTCGGTAAGTGTGATGCTGCCGCCTGTTGCTGCCGCGATTTCCTCGCAGGTCTTAACAAGGGCAGGGTCCGGGAAATAGTTCCTGGATGAGCAGGCTGTAAAGTGCATACCCATCTTGGCGCATGTAACCATAAGGGAGTTGGCCATGTTGTAGCGGGCGTCTCCCATGTATGTAAGCTTAAGGCCTTTGAAGTGACCGAAATTCTCCCAAACAGTAATAAGGTCTGCAATCATCTGGGTGGGATGGAACTCATTGGTAAGACCGTTCCATACGGGAACATCGGCTTCTTTGGCAAGTTCCTCCACGATTTCCTGACCGAAGCCTCTGTATTCAATACCGTCAAACATACGGCTGAGTACCCTTGCGGTATCGGCAATGCTCTCCTTTTTGCCTATCTGAGAACTCTTGGGATCAAGATAGGTGGTACCCATTCCGAGATCGTGAGCCGCGACTTCAAAAGAACATCTGGTACGGGTACTGGTCTTTTCAAATATCAGTGCCACGTTTTTGCCTCTGAATACATCATGAAGAATACCCTTTTTCTTCATGTCCTTGAACTTAAGGGATAAGTCCACAAGGTACTGTATCTCTTCGGGTGTGTAATCCAACAGTTTCAAAAAATCACGGTTCTTTAAATTCATAGCTGCACCATCCTTACACTCATAGTCCACACTTTAATTAAATAAAGTGATACAAGGTTGATTATATACCCACAAAATACGAATTGTAAAGAAAGATAACCCGCGCCCTTTAAAAAAGAGCACGGGTTTTATAAAAGTTTTATTTTTCAGATTATTGCTCGCCTTCGGAGCCTGCGGTTTCAAGTGCCGCAATGCCGTCGGATACTTCGAAATTGTATCTCTCGCGGTTGCCGGTTACGATGTCGGAGTAGAGCTTCTTGCCGTCGATGTAGCCTCTGGTGTAGTACCAGGTGCCTTCGAAGCTTGCGCTGCCCTGAATTCCGTTTACGTCGGTAATGGTATAGTCGCCGTTTCCGAGTTTGAACATTCCCAGGTATTCAACAGGGAAGTAAACCTTTGTGGGCGCTATCTTTGCACGCTCGTTGGAAACGGTTCCGGCATATACCACGAAATATCTGGTATTTCTTCTGAAGTCGCCGGTGGCTTCTTTTGCAGTAAGAAGAATCTCGCCTACGGGTTCAAGGTCTTCGAGCTTGGATTCCTCGTTGTAATTGTCTGCCACGTATTTTTCAATCTGAGCCTTGGTATCAAGATATAAAGCATTCTTATAATCGGCTGAAATACCGTCAAGTGTCTTTATTTCTTCGTACTTGCTGTAAGTTTCAAAGCCTGCGCCGGCTTCAAGAGTATAGCTGTCGTTAAAGTTCTGTGCCAGTTCAAGGTAGCAGGTCAGAGGATTCACATATCCGTTTGTGGAAGCTCTGCCGTCAAGGCTTGAGTATCCGTAAATGCCGCCCTTGTTTCTGTAAGATGCAGTTCCGTCTGTTTTAACAAGACCGTTAAAATAAACGGGGAAGTAAACCTTTGCTGTGTTAAAAAGGCCTTCCGAGTGACTTACATCACCTTTGTAAATCATGAATACTCCGTTGCTGCCATCCGAAATACGGGACATGTCGCTTACGGTTGTAAAAAGATAGCCCGCAAACTCAAGATTGTTAAGAGAAGCCTTATCGCTGTAGTTATTGGCTACGTATGCGAGGATGGTGTCCTCTGTTTCTTTTTTGAGAGTGCTTACAAAATCGGTGTCAAGCATTGAGAAATTTTCAATGTACTCGGGCAGACCGCTTACGGTATAGGTCTTGGACTTCTCCGCAGGCTTTTTGCCGTTTGACTGGATGTAGTACTCTGCCGCATCGGCGTTAACCTTTATTTCTACGGTATCGCCGTTCCTTAATCCTTCAGTCTTTTCACATTCAAAGAAATTGTAAGGAAGGGAATTGTTCTCATTGTTGTTGTTATAACTTACTCTTCCGTTGGGAGCCATGCCCGAGAAGCTTACCTCAAGGTCGGCAAAAGCATCAAAAGTCTCTATATCCTTAAGTCCTTCAACCGTTACGGAATCATTTTTGAACTTAAGCTTACAGTTAAAGTATTTAACGTAATCTTCGTTAATCTTCCACTCGTATTCAATCTTGTCACCGTTGGAAAGTTCTCTGTTCTTTTCTGCCCTTATACCGACGTAGTTCTCAAGAAGGTCAACAGGGTCGCCTAACTCAAACAAGCCGCCGAGCTGTTTTTTTGCTTCTGACGTAAAAGAAATCTTTTTGCTGTATTTTTCCTTAATAGCCTTCCAGTCTACACCAATCCCGGCATTACCGTAACCGTCGTAGCCCTTAGCTTCTACAATTACATATTTGTTTAAATCGATGGTTCTTCCGAGATTATTGATGATAACAACACCCGCAATGATGACTGCTGCCGCAAGTACCAGGCCGAGTATCAGCTTCATGTTTAAAGGCTTTTTGGCCTTGGGTGCCGTCGCACCGGTCTCGCTTGCAATAGGTGTCAAAGGTGCGCCGCACTTCTGACAAAACTTGGAATCATTGGGATTCTCTGCACCACATTTTTCGCAGAACATATAAAATATCCTCCTTAAAATAACTGCTCCGCCGGCCCCTTTTCCCCTTAGGCCGACTGTCCTATTATCCTTTTTTAAGGTGTCCGTGTCAATACCACAGACTTTGGATATTCTACCCCCTCTTAAGCAACATTTTATTATAGCCAAAAAGAAAAGGACCACCCAACCGGGTGGCCCCAAAAACAATCTTTATAATACTTCCTTAACCGACTTGGCAAGACCTGCAATTCCCTGGATTTCCGAAGGAATGATAATCTTGGTAGCCTGTCCGTCTGCAGCCTTGGCAAAGGCTTCGAGACTTCTTAACTTAATAACGGATTCGTCAGCGCCTGCATCCTTAATCATCTTGATACCGTCTGCGGTAGCCTGCTGTACGCGAAGGATAGCTTCAGCTTCACCTTCTGCTTCACGAATCATCTTTTCCTTCTGAGCTTCGGCTCTGAGAATGGCTGCTGCCTTCTCAGCTTCTGCTTCGAGGATTGCGGATTCTTTCTTACCTTCTGCAACAAGGACTGTGGATTTCTTTTCACCTTCAGCCTTAAGGATGGCTTCACGTCTCTCACGTTCTGCCTTCATCTGCTTCTCCATGGCGTCACGGATAGCTGCGGGAGGCATAATGTTCTTAACTTCCACACGGTTAACCTTAATGCCCCAAGGGTCGGTTGCTTCATCAAGTGTAGCACGCATCTTGGTGTTAATGGTCTCACGAGAAGTAAGTGTCTGGTCAAGTTCGAGGTCACCGATAATGTTACGAAGAGTTGTAGCTGTAAGGTTCTCGATTGCGATCATAGGAGCTTCAACACCGTAGGTGAAGAGCTTGGGGTCTGTAATCTGGAAGAATACAACCGTATCAATCTGCATTGTAACGTTATCCTTGGTGATAACGGGCTGAGGAGGGAAGTCCACAACCTGCTCTTTTAACAAAACTCTCTTGGCAACTCTGTCAAGGAAAGGAACCTTAAAGTGAAGGCCTACAGACCATGTTCCCTGATAAGCTCCGAGTCTTTCGATTACGAATGCCTGTGCCTGAGGCACGATTTTGATGCATGAAATAATAATGAGTACAAGAAGTACCGCAAGTGCAATTATTACGTATTTCATACTGTTCTCCTTTGTTTGTATTTTAATTGTTATTGGGATCTAATGTAACGATAAGCTTGACACCGTCAACCGCTCTTACAATAACCACTTTACCTGCTTCAATGCGGGAGCCGTCAAAAGAACGCGCGCTCCAGTCCATACCGTTTACTTTAACCTGTCCGATGCCCTGAATGTTGTCGATTTCGCTCATAACAACCGCCTGCTTGCCAATCATGCTCTCGATGTTGGTACGAACACGGCTCTTGTTAAAATACTTAACCGCAATCGGTCTCGTGAAGATTAAAAGTACCACCGATACAATCAGGAAAAGCAATACCTGCAACCAAATCGGAGCAGTCAGTGCCGCAAGCACACACGCGATTACCGCGCCGCCCGCAAACCATATGGTGGTAAGCCCCATTGTAACAAGTTCAATGATAATAAGAACTGCGAAAATAATCAGCCAGATAAGTGTCATCGAAATTGTTCCTATCATTTTTGCACCCTCCTTTTCTGATGGTTCCATAATACCTTATTTTTCCCATAAAAAAAAGAGTCTCACCCGATAAGTTAGACTCTTTTATTATACTTTTTTGGCAAATTACATTTCCGGAAATATCACTATCCCTTTGTATCCACATTCATACCCTCATATTTGGAGGCATCCTGAAGTTTCAAATCCTTTTGATAAGGGTTGTCTTCATTATAGTACATAATTCTTGTGGTGGTGGTACCGCCGGACACATAAGTTCTTCCGCACTCGGGGCAAATGGCCGTATGAATGGCCACACTTGCCTGAAGCACTTTTCCGTTATCCTGGGCCGCTTTTGTGTAAGCGTTGGAAACGTGCTCCTGCTCATGGGCTCTCACCCTTGTAGCCACCGCTGCCTGAGGAATATGCTGCGCAGTCTTAAAAGAAACCATCTCGTCGGAACCGTCCACGTACTTACGGTTCTTGCAGGTTTCGCATTCGGTGTTGGGGTCGGTGCGCTTTTTTACTTTTTCCTTAAGCTCCTCGGCAGGTGTCTCAATTCCCGCCGCCTTGCGCATCTCGGCCTCTCGCTCCTTTTCATAGGGAGTCTGCATATATTCCCTGACATAACCGGGCATTCCGTATGAAGAATTGATACCGATACTCATAGGCGCCTCCTGCCCATACTATGGGTGAATACATTATATCGGAAGGGTGTTAATGAGTTGTTTACGCGCAAAGCGGAGCCCTTTTGAAGACTCCGCTTATCACTGTTTACTATTTTATTCTTAACATCACAACGCTGTGAGCGGGCAAGGCCAAAGAAAGTTTTCCTCCGTCAAGGCCGTATCCGGCATATTCTTTTTCCGTAACGGTCTCTTCTTTATTGAAGTCATTGAAAGCTCTGACATTTTCGGCCGTCAGAATTTTCGCTTCCAGCACTGCATTCACCTTATCGCCTCCCAAATCCACCGTAACTTCCTCAGCATCGGTGAGACTTAAGTTGCTCACGGTAACAGTCATAATATCGTCCTTTACGGAAGCTGAAGCCGATACCTTGGGAATCTGCCATTCTGCGGGACCTTCAGATTCATTATTGGCGATATATGAATCTACGCAGGTTGCACCCTGGTGGTGTTTGTACATTTTGAAAATGTAGTATGTGGGCGTCTTCACCATATCCGGTCCCTGAGTCAAAAGAACGGACTGCAACACATTCACCATCTGGGCAATGCAGGCCATCTTTACGCGCTTCGAGTGTTTGTTAAAGATATCCATGGTGGCGCTTGCTATCAGCGCGTCTCGCATGGTGTTTTGCTGGTAAAGAAAACCGGGATTGGTACCCTCTTCCACATCGTACCATCCGCCCCACTCGTCTACGCAAAGAGCAATTTTCTCTTCAGGGTCGTAGTCATCAAGAACCGCCTCATTCTTTTTAATGATGGTTTCCATGAAAAGTGCTTTTTTTAAGCTCTTGTACCAAAGTTCGTCACTGTACTCCGTTGCGCTGCCTTTGCAGTTCCATCCGTCAGGAAATACGTAATGATGAAGGGTAAGGTAGTCCATGAATCCGTGGAAATCTCTGTTGGCATCCTCGTAGCAGGCTTCAAGAACGGTCTTGGTCCACTTAACGTCCGAGGTGCCGGGACCCACGCAAATCTTCTTTATCGGGTTTTTGGAATCGTAGGTGCGTAAGAAAGTCTGGTAGTGGCGGTACAAGTCCGCATAGTAGGATGCCCGCATATTGCCGCCGCAGCCCCAGGATTCGTTGCCCACCGCAAAATAATCCACTTTCCATGGCTCTTCATGACCGTTTTGTTTGCGAAGTTCCGTCATGGGGGAACTTCCGGTTCCCGTTAAATATTCCACCCACTCGGACATTTCACGAGGAGTTCCCGTTCCCAGATTACCGTTTATGTACGCCTTACAGCCCAAAAGCTCGCAGAGTCTCATAAACTCGTGAGTACCGAAACTGTTGTCCTCCGTAACACCGCCCCAGTTGGTATTAACCATTTTTTTGCGTTTTTCCTTGGGACCGATTCCGTCCATCCAGTGGTATTCGTCCGCAAAGCAGCCACCGGGCCAGCGAAGCACGGGCACATCGATTTCTTTTAGCGCCTCAACAACATCGTTTCTGATGCCGTCGGTGTTGGGGATCTCCGAGTCTTCCCCTACATAAATTCCCTCGTATATGCCCCGGCCGAGGTGCTCGCTGAAGTGGCCGTATATATCGGGATTGATATAGCCGACCGCTTTGTTTTTATCTATTGTAAGTTTCATATTTAAACCTTTCTTTTAAGGTGTACAACACACACCTGTGATTCCTACTATCCCTTCACGCCGCCAAGAGTAATACCCTTCACAAAATACTTCTGCACAAAGGGATAAATAATAATAATCGGCAGAATTCCCACCACCGCCATAGCCATGCGGACCGATGCCATTGGAATGGCGCTCAGGCCTACGTTTGCGTTTTGAACGTTGGAGCTTGACTGGGAAAGAAACTGGATATTCTGCATCATTCTGTTTAACAGGTTCTGCACCGAATAAAGGTCCGTTCTTTTGGTAAGATATATGTATCCGTTCATCCAGTCATTCCAGTATGCAATGCCGGCAAATAAAGCGATTGTGGCAAGTATAGGCTTGGAAAGGGGAATAACCACGCTTAAAAACGTTCTGGTCTCGCTTGCACCGTCGATATATGCCGCGTCAAGAATCTCCTCGGGGATACTGGATACAAAGTAGGATTTCATAAGCATTACGTTGAATCCGTTCATCAAAAGTCCCGGAACCAGCAGTGCCCAGAAAGAATTCTTTATGCCGAGAAGATTAGTGTAAATAATGTATGTGGGTACCAAACCGCCGTTAAATAGCATTGAGAACACTATCAAAAACGTAATGACCTTTCGGCCCGGCATATCTTTTTTGGAAATTGCGTAAGCCAAAAGTGTAGTAATGGTAAGGGCAAGAACCGTTCCCAAAAATGTCAGTATCAGGGATATTCCGTAAGCATGCACCACGGAATTGCCTGTGCTGAATATGTATTCGTAAGCGTATACGGACCATTTCTTGGGAAAATAAGTGTACCCGCTTGCTATCAGTTCACTGTTGTCCGTAAGGGATGATGTGAACATAAGTATCATGGGCATCAGTGCCAGCAGCGAAAAAACAATGAGCACCCCATGGGAGAATATCTGAAATTTTTTGTCGCTTCTCATTTTCTTTGTCCTCCCTAGAATAATGCGCTCTCGGGCTCAATCTTCTTAACCGAGAGATTGGCCGCAAGTATTAAGATGAAGCCCACAAGAGACTGGTACAGGCCTGCGGCTGAGGAGATACCGTAGTTACCGTCCTGCACCAGGCCTCTGTAAACATACGTGTCGATGGTGTTGGTGACTTTAAACAACGCACCCTGATTCATGGGAACCTGGTAGAACAGACCGAAGTCCGAATAAAAAATTCTTCCGATTGCAAGAAGCGTCATCATGATGATGGTGGGCTTTAAAAGCGGAATGGTAATCTTCGTAATCTGTCTCCACTTACTGCAGCCGTCAATTGCCGCAGATTCATAGATTCCTCTGTCTATTCCGAGGATGGCCGAAAGATAAATAATGCAGTTATAGCCCGTAACCTTCCAGGCGTTTACAAACACTATAATGAAGGGCCAGTATTTTTTCTCCATGTACCACTGGATAGGTTCTTTTCCCATAAGTTTAAGTAGGGTGTTATTTACGAATCCGTTGTCGTTTGAGAAGAAACCGAATACCAGATAGCTCACTATTACCATGGATATCATAAAGGGCAAAAGAATGAGACACTGATACGTCTTCTTTAGTTTCGAAGTCATTTCCGCAAGCATTATTGCAACAAACACAGCCAGAACGGTGTTGATAACTATAAATGCCAGGTTGTAAAGGATTGTGTTTCTTGTAATAACAAAGGCGTCCTTGGTCTTAAAAAGGGGTTCAAAGTTCTTAAGTCCGATAAAGTCCGAACCGAATATTCCTTTTTTGGCATTAAATTTTTTGAACGCAAGCACAAGTCCCGGAAGGGGCATGTAGTTGTTGATAAAAAGATATAAAAGACCCGGAAGTGCCATGATGTACATAGGCAAAAAACGTCTGATACGCTTTTTCAAGGTCTTTCTATTACCGTAACCCTTTTGTTCATTCTTCATCGTGTATTCCTTCTTTTAAACAGAGCCGGCCTTGCGACCGGCTCCGTGTTGATTATTGCTTATTGGCAAAATCCAAAGTTTTTGCAAAAAACTTTATTTTGCCCATTCGTCTAATGCTTTCTGTTTAGCTGCCATATATTCCTCAAGGCCTGCTGCCTTAAGAGCATCGTTGAGTTCCTTAAGGCCTGCTTCGGGCTCTACGAAACCGTAGATAACCTTTCCCGCATACTCTTCATATGCGTTCTGAAGGGTAGTATAGGTAGCTGCATATTCGCTGTTGTCCCAGGTAAAGCCGAGGGCCTTGGACTTAACAGGACAGTTGTCGTTGAAGGCTGCTGTCTGCTCACCTACATCAACAGGGTCGCCTTCCCATACATGTGCTGCGTACTGGTTGGGCATAAGCCAGAGTACGTTGGGATAGTACTCGGAATTGGTGGAGTCAACGCCGGGTCCCCAGTTAATGGTAGTGTCGGGGTTAACTACGTATTCAACGCCCTCTTCACCCCAGCAGGCGAGGTTAGCTACAACAGGATCGGTATAAAGTGCCTCAAGAACCTGCATCGCTGCGATAGGATCTTCGGTGCTCTGGTTCATGCACCAGGGGAAAGAAGAAACTGCGGAAGAGCTCATGAAAGGCTCACCTACGTCAAATACTGTCATGGGACGTCCGCACTCACCTGAAATCTGGTTCTCGTATGCGGGCTTACCGCAAGCCATCATTGCCATGTAAGCGCCTGACTTAATTCTTGCGGATGCACCGTTTTTGTCGGTTAGAGCATCGCCTGAAATGTAGCCTGCCTGATTCCATCTGTAGAATCTGTCACACCAGGTCTTGAATATTTCTGATTCGTATACATTTTCAACCTTTAAGCTGTTGGCGGGGTCGAGTAAAGAACCGTAGTAGTCACCGCCTACAGGGTCAACACAGCTGCCCTGAGAAAGCATGTTGTCCTGAGTTGAATAAACAATCTTGTCGGGGAATGCAGCGTGCATTTTTGCAAACATGTCGTCGATGTCTTCCCATGTGCACTTGTAGTAGCCGAGGCTGTCCTTACCAAACTTGGAAAGGTCAACGCCTGCACCTTCAAGATACTCGGTACCGATACAAACGGCTGCAGTCTGAATAGCGTAATCCTTAATCGGAGGAACACCGAAGAGCTTGCCGCCTACGCGACATGCATCGAAGTAATCGCTTCTTACAACGTCCTTGAGGCCGGCACCGTAGTTGTCAAGAAGGCCGTTCTCCTCAAGGTCTGCAGTATAACCGTTGTTAACACATGTCATGTAACCGGGTCCGCAAGTTGAGAAAAGGTCTACCTGCTCACCTGAGGAAAGCATAAGCTTAATATCATCGCTGTATGCTGCGGAGTCGATAATAAGAAGTTCAACATCAACACCGAGAGTTTCTTCGGTATGAGCGCTCAGCTTCTGATTGATTCTGTCAAGACCTGCGGGTGCACCCGTCCAGTCAAAGAAAGAAACAACAATTTTTTCGTACTTACCTGTCTTTTCGGCTTCAGCCTTTCTGTCGGCGATAGCCTTCTGTGCGAGTGTCATCTCTCCGTCAGCCGTAGCGACAACCGATGATTCAACCGCACTGCTCTTAGTCTCTGTCTTGTCATCGGTCTTGCCGCAGCCTGCAAGGCAGGATACAACCATGACGGATGCCAGAAGAGTTGCCAAAAACTTTTTCATAATAACCTCCTGTGTAATGAAACCATTTTCCGAACCAAAGGATAAAACATATCTCCTAAGCTAACCTCTCTTGTTTTAGGTGAAACGTTTTTCCTTGTTCGTTTTTCATTATATTGAGCGCTTATCAATCCGTCAATATGGCAATATTATACAAAGCTGTGTCTGATTATTGTTATTTTTTCACAGATAACGTTTTCGTGGGAGTGTATTTTGGAAAATCGTTTTTCTTTAAAGGCATAAAGATAGGGCAAAGAAGCTTCTTTGCCCTTAACCACATAATTATTTACTTGCTGATATCCCTGACTGAATTTCTCTCCACAAGCCTGCTCTTGATTCTGATATCGGTCTTGTCTCTGTCCACAGCGGTAGGATCGTCAATCATTTCAATGATTTTGTCCGCCGCCTTGTAGCCGATTTCTTCAAGAGGGAGCGCCATGGTGGTAACTTCCGGTGTCAGGAAAGAAGAAATGTCCTGATTGTCGTAACCCATTACGGAAATGTCTCGTCCGGGCTCGAGGCCCTTTTCTTTTAAGAAAGCATATGCACCCGAAGCTATGGCATCGGACATACAGAATACTGCGGTGATGTCCTTGTCGATGAGCTTCTCCATTCCTTTGTAGCCGCCGGCCTTGTTCCATGTTGCATATTCAATGAGGCCCGGGTCGAAAAGAATCCCCTCCTCAAACATAGCCCTCTGAATACCGATGACACGGTTAACCGTATGGGTGTTGTCGTATTCGCCCGCGATTACACCTATGCGCTTGTGGCCCTTAGATACCAGATATTTGGTAACATCATATCCGCCCGACACATCGTCCAGTCTGAAGGTGGGTATTTCTTTGTCCGCGGCAATGGCATAGGACATTACTATGGGAAGGTTATTGGTGCTGGTTAACTTGCTGACAGTGTGCTCGTG
>CAMNCH010000027.1 GCA_946534145.1 uncultured Lachnospiraceae bacterium
AGGAGGAGAATTGTCATGTCTTTTTTTAACGGAACATTTTATTCAACTTCACTTTGCAGACCCGTGCATTTTACGGCGGTTTTGTCCAATGACTGCCAGTGGGGCGTAGAGGAGAACCCTCATTTCAAACGTCCTGCCAAAAATGTTTACCTTCTTCACGGCTACAGCGGATGCGACACCGACTGGTTCACCAATGTGCCCCTCGGCGACCTTGCCAACCGTTTTAACGTGAACTTCTTTTTACCAAACGGCGACAACAGTTTCTGGCTCAACCAGCCCGAAACAGGCTATAAATATCAGGATTATGTGGGCAAAGAATTCGTGGATTACACACGCAAAACCTTTAACCTTTCGGACAAGAGAGAGGATACCATCATCGGCGGTCTTTCCATGGGAGGCTTCGGTACCCTTCATACCGCACTTGCATATCCCGAGACATTCTCAAAGGCACTAGCTTTGTCCTCTGCGTTAATCGTTAAGGGCATGAAGCACATCGCGGGCAACGACGATAACGTTATGGCCAACGTTGAATACTATCGCCATACCTTCGGCGATTTCGACAAGCTTGAAGAAAGTGACAATAACCCTGAGGTTCTGGCCAAGCGCATCGTTGACAGCACTGAGAAACCTGAAATTTACATGGCTTGCGGTACCGAGGACTTCCTCATTATGCCCAACAGAGAGTTTAAAGCGTTCCTTGACTCCATAGGTTATCCCGCAACCTTCTTTACCGGCCCCGGCATTCATGATTTTGTGTTCTGGCGCGCCCAGCTTGTAAGAGGCCTTGAATGGGCTCTCGAAGGCAAGCACAGAGATTGATGAAATTGCCTGTTGACAGGGGCACTTTCATGCTTTATAGTGGTAAAAAATATTGAGGACGGTATATTGAAATGAGTGATAATTCAACTGCCAAAGAACCCGGAAAGTTTAAGTCTTTTTTGATTAAAAAGAACATTATTCTTTCGGGAAAAAGATACTTCATCGATGCCATGGGAGCTATGGCCAACGGTCTTTTTGCATCCCTGTTAATCGGCACCATTGTTTCGACTCTCGGCCAGAGGCTCGGAGTTCAGGTTCTTATCGATATCGGTAATTTTGCCAAGGGCGTTGCGGGTCCTGCCATGGCGGTTTCCATCGCCTATGCGCTTCAGGCACCTCCCCTTGTTCTGTTCTCGCTTCTTGCGGTGGGCAGTGCGGCCAACAGTCTCGGCAAAGCAGGCGGCCCTCTTGCGGTATTCGTAATAGCCATTATCGCCACCGAGCTCGGTAAGCTTGTGTCCAAAGAAACCAAGGTTGACATCCTTGTGACACCTCTTGTAACCATTTGCTCCGGCGTTCTTTTGTCTATAGGAATTGCGCCTTACATCGGTGAAGCGGCAAGTTCGGTGGGCAGGCTTATCATGTGGGCTACAGAGCTTCATCCTTTCTTAATGGGTATCGTGGTATCGGTTGTGGTAGGTATGATTCTTACACTTCCCATCAGCTCCGCGGCTATTTGTGCGGCACTCAGCTTAACAGGTCTTGCGGGCGGCGCTGCCGTTGCGGGATGTTGTGCTCAGATGGTTGGATTTGCATTCATGAGTTATCGTGAAAATAAAGTGGGCGGCCTTGTTTCCCAGGGCCTTGGCACCAGCATGCTTCAGATGGGCAATATCGTAAGAAACCCCAGAATCTGGATTCCTCCCACACTTGCCGCGGCTGTAACGGGCCCCATTGCTACCTGCGTGTTCAAACTCAGAATGGACGGCGAAGCCATTGCCTCCGGTATGGGTACCTGCGGTCTGGTAGGCCAGATCGGTGTATATTCGGGCTGGGTCAACAGCATTGCGGAAGGCACCAAAACCGCCATTACCGCCTTCGACTGGACGGGCCTCGTGCTGATTTCTTTGGTCCTTCCCGCCATCCTTTCGGTTGCGTTCTGCCTCATCCTTCGTAAAATCGGCTGGATCAAAGAAAACGACCTTAAGCTTGACAACATGTAAAGCCTTGACAAGTTTGCCCGGACTAACTAAACTGATAGTGTATTCCTTGGAGGAATAAACGGAGGTTTTTATATGGAAAAAATAACTCTTCAAATAGACGGCATGATGTGCGGCATGTGCGAAAGCCACATTAACGACGCCATCAGAAATGCTTTTGACGTTAAAAAAGTAACATCTTCTCACACCAAGAAGACTACAGTCATCGAAACCGAAAGCACCATTTCAGACGATGACCTTAAGGCTGTAATCGACAAAACCGGCTACACCTTAAAAGGCATCTCCCGTGGAACAGAGGAGAAAAAGGGCCTTTTCGGTAAACTTTTTAAATAACCTATATCTGAGGACTGATTGTGAGCCACTGTGTATGAAAGCACGGTGGCTCTATTCATTTCTTACAAAAACGTAAGTAAATTGTAATGAGAATCGATGGAGTGCTTTTTTCACTGATGGTATCTTAGAATCACAGACAGGGACAAACCCTTAGGAGGTATCACATGAAAAAAGTAATGAACATTCCCATGAATGAGAACTTATATAACAGAGACTACTGCATGCAGATGGCACACGAAATCACGGACGGCGAAAAAATAAGCGGCATGAGCTTAAGCCAGCTTTACACCGAAATCTTTGCACATGCATACATTTACTACAACTTCAGATTCCTTCCCAAATGCTTAAAGGGCCTTGGAATCTTCAAAAAATTCTACAACAGCGTATCCAATGGTGTAGACCTTGAGGACAACGGCGACAAGTGGTACAGAAGAGTCGCATACCGTTTCATCTGGCTCCTTCCCGCTTTCCAGCTTTAATACTTTTCCCCCGACTCCGTGGCTTAATCGCTGCGGAGTTTTTTACTTGGCCGTCTCCCAAAAGGGTAAAAGTATGCCTCCGTGACACGTTCGCACTCTGTTCTTTGTCGTAACGGACACGTAAGCGGCTTGAGGGACACCCGCTAAGTGCCGACGAGTCGAAAAGGTCCCGGAGCCATACTTTTACCCTTTCGTGAGCCGGCCCTCTCACCTAATAAGCCTAAATTTTCAAATCAGTTGTGATTATTGCCGCAACCGTGATATACTGATTCTGTATGTAGATTTAACCGGTTAGGGGTAGGGGGTACTTTGATAATACGGGAGTTTACGGATGAGTCAGTTTGTTACGCAAAATGAGAGCGATCCCATAATCAGAAGGATTAATATGCGAAGGGTTTTCGTGTGTTTTCTTTTGATATTGTTTACGGTGGTGGAGACCATAGGGATTTTTTCATATATTAACAAGACGGTTGATGAAACCTGCTGGGAGACACTTGAAGAGGCGGCGGTATCGCTGGATTCGGAACTTAAGTGGATGATAGTGGGCGGAGAGTCGGCCCTTGCTAACTTTGCGGACCAGATAGACAGAAGAGGCGACAGAGAGTCGGAGGAGATGGCTGCCCTTTTTCTTGATGCCGGTCTGGGCATTACAAAGGCTGAAGCCAGGCTCTACTATCCGGACGGCGCTGCTGTTACCGAGCAGGGTTTTATCAAGGATGTTACCTCGTACGTTAAGTATAAAGATATAGTTTCTGAAGACAGTTATATTTCTACAGCTCATCCGGATATGTTTAATCCCGACATAACCGTAGTCGAGCATTTTTATCCCATCAAAAAAAACGGGCGCGTAACGGCCATGCTTGCCTCCGTGGTGAACATTGAGAAACTTTCCGGCTACCTGTACAGTTCTTATTACGGCGGTAAGACAGACGTTGTTTTGTTAGACAGACGTGATAACTTCGTTGTTCTTGATTCAAATAGGGGAACCGATGTTTCTTACAGTGAATTCATGAAGAACGATGAACATGAAGAGTGGGACAGAGCCGTTGCTTCGGGCAGAATGGCAAGAGAGAAATTTTCCGTTTCCCACGGCCCTGAATATTATTTGCTTATAAGGCCTTCGGATGGCGGAACATATGCAATTGTCATTTCCGTAGTTAAGGAGCTGGTGTTTTCAAGAACCGTAGCCATTAAGCGTCTGTGCGCACTTGCTCTGGCGGCCCAGGTGACAGCTATGGCCCTTTACCTTATCTGGGTAATGTTCGATACGAGAAAACAGCTTCGCATCCACACATTTATGGCAGAAGAAGCCGCCAACGCCAAGGCTGAAAAAGAAAAACAGTACCAGTTAAAGCAAAACCTCGACATCATCAAGATTTTGTCGGAGGATTACGAAGGACTTTATTATTTCAATCTTGAGACCGGCCGTGAGCTTGTTTTGGCGGGTCATGAGGTTATAAGAGCCAATATCGGCTTTGAGGACAATCTTCACACCGACCTTCACATAGCATACGAGAAGATGGTGGAGAGTGTCGTTCATCCCGAGGACAAGCCCATGATGAGAGGGCTCCTTGATTATGACACCATTAAGAAGAATCTTTCCGGTAAACGCCGGCACACGGTTGTATTCAGACGCAACTACAACGGCGAGTACAAATATGCCCAGATGACGGTTGCCAAGGCCGAAGAAGCCGAGGCAGACCCCATTAATATAGCAATAGGCTTTGTAGAGGTGGATACCCGCCACAGAGCCGAAATGGAGAAACAGGATGCGCTTCTGATGGCGCAGGCGGCCAGCCGTGCCAAGACCACATTCCTTAACAACATGTCCCACGATATCAGAACGCCTATGAACGCTATCTTAGGCTTTACCAATCTTGCCCAGAAGCACATAGACAGCAGGGAGAAGGTAGCTGATTATCTTGAGAAGATAGAGCAGTCATCGGAATATCTTCTTTCGCTTATAAACGACGTTCTCGACATGAGCCGTATCGAGTCCGGTAACATGAACATCCGTGAGAAAAAAGAAAGCATCCCTGAGGTTGTTCACGTTGTTCGTGACATCGTCCTTGCGGATATCGAAAGAAAGAATCTGGAATTCTACCTTGAGGCTGTGGACGTTTACGATGAGTACGTAATGCTTGACAAGCTTCGTTTAAGACAGGCTCTTGTAAACGTTTTGTCCAATGCCATCAAGTATACCGCGGAAGGCGGAAGGATTCTTTTCAGGGTTGAAGAGACCAACCGTTCCGAAGATGTCGGTACCTTTGTTTTCACTGTTTCCGATAACGGAATGGGTATGAGCAAGGAGCTTCAGAAGGTTATTTTTGAGCCCTTCACAAGAGGCAAGTCCACCACGGTTTCGGGCATCCAGGGTACAGGTCTCGGTATGACCATTACCAAGAACATTGTGGACCTTATGGGCGGTAACATTAAGATAGACAGTAAGCGTGGCGAAGGCACCACCGTTACATTTACTTTTGACTTTAAGCTTTCCAAAAAAGACCTTGAGTTCGACCGCATGAGTTCTCTTTACAGCGGTCTCAGGGCACTGATTGTGGACGGTGATGCGGAGACTTGTAAGAGCATGGCTGCCATGATAGGCAAAATCGGTATCCATGCCGCATACAGTACCACAGGCGCAAGAGCGGTTGAAATGGTTGAGAAGGCCGAAAAAGAAGGTAAAGGTTTCAGCATGTATTTTGTGGGCTGGCATCTTGCCGACGGAGACGGTCTCGAAACTGCAGCTGTGTTCAGGCAGAAAACGGGCTATATTTCACCCATATTCATTATGACTGCCTACGACTGGTCGGAAATTGAAGCAAGGGCCAATGAAATCGGCATAAACGGTATTCTTGCCAAGCCCGTATTTGTTTCTGACTTAAAGGATGTCCTTACAACAGGCGTATCTCCCATGAACAACATCGAAAAGAAACAGCAGGAGATCAAGGCTGACTTCACGGGACATAAGATTCTTCTGGTAGAGGACAATGAACTTAACTGCGAAATCGCAAGCGGCATCTTAAAAGAACTGGGCTTTGAGGTTACCGAGGCAGACGACGGTACCAAGGCGGTTGAGATTATGCAGAATGCCACTCCCGGTGATTTCGACCTTATCCTTATGGACATTCAGATGCCCATTATGGATGGTTACGCAGCCACAAGAGAGATCAGAAAGCTGAAAAATAAAGAACTGGCATCTATTCCGATAGTTGCAATGACTGCCAATGCCTTTGACGAAGACAAGCAGGCTGCTTTTGATGCGGGTATGAACGGACACATCTCCAAACCCGTAAATATTAAGAAACTTATAAAAATGTTACAGGAATTGCTACATGAAAAATAAGAATTGGTCTTTAAGATATACCTTAATAAATGTTTTTTACTTTGTTGCTTTTGCGACTGTACACGGTTTTGCCACCATTTTCTTACTTAGCAGGGGCTTTACCAACACGGAGGTGGGCATCGCTTTGGCGGTGTCCAATATTCTTTCTGTGATAGGTCAGCCTTTCTTTGCGGGAATAGTGGACAAATCCGAGAACATTACCAACAGAAGAGTGCTTATGGCGTCAGCAGCCGTTATGCTCATCGGAGCCTTTGCCCTCAGCTTTTTGCAGGGGCCCAAGGCTTTAATATTCGCTCTTTATGTACTTATATACACGGTTCAGTTCATAGCTATGTCCTTCCTCATTGCCATCAGCTTTGAGTACAGGGCAGCGGGGTGCAATCACAACTTCGGCCTGGCAAGGGGCCTCGGTTCCGCAAGTTTTGCGGTCACGGCGGCAGTTATGGGTCCCATTATCGAGAAGAACGGTCCCGTGGTGGATATGTATGTAACAGTAGGGGTTATGGCTCTTTTGTTTCTGGTGGTTTTCTTTTTTAAACTTCCTGAAGGTGCCAAGGCGGGAAACGCCGGTGCATCGGAGAATTCGGAAGAAGCACCCACCAACAACATCATTGAGTTTATCAAAAAATACCCTAAATACATGCTGTTTCTGTTAGGCGTGGCATGCTGTTTCTTTTCACACAACATGCTAAACGATTTCCTTATACAGATTATCAGAAGACTGGGCGGAGGAGCGACGGAACTCGGATATGCCTCATTTTTGCAGGCAATCCTGGAGCTCCCGGTTATGGCACTTATAGTATTTGTGCTTAGAAAAATAAACGCCAAGGTTGTGTTAATGATTTCGGTGGTTGCCTTTTTGATTAAGGTAACGGTGATGTATTTTGCCACGGGACTTCCGGGCATGTACTTAAGTCAGTCGATTCAGCTTTTTGCATATGCCGTGTTTATTCCCACATCGGCCTACTATGCCGACAAGATTATGAAGGGCGGCGACAAAGTTAAAGGACAGGCGTATATTAACAGTGCCATTACTTTGGGCGGCGTTTTCAGTAATATCGTGTGCGGACCTGTGCTTGACAGGCACGGAGTTCCCGCAATGCTCTTGGTAGGTATTGCCGTTTGCTTTGCAGGCGTTGTTATTTCGGCAATATCCATGGCAGGTAAAGAGAGGAGTTAATCATGAAGCAATTTAAGATTAAAAGATTATTTGCCGGTGTCATGTGTCTTGTTCTTTTGACGGGACTTATGACCGGCTGTGAAAAGAAAGCTGAGGTTCCTGCAAGCGCATCTTCCGCTTCTTCGTCAGAGACGAGCACTTCACAGAGCGCAAAGTCCGGCAAAGAAGTAGTGGGCACATCCCTTTCGGGCCTTGCAAGACCCAGACTTGTATCAGGCACAGGTGATGACGGTGCAGGCTCTTATACAGTTTCAGTCGAGGATTATAAGGTTGACGATGACTTTTCAAACGTGCTGTTTGCCGATCAGCTTCAGTACGAAAGTGAAGAGATGCGCGAGAAACTTAAAAACAACCTTTTCGTGGTAAGCGGCGAGGCCGGCATGGAATTTTTCCAGCTTTACGAGTTTAACAGATACACTCAGCGCCCCAGCTTTATTACCGTGGATTCCCTGCTTCACACTTATCACCTTGAGTTTATGAAGCTTTTAAAGGATTCCGAGAAGGGTTATCTTTGCGACATATTAAAGAATATGACCGACAAACTTTATGACAGAAGTTTGAAGGATTACGACACTTATAAGGGAAGCGACTGGGAAAGTGCGGCTTTACGAAACGTTCAGTACTTTGCGGTAGCCAAGACTCTTTTGGGCGGCGATGCCTCCAACCTTCCGGCAGAGGCCAAAGAAGCAGTTACTTCCGAAGTAACAAAAATCGGTGAAGCGGCTACAATAGCTGAATCCGAAATTTGTAACAAGAATGAAGACTATACACAGTATAAAGTAAGAGGATACTACGAAGGCGACGAGATTCTTGAAAAATATTTCAAGACCATGATGTGGTACGGCCGCATTACCTTCCCCACCGATACGGATGATATGCAGAAAAGTGCCCTTCTTTTGACACTTGCGGTTAATGATGTGGCGGCAAGCGAGTGGAGTGCAATTTATGCCGTAACCTCTTTCTTTGCCGGCAACAGTGACGACAATGGTGTGTCGGAATATATTCCCTGCATCGTTTCCGCATACGGTGAGCAGGTTTCTTCCGACGATTTGAAAAATAAAAAGGATGCTTTCGGCACCTATCTTGATGCAGTCAAGAAACTTCCCGCTCCCGCAGTCAATTCCATTCCCGTGCAGACAGATGAAAACAATGTGGTACAGGGCTTCAGACTTATGGGTCAGAGATTTACCATCGATGCCTATATAATGCAGAACCTTGTATACAGAGCGGTTGACATGAACGAAGCCGGTGAAGCCAGAATGCTTCCCGACGTTTTGGACGTGCCCGCAGCTTTCGGTTCGGGAAAGGCTTTTGAGCTTGCGTTAAAAGAAGGCGCAGACAAGTTCCCGGGTTACACTGAGAACATGAAGAAGTTACAGGGAATAGTGTCTGGCATCGATCCCGCCATGTGGAACGAAAGCCTCTATGCAGGCTGGATTAACGCTATATTGCCTGTATTTGGCGAAAAGGGTGACGGTTATCCTTCATTCATGAAATCTCCCGAATGGGCGCTTAAGAACCTTGAGTCCTTTGCGGGAAGCTTTACGGAACTTAAGCACGACACCGTTTTATACAGCAAACCCGTAATGGCCGAAATGGGCGGCGGCTGGGAAGAAGAAATCGACTTCCGCGGCTATGTTGAGCCCGAACCCGTGATTTATGCAAGAATTTATAACCTCACAAAGGCTATGGCCGACGGCCTTAAAGGCTTTAACGTTATAAGCAATGCTGATGTTGAAAGCCTTAACTCTCTTATGGAGATCAGCGATACTTTAAGGAACATTTCTATTGCCGAGCTTAAGGGTGAAACTTTGAGCGATGAGCAGTATAAGTTTATTGAAGAATACGGCGGATACATTGAGCACATCTGGTATCAGGTATACGCTGACGAAAGCACTCCCAGCGTTGACGTAGGCGAGCATCCCGCTTCACTTGTGGTTGATATTGCTACCGACCCCAACGGCGCGGTATTGGAACTTGCCAACGGTGAGCCTTCAGTAATTTACGCAGTGGTACCCGTAGACGGAACCTTAAGAATAGCAAGAGGTGTTGTATTTAACTTCTATCAGTTCACGATGCCCTTGGACAAGAGACTTACCGACACCGAATGGGGCAACATGATCGGAACCATTCCTACGGAAGGAGCCGACGGATATCCTGAGTATCATAAATCTGACGATATACCCGAAAAGCCCGACTGGACCATGTCTTACAGAGCTGAATAATGAAAAAGAAAATGCGTCTTCTTATCGGAGCTGCGTTGCTTCTCATAGGTATAGGGATTTCGGCGATTGCCTTGCTTAAGCATAAGGGCTTTCTTTTGCCGGAATATGTAACATGGCAGGAGCGTGAATTGAGTTCCGATGGATTTGACATCATCCTCAGTAAAAAGCATCTGAAGGTGTACAAAAACTCGAATCTCGTGTGGGAGTCGGACCCCTCCGTTAAGGTTCAGGATGTAATCCTTACGGATGTGGACAGAAACGGCATGACTGAGATGACGCTCTTATGCTGGAAGAAAGGGCGCTTCGGGCGCAGCAAGCCTTTCTTTGAGGAGGATGACACTTCCGTTTACTCAGAGCACATCTATCTCTACGATTTGTTTGACGAGAAACCGAGCCCCAAGTGGATGGCTTCCGACATCGGAGCCATAGTACTGACCCTCGAGTCACCAAACGGATACATTCTGCTCACCCATGAGAAGGACGGTGGCACATCCGAATGGCAGTGGAACGGCTGGGGATTTACAAAAGTTAAATAATGACTGCGAAAAAGGCACCATACTCACTGTATGGTGCCTTTTCACAAAGAAAGGAGAGTTACTGCTTACGCATTATTATATGCGACAGGGCGAGTTTATCGCCTCGAACAGTAGAGTTTAAATAAGTCCGTAGAACTTATTGAAATCAATCGGGCCGTAGACCCAGTAAAACATTTTACGCAATCATTATTCCATATATAAGTTAACCGCTTGGCAACATCCTCGTTAATCATTTGTGATATACTATTGTTATAGTACGATTTTTAATAAATTCGACTAAGCGAGAGGAGACAATACTACATGATTAAGATAGCTTTTTTTGATGCAAAAGAATACGACATTAATTCTTTCAACCAAAAGATTACCGGTGAGTTTGAGGTTAAGTATTACGAGACCAAATTAAGCTCCGATACCGTGGAACTGGCAAGGGGATATGATGCGGTGTGTGTATTCGTTAACGATATAGTGGATAAGGCTGTTATTGACGGCCTGGTAAGCGAGGGCGTTAAGCTTATTGCTCTCAGATGCGCGGGCTACAATAACGTGGATATTGAGTATGCTTTCGGCAAGATTCATATTGTGAGAGTGCCGGCGTATTCGCCTTATGCGGTAGCCGAGCATGCCATGGCGCTTCTTCTTACTTCCATCAGAAGAATCCATAAGGCATATATTCGTACCAGAGACTTTAACTTCAGCTTAAGCGGCCTTACAGGCTTTGACCTTCACGGAAAAACCGTGGGTGTTGTGGGTACCGGTAAAATCGGCCGTGTGTTTATGAATATCTGCAAGGGATTTGGCATGAATGTACTGGGGTATGACAAATTTCCTGCAAAAGATACGGACATTAACTATGTTTCCCTTGATGAAATCTGGGAGAAGAGCGACATTATTTCTTTGCACTGCCCTCTTACGGAAGAGACCACTCATCTTGTAAATGCAGAGTCCATTGCCAAAATGAAGAAGGGTGTTGTAATCGTTAATACATCAAGAGGCGCGCTGGTTGATTCGGAGGCGCTTCTGGAAGGCATCAAGGCTCGCAAAGTGGGTGCTGCCTGCCTGGATGTGTACGAAGAAGAAGCAAACGTTTTCTTCCACGATTTCTCGGGTCATATTGTTGAGGACGATGTTCTGGCAAGACTTATTTCCATGCCCAACGTTATCGTATCCTCTCACCAGGCATTCCTTACCGCAGATGCTCTTGAGAACATTGCCAACACTACTCTTTCAAATGTCAAAGAGTTTATGGAGCAGGGAAGATCCGCCAATGAAGTCTGCTATAAATGCGACAAAGTAGGCTCATGCCCTCAGAAGCACGAAGGCAAGTGCTTCTAAAAAACACGTGCATAATTCAGCCCTTTAGTGTAGAATAGCGTATTAGAGGATTATGAGGGCCGGATTACGTTATGGAGAAAAAACTTACAAGCGGAAGCGTGGCTAAGACTTTGATTCTTTTCGCGCTTCCTTTTCTTTTGTCATATTTCCTGCAGACCCTTTACGGACTTGCGGATTTGTTCATAATCGGGCGTTTTTGCCCTACCGAGGCCACCACTGCGGTTTCCGTGGGCGGCCAGGTTATGCATATGCTTACGGTCATGATAGTGGGGCTTTCCATGGGCTCTACGGTTTTAATCGGCAGAGCTGTGGGAAGCGGCGACAGCAATCTGAAAAATAAAGCTGTTGGTAACACTGCAGTGATATTTCTGGCATTGTCACTGATACTGACATTGGTTCTGAGTCTTTGCATCGGGCCCATTGTTAAGGTTATGTCCACACCGGTGGAAGCGGTGGCGGGTACTTCCGACTATCTTTTCGTATGTTTCCTCGGTATTCCTTTTATTACCGCTTACAATATCATAAGCTCTGTTTTCAGGGGCATGGGGGACTCGAGGAGTCCCATGTACTTTGTGGCAGTGGCTTGTGTGTTCAATATAGTTCTTGACTGTGTATTCATAGGGCTTCTTAACATGGGCCCCATGGGAGCGGCTCTCGGCACCACCATAGCTCAGGCAGTGAGCGTGGCTGTGTCTCTCGTATACATGGTGAGAAAACGCGTATTGCCTGAGTTTTCGCGTGAGTACCTTTCTTTTGACGGAAATGTTGCGTGCAGTATCTTCAAGGTAGGCCTCCCTGTGGCGGCTCAGGACGGATTTATACAGATTTCTTTCATAGTTATCACCATATTTGCCAACATGCGTGGATTAAATGACTCCGCGGCGGTGGGGGTTGTGGAAAAACTCATAGGAATTCTTTTTCTGGTACCGTCTTCAATGCTTGCGGCCGTATCCGCCATCTGTGCCCAGAATGTGGGTGCGGGCGAACATGAGCGGGCACGTAAAACCCTGTTTTATGCAATAGGAATTTCAAACGGTATCGGTCTTGCATTTTCGGTTGCATTTCAGTTTCTTTCAGGGGCAGCTGTGGGTCTTTTTGTCAGCAATTCCGAGGTTATAAGGCTCGGCGACCAGTACATGCGCTCTTATGTATGGGACTGTATATTTGCGGCGGTACATTTTTGCTTCAGCGGATATTTCTGCGCTTATTCGAGGTCCGGGCTTTCGTTTTTGCATAACGTAATTTCGGCGTTTTGCGTGCGTATTCCTTTGGCATACTATTTTTCCAAGGCTTTTACCGAGACCCTTTTTCCCATGGGCTGTGCGGCACCCGCAGGCTCCCTTGTTTCGATAGTTATCTGCATTTTTGCTTATATATACATTCAAAAAAGAATTGTGAGGACGAACAATGATTAAGACAGTTTTATTTGACCTTGACGGAACCCTTCTCCCCATGGACCAGGACACCTTTACAAATGCTTATTTCAAAGAACTTGCCAAAAAAATGGCACCCTTCGGCTACAACCCCGATGAACTGGTTAAGGGCGTATGGAAGGGCACCGGCGCCATGGTGCGTAACGACGGCACCAAGACCAACGAAGAGGCTTTCTGGGATGTGTTTTTAAAGATATTCGGCGAAGAGCGAAAGAAGGATTTGGACACCTTCACAGAATTTTACGAGAACGAATTCAATAAGGCAAAAGAAGTCTGCGGTTTCAACAAGGCTTCGGCTGAGGTCATAGCGGCTCTCAAAGAGAAAGGCAAAAAAGTTGTCCTTGCCTCCAACCCCTTATTTCCCATGATTGCTCAGAAGAGCCGCATGAACTGGGCGGGACTTAACACTGATGATTTTGCTTACATCACATCCTATGAGAATTCGCACTTCTGTAAGCCTTCCAAAGAATACTACACGGAAATTGCAGAACTTTTAAACCTTACCCCCGAGGAATGCCTGATGGTAGGCAATAACGCAACCGAAGATATGGTGGCAAGAGAAGTGGGCATGAACGTCTTTCTTTTGACCGACTGCCTTATTAACGATGACAACGTGGATCTGGCACAGTTCAGACAGGGCGGCTTCAGGGAACTTAAAGAATTAATTGAAGAACTGTAAAAAAACGGGCGGGAGTGTATCCCGTCCGTTTAATGTTTAAGCTATTCCCGTGTGAGCGTCGTTTGTTTTTTCCACAGCTCCTTTGTGCCTTAAATCAACGCGCCATATTTCGAGAAGCCCGTGTTTTTTGTGCATCTTTGCAAAAGAAACCAGAAAGTCGGCCGTTATGACTATAAGGGCAAAGGTTTCCAAATCGTGAAAGAATTCAAGGTCCAGAAAAGCCGAGGCCTCCATGATGGAGGGAAATACGGAACGCATAAAGAACGTAATGGCCGTTGCAAATCCGAGGCTTGTGAACACGCTGGTGTAGCGGGTAACGTGAAACGGAAGCCTTGAGTAGTCCCAGTAAAAGAAACCGCAGATAAGCTCAACCGCTTTGCCGAGAATAATCTCTCCGCAGCTTACAAAAAGGAACACACCCACAAAATATCTTATGTCAGGCGAATCTGCCGGAAGTCCCATAACCGTGTAGCAGGCCACCACGGAAAGTCCGTAGCCCAGCAAAAAAGGCAGGTGCATGTTACGGTTGTCTATAAAGCCTTTTGTAAAGGCGAGCCATGTGTTTTCGATTAAAAATCCTATAAAGGAACAAACCAGTATCATAAGACACCAGTCATGAAAACTGTAGTTTCTAAGCATTTCAAGCATAAGCCAAAACCTCCTTTAAAGTTACTGCTGTACCTTCAACAGCGCCACATTTCTGGTGGCGTACAAAATAAAGGAAATAATCATCATTGCGATGGTGCCGAGTATAAGCACTTCCGAAAAAGCCTGGGGAATGGAAGCCCACAGAATATGGGTAAGAAGCATGATGTACAAAAGTACCGTAGCTGCCTTTCCATGCCACAAAGCACTGTATACCTTGCCGCTTTGACGAATAATCATAAGCCCCGTAATACCGTTAAACAGTTCTTTGACCACTAACAGCCCAAGGGGCAGAATCATAAGCGGGAATCTTGACACCAGACAAATCATCATGGCGAACTGAGTGAGCTTGTCCGCCACCGGATCCAAAGCCTTGCCGAGAGCGCTTATCATGTTAAAACGTCTCGCGATAAATCCGTCTATCACGTCCGTAGCACCCGACAAAAGAATGAGCCCCGCCGTAAGAATGTATTCTTCTTTTGCAATGTAAAGCCAGATGATTAAGGGAATCATGGCAAGTCTTATAAAAGACAGGATGTTCGGAATCGTTATTATTTTGTTGTAATACTTACCCTGCTGGATATCATTCATATGTCCATCCTCACAATTCTCTTGATTGTACTTACATCTTAAAACACAAAAATCAACCAATCTTCAACCAAATATCAACAATTGTTGAACTTTGAACCCAAGGCAAAAGAAAAAGCGCAGACCTGAGTCTGCGCCGCAAAAGCCACTGTTATTACAATTTCACCGTAAACTTCGCTCCGCCCTCGGGAAGATTTTCGGCGGATACGGTTCCGTTGTGAAGCTCAAGTATACGTTTTACTAAAGAGAGTCCGAGGCCGCTTCCCTCATGCTTTCTGGAGGTGTCGGCCTGATAGAATTTGTCAAATATGTGGGAGATTGAATCCTCTGGAATGCCGGGGCCGTTATCCTCCACGGTTACGGTGATTGAACCCATATCTTTGACCGCACGAACCTTTATAATGCCGCCGTCGGGGCTGAACTTGATGGCATTGCCCAAAAGATTGGACCATACGTGGCTTAGGAGTTCTTCGTTGCCCACATAGTTAATCTCCTGAAGGTCCACGTCGAAATCAATGTTTTTTGGCTCCCACTGGGGCTCGGAATTTATGATGGTCTGACGTAACTGTTCATCGAGAGAGAAGCTTTCTTTTACCGAAGGAATCACCTGATTGTCCACCTTGGAAAGAAGGAGGACGTTGCCGATAAGACCCGTGAGGCGCTTGGTGTTGTAAAGAATCTTGTCGATGCATTCCTGCTGACCGGGTGTGATGGAGTCGCTGTCCTGAAGGAGCATAGCGTAGCCTTCGATGGCACCGATGGGGGTCTTGAACTCGTGGGAAACGCTCGACACAAAATCCGTCTTAAGAACCTCGGTGTTACGAAGCTCGGCGGTCATCACATTGAAGTTTTCGTAAATCTCACGCACCGTGGGGTGGAGAGCGGCGGTATCAAGGGTTACGGTAAAGTCTCCCGCTGCCACCTTTTTCATGGACTTGCCGAGGTCATTGGTGGGGTCGAGAAACTTGGTGCCTATGTAATTGGAAAGGGTTCCGCCGGTGGTGATGCCTATTACCAGTATCCAAAGAACAGGAGATATTACGAGATTGTAATCAAGGAATCTTTTAATTAAAAACAAAACCAGATAAGTGCCGCCGATGGACACCGCCATGGCTATGATAATGATAATCGTAAACTGTACTCTGAGATTGAAGCGTTCTTTTAACTTTTTCATGATTTGACCACCTTGTAACCCACGCCGCGCATGGTGACTATGCTTAAGTCTTTGTTGTCCTTGAAACGCTCACGCAGGCGGTTAATGTGCACGTCCACCGTATGAGTGTCGGAGTCGGAGTCGTAGCCCCAGATATCGTCCATGAGCTGACGTCTCGTGAAAATTTTGCCGGGGTACGAAGCCATTTTGTAAAGAAGCATGAATTCTTTTTGCGGAAGCACCTGACTTTCACCGTTAAAGGTAACCGTCAGTGAATCCATGTCAAGAACAGTGTCCCCGAAGGTAAGGCGTCTGTCGTTAATCATCTGCGCACGGCGAAGAAGCGCACCCACACGAAGTATCATTTCATTGGTGTTGACGGGCTTCACCATGTAATCGTCCGTTCCCGAAAGAAAGCCGAGCCTCATGTCGTCAAAAGCATCCTTGGCGGTAATCATCATAACGGGGATGGAATTGCCGGCGTCTCTCAGCGCACGCACCAGGGCATAGCCGTCCATTTCGGGCATCATAATGTCCGAAATAATCATATCGTAATAGCCGTTATCCAAAGCATCCAGGGCTTCACGGCCGTTTGATACTCCGGTGGCGTCATAACCGTTTTTTATAAGAACATGTTTAAAAAGGGATAAAAGCTCGGAATCGTCTTCCGCTATAAGAATCTTAAACATATGGTCGTCCTTTCATGATATAATCATTATACACCCTAAAAAATATAATCCAAATAAAATGAAGGAGGTTTCTTTTTATGGATAATACTGCACTTTATAAACTTTCATACGGTGTATTTATGCTTTCGACTACCGCAGACGGCAAGTCTAACGGCTGCATCACCAACACGGCCATTCAGGTGGCATCCAATCCCACCAGAATAGCCATTGCATGTATCAATGCCAATTATACCTGCGACCTTATTAAGAAGAGCGGTGTTTTCACATTGAGCCTTCTTGACGAGACCACTACTTTTGACCTTATCAAGCACTTCGGTATGCAGTCCGGCCGCGATGTTGACAAGATTGCGGGACAGCCTCTCAAGCAGGATGCGAAGGGCCTTTACTACCTTACGGAGCATACCACAGCTTATATCAGCGCTACTGTTGTGGACAGCATGGACCTTGGCAGCCATACGCTCTTCATCGCAACAGTGGATGATGCGAAACTTGTAAGCGGCAAGGCACCTTTAACATACGCAGACTATCAGTCCAAGGTTAAACCCAAGCCCGAAGCACCCAAGCAGGACAGAAAGATTAAGGGCTGGCGCTGCAAAATCTGCGGTTATATTTATGAGGGAAGCGAGCTTCCCGCTGACTTTAAGTGCCCTCTTTGCGGACATCCGGCTGATGATTTTGAGCCGATTTATGAATAATTACCGTGAAATATACCTTAGAGAAGTAACACACACAGAGGCAATATGCATGTAGATTATGAACAGGTGGATGACAGCTCCAAAGAATATGCGGTCATAAAAGCCACCGAGATGACAGAGAATGTTAAGAGCGCAATCGACCTTTTGATGGGAACAAGCGGATGCCTTCCGGTGATCAAGGAAGGCTCCAACATTCTTCTTAACAAGACCAGGATTTATTACATAGAGTCCGTGGACAAAAAAACCTTTGTCTACACCAAAGACGAGTGCTTCGAGTGCAAGTACCGTCTGTACGAACTTGAGGAAATGTTAGGCGGCTACTTTGCCAGATGCGCCAAGGCTTTTATTGTGAATCTGCGCAAAATAAAGAGCATCAACTCAGACCTCTCGGGGCGCATGGAGTCTGTTCTTTTGAATGACGAAAAGATTATAATAGCCAGAAGCTATGTCAAAGAAATCAAAAGGAGGCTGGACATCTGATGAAAATAATTAAGACCATTCTTTTGCAGGCCATGATGATTTCTTACGGAATACTGGCGGAGATAGGCATATCCGTTGCCATTACCCATTTAATGGGCGGTGAGAGCATGACTCTTGAGTGGTACCATCCACTGTCCTTCGTTTTGTGCGGATTGCTGGGCGCTATTCCTACATACATCTGGCGCAACATGGAGTCACTTACAAAGCGGCAGTTTGCAGTACGACTCATCCTTCACTGCCTGGTGCTCTACGCCATAGTGATGCTCTTCGGATACGTCTTTAAGTGGTATACGATGCCTGACGGATTCATTGCTGTAAGCGTCGGCTTCTTTATCGTATACGCTTTTGTGTGGGTGGCTACATACTTCTTTTACAGGCAGGAAGACAAGGCCATCAATGCCGCAATAGACAAGATTCGCGACGAAGAATAGGCCCGAAATTACATAGGATTTTTATAAAAAAAGCAACTTGGTAGGTGTTTTTTGCATCTTACTCCGGTTGCTCTTTTTTTGTCTCAAAGTCCACGATAGAATGAGGACAGTTAAAGAAAGGAGACAGAAATGAACGCAATCGAAGTTAAAAATCTTGTTAAGAACTATAAGAATTTTCAAGCAGTTAAGGGTATAGATTTCAGTGTAAAAGAAGGCGAGCTCTTCGCTTTCCTCGGAGAAAACGGAGCAGGCAAGTCAACCACCATTAACATGCTGTGCACCATACTTTCAAAAACCTCAGGCGACGTGAAGATCTGCGGACACGAGCTTGGCAAAGAAGATGACAAAATAAGAGAGAAAATCGGAGTGGTTTTCCAGACATCGGTCCTCGATCCTAAGCTTACGGTAAAAGAAAACCTCTACACCAGAGGCAGCTACTACGGATTATCCAAAAAAGAAATCGCCGCAAGAATAAATGAGTTTGACGAATCCCTTCACATCGGAGATATCTTAAACAGAAGATTTGACAAACTCTCGGGCGGCCAGAAGAGAAGAGTAGACATAGTAAGGGCCCTGATTCATAAGCCCGAGATACTTTTCCTCGATGAGCCCACCACCGGTCTTGATCCCAAGACCAGAAAAGAAGTCTGGGACTACATAATGGAACTTAAGAACAAGCGCCACATGACAATCTTTCTCACCACACACTACATGGAAGAGACGGACGTGGCTGACAGAGTTGTAATACTCGATCACGGCAAAATCCTCTGCGACGACACACCGGCGGGACTTAAGACCAAGTATTCATCCAGAAGACTTCTTTGGTACACACCAAAGAGCAAGATAAACGACGAAGTAATGGCTTCCTTTACGGATGCCGAGAAGGTCACCTACGAAGGCGACAGATACATAGCAACCCTCAAGGGCGACGCACTTAAATTCTTAAACGACAACAGAGATAAGGTTACAGACTACGAGCTGCTTAAAGGCTCAATGGACGACGTATTTTTGAACTTAACGGGAAGGGAGCTTGCATAATGAAAGGTTTTATGGGAATCGTAAAAAGAAATTTAATGGTATATTTTAAGGATATTCAGGCAGTTATTTTTTCACTTCTTACATCAATCATAGTTTTTGTACTTTACACATTGTTTTTAAAGGGTTCATTCGTAAACGCTATAAACGGCGCAATGCAGGGACTTGAGAGCTTCATAGAGGCGGGAGATGTCGAAGTATTTGCCAACAGCATTCTTTTAAGCGGAATCATGGGCTCGGCCCTCATAACGGTTTCTTTTGCCACACTCAATACCTTTGTAAGGGACAAAGAAACCCGAATCGCCGAAGACGTGCTCACCACACCTGTCAGCCGTGCAAAGATTGTTACATCTTATTTTGTATCATCATCCATCGCTTCTACACTTATGACATCCTTCATCTTTACAGTAGGTCTTGGTATCTTAAGTGCTTCCGGCAGAATATATTTGAGCGCAGCAGATATAGTTAAGTCCTATGGTGTAATCGCTCTCGGCGCAGTTTCGGCTACGGCATTCCTTATGATTATCATGACTTTCTTTAAGGATACTTCCGCCAGCGCAGCTTTCTTCGGAATACTTTCGGCGGCGGCAGGTTTTGTAATCGGCGCATACATTCCGATTTCAGAGTTTTCCGCAAGCGTTAAGACTATCTGCAATATCTTCCCCGCAAGCCATGTGACGGTTATGATTCGTAACACCCTCATGAACGGAGTACTCAGCCACATGAACGACTCCATCGGCGGCGTTGACAACGGTGAATTCGTAAAGGCCATGAAGGAAGTATTCGGATTCAGAACAGAAATGATGGGCAAAGCACTTTCTTTGTCCGCATCCGGAATATACGTTATTGCGATTGCTGCAGTGTGCATTGCAACTTTTGTGGTAATCTATCAAAAGACCTATAAAAGACGCTAGAAATTTGACATCTTTCCTTAACTTTGGTTAAATAAACCTAGAAACAATTGTTTGAAAAGGAAAGAGAAGAGAAGTATGAAATACAGTTTCAGAGCCGGTATCGAACAGTCGGAAAACGGCGGAATTATCAAGATTCCCTTTAACGTTTGGGAAATCTGCAAAAAAGAGGGAGACGTGCCCGTCAAGGTTAAGCTTGAGGAAACCGTCTTTGTATGTAACCTTATTCCCGAAGGAAACGGTGTGTACAGCATTCCCGTTTCTGCGGAGACTTTAAAGAATTTTAAAATCGGTAAGGAATATCCCATCACCTTCAGAGTAACCCAGTCCAGTGCCAAAGAAAGCCCTTACAGCACTTCGAACCCCATCAGAAAGATTGACGGTATCGATGTTGTAATTCAGCCTCACGACGGCCTTTGCGGACAGTCCTGCGTGGCAATGCTTGCGGGCATCACTTTGGACGACGCCATCAACACCATGCACTGCGGTGAGTGGCAGGCTACCATGGACAAGATTATCAATGCACTTAACTACTTCGGAATCGACCACTCGGAAGAGATTATTTACACCAACGGTCGTACCGATGTTACCCTTCCCAAGTGCTGTGTCATCTTAGAGAAGATGGGCCGATACAGCCACTACCTTGTATACTTTGACGGTGTCGGCTACGACTCCAATCTCGGCAAGATTGAGCACTATGACCTTACCAAGATGAAGGGTTACATGGAAGTTTACGTATAGGATTCATTTTACGGAGTCGATTGATTGGCGGTCAGTCGACTCCTTTTAAAATCTCAAAAAATTGATAAAATCGGGCATTTTTGCGCTTCTGCATATAATATTTTGGCTCAGACTCTCCGATATAAAAAACGGATAGGCGTTTTCGGAGGAAAGGTTCCAAAATGAGTATGGTGGTTCAGCATAGCCTTTCGGCGATGTTTACGGAAAGACAACTGAAAATAACAGGCGCAAAAAGAAGCAAATCCGCGGAAAAACTGGCATCGGGGTACCGTGTTAACCGTGCTGCGGATGATGCTGCGGGACTTGCCATCTCCGAAAAAATGCGTAAGCAGATTAGAGGCCTTACACAGGCTTCGGCCAATCTTCAGGACGGAGTATCGCTGTCACAGGTTGCGGACGGTGCTCTTTCCGAAGTTCATGACATGCTTCATCGTGTCAACGAGCTTGCCATTAAAGCGGCTAACGGAACCATGAGCTCCGATGACAGAAAATATATCAATGAAGAGGTTCAGGCTCTTAAAAGAGAGATGAACCGTGTCTTTAAGACCACCAAATTCAATGAGGTGGAAATCTTTCGTACGGTCGATACGATTTACAATCCGGATGTTGAGGGCTATCCTACGGACATGGGCGTTTTCCATGCGGGAAACGGCGGTGTGGGCGGCCTTGAATTTGAAAATGTGCGATACAGCATTGCCGAGCTTCGGGAGGCAGGTTTAAAAATCGATGATGCCGGAAAAGCAACAGAGGACTTTGAGACCGAATTCAGACTTTGGGACGGAGAAAGCGTAAAGCTTACAATGAAGGCCGGTCAGGGTCTTGAAAGCGCCGTGCGTAATTACACCTGGAGAGCTGAGCCGCAAGGCATATACATAAATGACAAGCTTGCCGCAGAATGGTCTGACATATTGGTAGACGGTCAGAAGGACAAGATAAAAAGCATGTCCTCAATGCCGGTGGGAGATTATTCTTTTTCCTATCACGGTATGGAAATAACATTTTCTGTGGATGATACGCTTAACATTTCCGAGATGCAGGAGAGGGTTAACGGAGACGAAGAAATACTGCCCGCCACCTGGGACGTGAGTGTGGGCTCGAGCCACAGCACAAAATCCTCGGATATTATTGAGGCGGTACAGAATATACGTATTACCGAGGCCAACAAAGACGTTATAGACCACACTTTTGTGCTGGTAGCAGATGAAAACGGTCTTGCGGTAAAAGATACCAACAACGGAAATCAGACTGCTTATGTAGCCTGGAATACATTTAAGGACAGCAACCTGGCTTCACGACAGGATGAAAACGGTAATGAAATTCATACTAACGGCGGTTACCCTGTGGTGGACTGGGGAACTTCAAACGGTACGACCGGAGAGTCCAGCATTACTTTTGATGCCGATGCCACATATCATTTTGTAAGCCCCGATGACAATGTAAAGATAGAATTTGATTTTAAACTTGCGGATTGTGCGAGCCTTGACGAGGTAATGAATGCCCTTGACGGGGCCAAGCTTATCGATAAGGCCCCTGCGGTTGCGGGAAGCCTTTCTGGTACAAACGAAGGTTATGGAAGCGTTGGTGTATATTCCGGTACGATTCGAAACACTTTTGACGTACAAAGACACTTCGGAAGGAATTTCGATCATAAAAGCTCAACCCTGACCGGAGATGTAAGCATCGAAAGAAAGACGGTTTCCGGCCAGCCTTCGGCAGCGGACAGACCCGGTGAAAACGGTGAATATGAGGACGGTACACACGAGATATTAAGAAGATTTGCCAATCGTGTTTTGGATTCCGAGAATGCAGAGTCTCCTGCTGCTCCCTCCGCCATTTATATTATTCCCGAAAAATACACCGACTATTCCTACGACGAGAACGGAGATAAGATTCCCGAGACCGATGAATACGGTAACCCCTTAACTGACGGTAGCGGTAATCCCATTTATAAGACCGAAGAGTATGTAAGGTGGCATTATGTCAGAGAAAACGATGTAAAATGTACCAATACATACACGAATACATATGATGCCACGGATACATGGACACAGAAAGTCACGTATACGTTTGACGGTACTTTTGCGGGCAAGGATTTAAATGAGATAAACAAAGCTCAGCAGGAAACCTATTCAAGGAGCCTTACCCAGACGCAAAAAGAAACTTATGTGTTTAACAGGAAGGAGATATCCGAAGTGGATTTTTCCGCGCTGAGTCCGGAGATAAGGCAATTTATAGAAGACAATCCCGATTTTCTTGAGAATCCTGATGCGGCGTTTTCGGGCAGTGTAACCATAGATGGACAAGAGGTTACCATAAGGCGTGCGGGCAGTTATGACATGAGCGTTCTTGCGGAAAACGGAAGAACCCGGGACATTTCCACTACTTACGGCAACTATTCCACTGTTGAAGGAAGCATCGGAGAGGAAACATTAATCGGTATAGGAACGGCTTCTTTTAACAATTTAAGTTTTCATGATGATCAAGGGAAGAAACCGTATGCATTAAGCTACTCACTGAACCTTGATGTGGCCCGGCTCCTTACGCAGACTACGGGCACCGTGAAGGTGTCAGACATAACCTTCAAGGCCGCGGGATACGGAAGCAGAGACTTCAAGCCTACGGAAAACAACACTTCCATCAGGGAAGCGGAGTATTCGAACGTCGAAGTTAATGAAGTCCGTTTCGAAATACCGCCGAGAAAACTAATTATCCAGTCGGGCGCAGACAGCAACGACCAGATAGAGATGACCTGGAGCCCCTTAAACCTGTACGCCATCGGACTTAGCAATACCAAGATCCTTACAATGGAGCAGGCTGAGCTGGCAATAGACCGGACCGCTAAAGCGTTGAAGGTTATTTCTGATACCAGGGAACGTTTCGGAGCTTACCAGAATCGTTTCGAGCACGCCATTAAAATGACGGACAATACTGTGGAGAACACCACCTACGCAGAGTCAAGAATACGCGACACGGATATGGCCAAAGAAATGATGAAGTATTCAAACATAGATATAATCGCTCAGGCCGGGCAGGCCATGCTGGCACAGGCCAACCAGAGCAACAGGGGAGTGCTTACGTTATTATCGTAGCGATAGAAAAGAGAGCTGC
>CAMNCH010000028.1 GCA_946534145.1 uncultured Lachnospiraceae bacterium
AATCTCACCGCTGAAAGTGGACCAACAATAAACGGTACCGATACTGCAGTGGAGTAACAATGCAGGAATCGCACCACGAATCCATTTGTTGTTCATATATATAAGCTCCTTTCGAAATAACGCCCCTTTAAAGGCGCAAAATGCCAAAACTCATTATATAGAGTTTTGGCACTTTTTTCAACAGTTAAACTTTTTTCTTTTAGTCTTTGAAATCGGACAATCTGTAGAATCTGTAATAGCTTGCGTCGCCCACCGCCACGTAGTTGTCGTTTATCCACTTCATGATGTAAGAGTCTTCCGGGAAATAAAGATTACCGAACCAGCACTTCACCGCTATGACGGTAGGTATCTTCCCGGGATTCAGCCTGAAATAATCTTCCAGTGACTCATTGTAATAGGGTGTATCTATAACCGAATAGTTGGATATTTCAGCTCTCGAAAGCATGTATACCGCAGGGTCGAAGAGCCAGTCGTCACCCACCACCAGCAGACGGTCATCTTTGCCGACAAATCCGGTAAATTCAGTCGCATTCACTTCCGCTTCTTTACTGGTCATATAGTCCGTGAGGATTCCGAAGGTGGGACCCTGCTTAATGTATCTTTCTATATCGAGCACATTCCAGACATTGCCTTTGTTGGCATATCCCCACACCGTAAAACCTCTGCTGAACAGTACTGCGGCAAGAATAAACGCCGCACCCGCAAATGCCGTCCTGTCCGCATCCTTCAAAGCCGCAAAAGAAACCGCTCCGCCAAGAGCGAGGAAGGACACAAAAGTTATGATTCCAAGGTCGGAAAGCGCCGCCGCCGCACCCGCCGAAGCAAGGGAAATAAGCACTCCCGATACAAAAAAACGCTTCTGCCCGGCATCAAGATTTTTGTAATTCATAAACCCGGCGGCCATCAGTACCGGGGGGATAATATAAAAGCTGCAGGTCCAGTCTATGCCGGTTTTCTTTTGCAGAATGAGCATGAAGAAGTTTCCGGCAAAGAACACAGCGCCGAAGGCTCCGAAAAAGTTAAGTCCCCTGCCCGAACACAGTCTGACAATCAGGCATAAAACCGCAGTAAGCGCCGCAGATGCCGCAATCCATACCAATGCCGTCACAAGCCCGCTGAAATAATCGAACCCGCCCACAAACGTAATGTTCGCATGTGAGTCTGAGTTGACGATGCCCTTTAAGCACTCAACAAACGTTGCCGGACCGATTCTCAGTGCAAAGAAAGCGACATACAAAACTCCCGCCGCTCCGGCAGTTCCTGCAAATATCAGGGTGTTTTTCAGTTTCTTTTCACTGTAAAGGCACAAAATAATGATAACCGACACAAGCGCAACCGCGCAGGAAGGATAAGAAAGTACTTCAAGGCACAGGAAAAGCGCCGAAATTACCAGTTTGATGTATTTTTTTTGATCCTTAAGAAAGCTTAACAGCGTCAAAAACATAAGGGCCGAAAAGCCTATCTGAAGATTTGAAAATTCCGGAAAAACCGTCTGCTTGGCTCTGAATATCAGGAAAAAGATTGTTGCAAGATGAGCTGCCGTGTCTCCGGAGAGTGCTCTGATTTCTTTGAACAAAAAGACTGCAATCAGCGCAAAAAACAGTGTTCCGCAAACCTGTAGATATACCGCAACTCCCGCAAAAGAAGGCACAATCAGGCCGTAAATCCACATAAGGACGTCCGTAAAGAAAATGGAAGTCTGATGCGGCTCCCACATTTCAAGAAACATCCGGTCACCCGTTATATGGCGATAGGACATGACCATGCTATAAGCATTGTCGCCTCCAAAGTCGGTAAAGACAGTCTTGATGCTGACCAAAACGGCAAGAATCCATAGAATTTTAATGATAATACCTGTTTTACTGCTCTTCGTCTTCACGTACCACCTCATCAATGATAAACGGAGGCCTGTTGCGGGAAGCATCAAGGGCCCGCCAGATGTATTCGCCTATGATTCCCAGCATTAACATAACAATGCCGAATCCGAACAAAACTATGCACATAAGGGAAGCCCAACCGGTTACGGGAGTACCTACCGTAAAATACTCAACCAGAACGCTTATCAAAATGCCAAGAGCAATAACGTCAAATATAACTCCCACACCCATCATTATGCGAAGGGGTGCGTAAGAAAAGCTTAAGATGGAATCCGCCACCAGCTTTATTTTTTTGGAAAGAGTCCAGCGGGACTTGCCCACTTCACGGTCTCTTCTGTCAAAATAAATCATATCGGTCTTAAATCCCGCCCACATTACCTGAAGAGTAAGTGAAGAATTCTTCTCGTCCAGAAGTTCCAGAACCTCAATAACCTTTCTGTCTATCAGGTAGCAGTCGCAGCCGCCCACGGGCATGTTTTTGTTAACAAACCTTCTCACAAGGCCGTAGTAGCGGTTGGCAAAGAAAACCTTCACCGGATTCTCATCTCTCGAAGCTCTTACCGCTAGCACCACCTTATTGCCCTGTTTCCAGCTTTCGTACATATCAAGAAGAAGGGTGGAGTCCTCCTGAAGGTCTGCCTGTTTGGTAACTGCGCAATCACCCGTGCAGACACTTAAACCTGCCAAAAGTGCAGCATGCTCGCCGAAATTTCTGGAAAGCTTAACAAGCACAACATTTTTGTCCTGCGCCTTTATGGATTCCATGACTTCGTAGGAATTGTCCCCGGAGCCGTCGTCCACGAATACTATTTCATAGTCCCCGATTACGTCAAGGATTTTTTCTTTCATATCGTCATATAACATTTGAAGTGTGTCCGCACTGTAGTAGACGGGCACCACGATGGAAATTTTGCTCATAACATCTCCCAAAGTTTATTAATCCAAGGCTCATTATATCACAGCCAAAAAAAGAGCACCACCAAATAGGTGATGCTCAAGAAAGAATTAATAATTACTGATTGGTCTGAATGGCTTCGATTCCGCCCAGCACTACGTCGATTGAAGTTTCGGTAAACTCACCGTTAACGTTTCTCGTAATGGTAAGGGTAACGGTTTCACCGGATTTGTAGTAACCGAGGAACTCTTTGAGTGCGGGACCGTCCTTGACCGACTGTCCGTCAACCTTGGTGATGACGTCGCCCATGTAAATTCCTGCCTTCTCGGCGGGTGAACCGGGGTTAACAGCAGTTACATAAACACCTGCGGGATAGCCGAGAACCGTAGCGTCTCCGTCATAGAAAGTGATACCGAGGTAACCCCTCTCATCTTCTGAAGCCTTTGCGCGGGTCTCTCTGTCGGAGAACTCCTGAAGGATATCCTTGACCTCGCTGATGGGGATAGCAAAGCCCATGTTATCAATCTGTGAATCTCCTGCTTTTGAGGAGTTAATGCCTACCACTTCACCCTTGCTGTTTAACAGAGCGCCGCCTGAGTTACCGGGGTTAATGGCTGCACTGGTCTGAATGAGGTTGGAATAAACGTTACCGTCTATGGTAATCTCACGTCCCAAAGCACTTACAACACCTGTGGTAACTGACTGGCCGTAACCGAGGGCATTACCGATGGCAATGGCCGTCTCACCGATCTTAAGGCTGTCGGAATCACCTATTGTAGCCACTTTAATGGCAGCTTTGGTCTCTGCGGAAAGGCCTTCTTTGGCAACAGCGATAAGGGAAATATCTATGCTGGAATCGTAGCCCTTAACGTATGCGTCTGCAGTGGTGTTGTCCACAAAAAGAACGGAAAGGGATATATTGTCTTCGATAACGTGGTTGTTGGTGGCTATGAAGTATTCGGTATCGCTTTCACCGATTATGATACCGGAACCGTAGGATTCAACTTCTCTTGTGTATCTTCTGCCGAACCAGTCGCTTGTGGAATACTCGCCTTTGTTGGTAATGGCTACCATTGAAGGCATTACCTTGTCCACAACCGCCGTAACATCTCCGCTGCCCGCTGTGGTAACGATGGTGGTGCCGCTTCCGTTGGAAGCGATGGCTGACTGAAGTTCCGCTACGCTCTTCTGAAGTTCTTCAACCTCGGCGTTGGTCTCGATGGTCTTGGGCTCGTCCTTAATCACATATTTGTTGATTGCGTAAAAAGAACCTGCCGCACAGGCGCCGAATGCAAGGCCGAAAGCCATGGCCGCAAACAGTTTCTTCACGAATCCGGGTTTCTTGCGCTCTTTAACGGGCTTTTGCTCGGTGGGTTTAACCGGAACTCTTACAGGCTCCTGCCAGGTATAACCGTACTCGGTCTTGTGTGTGTTTTCTTCATATATGTTCGGAGTCTTCTGTTCGTTATCGGAAGATTTTTCTCCGTAACCGTTATTGTTGTTGTAAAATTGCTCATCCATTGAAAAATTACCTCCTTTTTCAATTCTTTGAGCTTATTGTATTGCCTAATTGTGACCAAATTGTGTCTTAATTATTTAAAAATTATGAAAAACTATTTGTCCTCTTCTTCTCTCTTGAAGGCACGAACCGGGGGCTTTGAAAGCATTTCCACTTCCGCCTCGCTTCTTCCGTAGCCGGAATGACCGTTCACACTTTTTCTGTCTCTTAAGATTTCATCCATGCGCCAGAACTCGGGATTGGAGGTGAATCTGTTAAGGTCTGCGGGAGACATTTTGGCGTATTTAAGTGCCTTTTTAAAACCTGTCTTGCCTGCCTTGTAGATACGGCGAAGTTTAAATGCCTCGCCGGAAAAGCTTTTGCGCTTTAAGTGGGAAAGAAGAAGCTTATTCATTTTTTTACCGTTTTCTTTGACAGCGTTATAGTCAAAAATCTCGGGGTTCTTAAGAACGCATACGCCGTAGTCAAAAGCCTTTCTCATGTGTTCTTTGTCCGTAAGAAGGGCGTGGTCCGTCACAACCGCGTCGGCAACGTAGGCAATCTTGTAGCCTGCGTCCAGGGCTTTATAAGCGTAAACCATGTCTTCGTCGCAAATAATATGGTTGGGGAAGCCGCCCAGAGCGTCAAAAACATCTCTTCTGTAGGCCGCACATCCGTTTAAACCTCTGAGGGTGCCGTTCTTTATGGAATCAAGGTCCTTGGCCGTAAGCATGGCGCTGTCCTCGGAAAAGAAATAGCGCTTGGCATATTTGTCTATTTCGGATGCTTTGTCGGGCACCGTCTGTCTGGCGAAAGCAACCGCACATTTGGGGTCGTTCTCAAGAGCCGCAACGAGTCTTGCCGCAACATCGCCCGACTCGGGAACTACGTTCTGGGACATTATAATAAAGCAATCCGCCTGTGAAATCTTAACTCCGAAGTTACAGGTCTTGCCGCAGTCAAACTCACGCTTGGATATATGACGTACGTCAAGAGATTTGTGTTCATCAAGAAATTTGGCGGAATAAACCAGACGGTCAAAGTATTTTTGTTCTGTATTGACTACGATTATTTTTTCAAAAGAAAGGGTCTGACTTGCCATTGCGTCAACCGCTTCGAGAAATGTTTTATCGGGCTTATAGGCCGGAATGATAAGATCTGCTGTCATAAAAATATTACCTCTGAGAATTTTAAAAGGGACCTGGGAAGTTCTCCCGGTCCCTTGCTCATTATAGCACAATGATTTTTATCAGTCATCCCCGAAATCGTCGGAAGGAGCTGTTGTGGTATTAAGATAACGAGAAGTCTCGTCTCTGATAGCATCGCTGTATTCGCTAACGTTGGATGAAGGCTTGTAATCATCTTCATTGAAGAGGAACTTGTGAAGCCATATAACGTTGGTCTGAAGATCTACGGGTACTACGCAGCTCTTACCGTCAATGTTACCCGTGGTGTAGTGATCCATGCTGGGGAAGCCGCCTTCATCAACAATCTTGTATTTGGCAACATCGGTAAGAAGGTCCAGAACTTCACTGAGGTCAAAAGAAGTAAATACTTCACCGAATACATTGTCACAGATAGTCTTAAGTTTGGCTACGTCGATTGTCTGCGCAACATCGAGGCAGGCCTTGATAACCTCTCTCTGTCTTTCTGTTCTCTTAAAGTCGTTACCGGCGGTATAACGGATACGGCAGTATGCTGTTGCCTGCAAACCGTTAAGAAGCTGATAACCGGTTTCCTTGACGGGTGTGTAGCTGTCAACGTCACTCATGGACTCAACCATTGAAATCTGGTAGTTGTTAAGGTGCTTGATCTCGGACTCGTCAACATCGATGTATACTCCGCCGAGAGCATCTACAACATCTCGAAGTCCTTCGAAACCGATGGTAACAAAGTCGGTGATGTCAAGGTCGAGGTTGGCATTGAGCATCTTGATGGCTCTTTCTGCACCGCCGTACGCATAAGCACTGTTACATTTATTAAAGGTTCTTTTTCCGTAAGGATCGATGTTAAGATAGGTATCTCTGTATACGGATACGAGCTTAACCTCTTTGGTCTCGGTATTGATGGAAGCAATGATAATGGTATCTGAACGTGTCTTCTTGCTGAGCTCGCCTTCACGGGAGTCTACACCAAAGAGGGCGATGTTGCGATAACCCTGCATTACTTCATTTTCTTTAACTTCATCGGGAAGGGATACTTCGATTTCCTTCTCATCGATTGAAAGTCTCTGTACACCCTTTTCTTCGTCGGTGGTCTTAAGAACGAGCCACATAACTACGAGAAGAGCTACGAGAATTAAAATTTCCGATATAAATAAGATAATTTTTCCTACGGAAGTTTTCTTCTTCTTGCCTGACATAATTCCTCCAAAAACTAAAACGCCTGAACGTATTTTTCATATGGAAAAACACTATTACAATAGTACATCGAACTTTGCTATAAAACAAATTAATCTTTTCTTAATATTGGGGCCTTCAAGCCTCCTATCTGTCGATTTGGGGCAGAAAAAGAAAAGTTAAATCTTGTTTTTGCAGTTCTCGGCCAAATTCGAGGCCCAGGGCTGCAGCCATATTTCTGACTTCTTTTCGCGAAGTGCCGGGAGTCTCTTCCAGTGTTTTAAGCCGTTTCATCAGGCTTTCATAGCACTCTCGCATGGCAGGGGCGGGCGTGACCGTTCTTAAGTCGCAGGCGTAAACGTCTCTGGTCAGAACCGACCCATGCATGTATCCGGAGAAATGTTTATTCATGTTTAGAAAAAGAATTCTGTGAGGATTCATATAAATACCGCACGTTATCTTATTACCTTCCGTAAAAACATCTCCGGTAGCTCCCACATCGGCTCTGATATCAAATATATCCTCGCCCCAGTTCACTCTGTAAAAACCTTTGTGGGGCAAATCCGACACGGAAACTTCCCTATTATATTTCATACGCACGAAATCCGCAACAGCTTTTTTGCCGGCTTCGTATGCGTACTCTTTGCTGGCGGGGTTAAAGGCAGTGGATTCTTCGTGGCAACGCCAGTGATAAAGAATCTTTCCGATATGCCGTATCTCCGAGGGCTCCGAATTCAGTATTACCCTTAAAAAAAGGTCGTAATCCTGGGCTCCGTCGTATTCGCTGCGAAACTTAAGTTTCTTTAATAAAGAAGTCTTTATTACGGCAAAATGGCAGATATAATTGTTGGATAAAATTAAATCAAGATTAAGGTTTTCCTTGATGTGGGGTTCGAAAAACTTCGTGGTATCCCCATTGCATTTATCTTCGTCGGAGTAGATGAGGTTAATATTTTCTTTCTTCATCTTTGCTTCCGACAGCACAAGAGCGTTTTCATAAAGCGCGTCAAAAGAAAGAAGGTCGTCGTGGTCGAGCAACGCACAATAATCTCCCGTGGCGGCTTCAAGAGTCACATTTGTGTTGGCGGATATGCCTCCGTTGTGTTCGATTTTTATATATTTGATTCTGTCGTCTTTGTATGTCTCAATAATCTTCCGGGGGCCGTCCGATGCCGATGCGTCACCGATGATGAGCTCGAAATTGGAGTAGGCCTGGCCGAGAACGGAATCAATCATTTCGCGAAGATACACTTCGAGAGTCTCATATACCGGTACGAGCACGCTGAACTTAATGCTCTCGTCTATGGGACCCTTATAGGTATTTTCGTACGCACTAAGCGGAACGTCCTTGTAAAAAAGACGTTCCGCCATAGCGTAATATGTTTTTTTCAGTCCGTTTCTTTTTAAATAACGGATGGTTTTTTGAAAATTGCTCATTGGATTATAAGATTGCTTTCAGGTTCTCTTTAAGTTCTTCAACCTTAGCTGCGGCATCTTCAAGATTGTTGCCCTTAACGCCCATGTAGAACTTAATCTTGGGTTCGGTTCCCGAAGGACGGGCGCAGCACCATGAATTGTCGGTTAAGTCAAAGTACAAAACATTGGACTTGGGAAGACCGGTAGGTTTCTTTTCGCCGGTAGCCATGTCGATGATAACATCTTTCTCATAGTCTCTGAAGGAAAGAACCTTCCAGTTGCCAAGAGCCTTGGGAGGATTGTTTCTTAATTTCTCCATCATTTCTTTAATCTTGGCAGAGCCGTCCATACCCTTAAGGGTGATGGTGTAAAGGTCTTCTTTGTAATATCCGAATTCTTTGTAAATGTTAAGCATGCGGTCCCAGAGGGTGATGCCGTTCTTCTTGCACCATGCGGCTACTTCGCAAAGGCACATGACAGCTACTACAGCATCCTTGTCGCGGGCGTGAGTACCTGCGAGACAGCCGTAACTTTCTTCAAGACCGAATACATAATTGTTGGTGCCTTTTTCAATGAACCACTTAATCTGCTCGCCGATGTACTTAAAGCCTGTAAGTACTTCCACAAGCTTAACGTTGTATTTCTCGGCAATGGGTTCGGCCATGTTGGTGGTTACGATGGTCTTAACAAGAGCGGGGTTCTTGGGCATGGTGCCGAGAGCCGTTCTTTCTTTTAATATGTACTCGGCGATAAGCATACCGGACATGTTACCGGTAAAAGAAACATAATCGTCAGTCTTGGAGTCATATGAATAAATACCGAGACGGTCCGCATCGGGGTCGGTTGCAAGCACAACATCGGCCTTAACCTCTCTTGCAAGCTTAAGTGCAAGGGTAAATGCCTTGGGATCTTCGGGGTTGGGATATTCAAGTGTGGTAAAGTCGGGGTCGGGAAGCTCCTGCTCGGGAACTACGTAAACATTCTTAAAGCCGAGTTCTTTTAAGATACGACGTACAGGAATGTTACCGGTTCCGTGGAAGGGTGAGTAAACAATCTTAATGTCTCCCGCAACCTCTTTGATTATTTCGGGATGGATAATCTGCTTCTTAAGCTCTTCCATGTATCTGTCGTCGATTGCCTGTCCGATTACGTTGTAAAGACCGGCTTTCTTGGCTTCTTCTTTGTCCATGGTCTTGGCATCGGAGAAGTTTACGACGTTGTTAACTTCGGTGATGATGGCTACGTCTCTCGGGGATGTTACCTGAGCGCCGTCCTCCCAGTAAACCTTGTATCCGTTGTATTCGGGAGGATTGTGGCTGGCGGTTACCACGATACCTGCGGTGCATCCCAACTCTCTTACTGCAAAAGAAAGCTCGGGTGTGGGTCTTAAAGCATCAAACACATAAGCCTTGATACCGTTGGCGTTAAGGCAAAGCGCTGCTTCATCCGCAAATTCGGGCGACATTCTTCTGGAGTCGTATGCTATTGCAACGCCCTTGGCCTGTGCTCCCTGCTTGATAATATAATTGGCAAGACCCTGAGTGGCCTTTCTTACGGTATAAACATTCATTCTGTTGGTGCCGGCTCCGATAATACCGCGAAGACCGCCGGTACCGAATTCAAGATTCTTGTAGAATCTTTCGTTAATCTCATTGTCATCGGAAGCAATGGCCCTAAGTTCTGCCTTGGTAGCCTCGTCAAAATAAGAATCGCTTAACCAGAAATCATATTGTTCTTTTACTGTCATAGAATTTTCTCCTTTATTCTACTTTTACTGAAAAATCGCTTCTGTCCAAAGAAAAGTTTGCGTTGTAATAAGGGTCGCCCTTCTTAAGCACTTCTTTCCACTTGGTACGGAAATGTTCGGATTCTTTATTGTATCGTTCCGCTTTTTCGCCGCTGTCGTCAAGTCCCCTCGAAACTGACTCGTAATGGTACAATTCGGCGAAGGGGGTAAATACGTTTAAATACCCTTTTTCGCGAAGTTTCAGACAAAAATCAACATCATTTAACGATATCTTAAAGTCGGTGTCAAGACCGCCCACTTCGTCCCAGAGAGACTTCTTGACCAGGAGACAGGCGCCCGTAACTGCAGATACGTCCTGGGTATAGCAGAGACGTCCCATGTAACCCAGGTTTTCTTTGGGCATCTTGTAGTGAGTGTGGCCCGCGGTCCTGTGAGCTCCGAGGCCGATTACCACGCCGGCATGCTGAATGGTGCGGTCGGCATAGTAGAGTTTCGCTCCCACTGCGCCCACGTCTTCACGTTGGGCGTACATGAGCATCTCCTCAAGCCAGTTGAGTGTGATGACTTCGGTATCGTTATTGAGCAAAAGAATGTATTCACCCTTTGCAAAGGATACACCAAAATTGTTAACCGCCGAGTAATTGAACTCGCCTTCAAAGGTCACAACGGAGATTTTGTCGGAGGCTTCTTTTAACTCTTCATAGAGGTCGAAGGTAGCTTTTTCGGTGCTGTTATTCTCCACAATGATAATCTCGTAGTTGGTATAAGTGGACTTCTCAAGTATGGAATATACGCAGCGTTTTAAGTCCGAAGCATGGTCCTTATTTGGAATAACAATCGATATTAATGGTGAACCGTTTAATTTGTATCTTATTTTAAATATGGTTTCAAAGGCTCTGGTACTGGTAATCTTAAAGTCGGTGTAGCCGTGTTTTCTTAAGTGGTCCGCAACAGCTCCCTTGGCTGCGTCGATGGCATATTCTTTGGCTGAAATATTGCCGGCAACGCTTCCCGCGTGACTGCGCCAGTAATAAAGAAGCCTCGGAACATGGACTATCTTCTGCGCTTTGTCGGTCAGTCTCAATATCATGTCATGGTCCTGGCTGCCATCGAAGCGGGTTCTGAAGAGCTCGGTTCCTTCCAAAAGTGTTTTTTTGAAAACACTGAAATGGCAGATGTAATTGTTGGCGCGAAGATTGTCTACGGCATAATCGGGTTTGAAATGCATGGTAAGCATGTGGTCGATGTTGCCGCTTTTGAAAGTGGTCTCGTCGCAATAGATGTAATCCGCATCCTGCTCGTTGATGACCTTGGTATATTCAAAAAGTGCCGAAGGATGAAGGATGTCGTCGTGGTCAAAGAGTCCGATGTAATCTCCTGTGGCAAGAGTAAGACACTGGTTGGTGTTCTCCGAAATGCCACCGTTTTTCTCAAGCTTTTTGTACTTGATACGGGGGTCGTTGTATTCCGCAACCGTCTCACCCACGTAAGCATGAGCCGCGTCTGAGCCGTCGGCAAGACATAATTCCCAGTTTGAGTAGGTCTGCCACTCCACCGAATCAATCATTTCTTTGAGCATGGTCCTGTCGGTGTTGTAAAGGGGCACCAGAATGCTGTAGAGAGGACGCTTGTCAAAAGAATATTCCTCTTCAAACTTTCTTCTTGCCTCGTCGGGGAAGCTTTTGGTACCGTAAAATTTCTTGGCTTCGGCCTCGCGCTTCTTATAATTAATCTTAAGCATGATGCCTCTGGGGCCTCCGAGATTTTTAACGCGACGAATGTTGTTCACTACTTTGTGGCCAAACATTCTGACCGGAGTAGAGGCTTTCCAGATTGGATTGTCTTTTATTCTTTTTAATTTATGAGAGATTTCTTCTTTTTCCTCTTCAAGCTCCGCAAGACGCTCGGACAAAACTGCGTTTCGTTCCTGCTCCTGCTCGTAGAGTTCTTTGTAATCCATTTATTTCACCACCATATATTTATTGGAAAAAGCATAAAGTTTTTCCCTTGCGAATCTGTTGGTCATGAGTATGCCCACACGGTAATTGCCGTGAGCAAGTTCAGCCTTGGATATATTAACACAAAAGCCTGATTTTTCAACATTGACCTGATCCTTGCATGCAAGCGCCACATCGTTTCTTACACAGCCCTTAAAAGGAAACTCAAAGATTCCGCTTTCTCCTTTTAAAAGAATAGACTTCTGGTAACACGCGTTATCCGAACCTGATACATAAGAGAATCCTTGAATAATCAGCGTATCCGCATCTTTCTCCTCAAAAGAAAATTCCGACTTGTCGCCCGCATATTCTACCGAAAGAATAACGCAGGCCTCTTCTCTTGTGCCGCGGGAATTCAAGTCCGGAACAGATTTCCTGCCCGCATTTTCCTCGGCTCTTGTGTATTCGTATTCGTTCGCCGCAACTATGCGGGAATCGAGACAGTCCGAAAGAAGATAACGCGAGTAATATGGGTCGTATCCTCTCAGAGTACCGTGAGTCTCGTAAAGTCTTTCTTTTTCCATGTTGAGTCTGACCAGAGATTTGGTGTCGTCGTCTTTTCCTCTGGTAACCGACTCGGCATGAACGGCGCTTACATTGTTGCATACCGCATTGACGTATCCCGCCTCCAGAAGACGGAAGCAGAAATCCACGTCGTTGAAAGCAACCTTCAGGCTTTCGTCCAAACCTCCTACCTTGTCAAAAGCATCGCGCCGCACCATAAGGCAGGCTGCCGTCACCGCCGATACATTCTGAACATAGCGGTTGTATCCGTGATAGTATTCGCTTCTGTCATCACAAAACTGAAGCTTATGAACAGGTCCGATACGGTTATTGATGACTCCCGCATGCTGAATCAAAGAACTGTCGGGATACAGAAGCTTAAGTCCCACAGCGCCGGTAAAGCTGTATTTCAGCTCTTGTGCCATGGTCTCAAGGGTGCCCCTTTGAGTAAAAGTTATATCGTCATTTAATAAAAGAAGGATTGAGTGCTCGGCTGCCTTCACTCCGGCATTGATCTGCGCCGAGAAATTAAAATCCATAGGGTTATATATATATGAAGCTCCGTAATGTGCCAGCACTTCTTCAATTAAAACTTTCTTGTCGGGGTCACTGCCATTGTCCACCACTATTACTTCTGTCTGAGTTCCGTCCAAAAGGGAATCATAAAGCGAGGACAGGCACTTTTCCAATAAATCGGGATTGTTGCGGGATGGAATAACTACCGATATTTTATTATCGCTGTCATTTAAGCATTCAAGGTTTTTGGCGTAATCCCCGGCTTTTTCCAGCTTAACATCGTTGTTGCCGTAACCGGTGGCGTGAATTAAAATCTCGCCCACGTTAACAACGCTTCTTCTTAAATTCTTCTCATCTTTAAAGATGTGTTGGAGAAGCATCTCGTAAATCATTCTTACCCCATAGGTGTTTTGGGGCATGGCGACTTCCCTGAAAGAGCTTCTTCTGACAGCCACCACATTACAGAAATAAAAGTGATGCAAAAAAGCATTCGGGGACCATTCCGGTTTGAAGTAAGGGTCCTGTCTGGTGCCCACCACACTTCTCCCGTATTTGAGAAGGTCGCCGGCATCAAGGGTGGCAATGTCCTCGTCTCCGTAGCAGATATCCGCATCGGGATTGTCCGCAAAGGCTTTTGCCAAAAGCGGAATGGCCCGGTCGGTTAGTTCACCGTTTGTAAAGACTATGTAATCTTCGATGGTATTCTTTATTTCAAAAGAATGGTCCACAGCCGAATAAGGCACGATTCTGAAGCTTGAGCCTTCATATGTCGTTACATAAGAAAGTCTGGACATCGCCCTGGCCTCGTCAGTCCCGTCTCCGAGATTTCTGGCACGAACAGACATATCAAGGCGCTCCAAAGAAGACTCCTTGCCCCTGATCCATTCATCATAGGAAGGAACCGCACCTTCGACAGACTTTCTGTAAGCCTTGTCGGCGTATTTAGTTGCCGCTTTTTTTACAACCGTCTTAATAAACATAGTCTTACCGTATCAGAAAAACTTTTTTATGTTCTTGGATACCGCCTCCGCCGTGTCGGGCGCAAGAGGTATCACTTCAAGTTCCAGATAAAGAAAAGTATCCTCATCATGTATAAAACCGTCTACATTAAAGTAGAGATTGGGATCGGCGGTGGCAAACACAAAATTGTTCTTGCCTATCCTTACTCCGTTGGACAAAACATATTTCTTGCTGTCCACAGGAAAATCCTCTTCACCGAGTTTTGCCTCTCTGATGGTTACAAGACAAGGCGCATCCAAAGGGTCGACCCTCATGACGGAATTTTCTTTGCAAACCGTCGCAGTGATGTGGGCTGTCTTCTCGTCCACATATGCATCTTTGATTTCGTAAGCGGTTTCTTCGGTGAATTCACCATCGCCTTTTCCGGGATAAATCATGACTTTATAAATTCCCGAGTCATCTTTAATCTTACCCACAAGAGGAATAGGATTAACAGACTTAACTCCGAGAGCTTCTCTGATCTCTCCCAAAGAAAGATTCCGCCCGGTTACGCGCTTCTGAAAGACTACTTCATCATTAATAATATCTTCCGAAGCCTCTCTGGAAAGAACAAGCTTATCCAGGATTAAATCCTGATTTATTTTTTCTCGGCTTTTGTCTTCCAATAAATAACAATAGATTGCTCTGAAAGCTGTTTCTTTGATCGGCACGGAACCTTCTTTGCACCATTCGTAGTCAATAAGGGTCCAGTCGTCACCGTTAATGAGAATGTTTGAGAAGACTACATCCAGGTCGGTTATGCCCGCGCCTTCATTATAACCTACCAACTTAACGTATTTATCAAACAAAGAATAAAATCCGTCCAAGTCATCCTTTTTAAGGAGTCTGTCGAATACTCGCGACAACTCAACTCCCTCGACAAATTCAAATTCCGCCCCGGGTCTTCCGTTTGTCTCTGTAAGCCTGCACTTATTAATATGAAGTCCCGAGCCCGCATATTTCTCACAAAGCATTTTATAATACTTTTCAAGATTCCTGATATGTTCAAAAGAAGCTTCGCTCAAGGGGCGCTTGCATACCTTTTTGCCTTCGGGAGTATTCTCGATAGTGGTAAATATTCCGTACTCGGGTGCCCTGTCATTGGAAAATCTTGCATATTCCACATCTACGGGATTACCGAGCACCACAAGGTAGGAGTTGGAATAGTATTGGAAACTTCCGTCCTCGCAGCAGGCATCAAATGCTTCTTTTTCCGAAAACAGATCAAGACGGTCCGATTCAAAATTAAGTCCGTTGTCCACCAGTTCTCCCACTTTCGGAAGTCGTGAATTGGAATAGAGGCACTTCATGAACCTGTAATCCGGATAGGGATAAAACATTTGCGCCTTTGAAAAGTTGGTGGTCGAAAGAAGCTTCCTGAGACCGGCAAAAGTAAATCCGGAATCGCTCTTTCCTTCCACACCCGTAAAATATTCGCTCTCGCCTTCAGCCTTAACGCCGGCGAGATTTCGCATGCCCATGCGGTTGTCTGTAATAAATATCACGCGTCCTTTTTTTCCGGCAAGATGTTCGGAAGCCGACAAAAGTCTTGGATTGCGCACTATAACCCAGTCAAACGTCTCATTTAAGTCCTTTAAGAGGCTCGAATCCCCTGCATAAACGACAAAATTCTTGCAATTTGAGTAACGCTCCGCAATTATTTCTGCATCTGTCGCACAATCGCAATATGCAGTCACATTTTCAGACATTTCAAGGAGTGCGCCCGTTATTGCACCGCAGCCCGCTTCCAGCTCCAGAACCCTGTCCCCCTGCTTTATGGGAAGCCAGCGCACTACATTTCCCCGAATATCAGAGAGATGATAAAGGTATTCGTACTTATTTTTCTCGCTGATAATCCCCGGATACTCAAGTTTATTGGTATCACGAACGATTTTAAGGATGTCCTCCTTAAAATAACCCTTGCTTTTTTCCGGTTCACAGTCTATAAAGTTAACATTCACTTTGCCAAAAAGGACATTATTAACCATCAAAAACCTCTTTAACGCTATTACAGTTTCTTAACCTCTATCTTACTGTTCATATCATAGTATCCCACAGTATCCTTGTCGGATATTACCGCAACGCTCATAGCGTAATACATTCTGTGATATACCGTAAACGTATCCATCTTGTAACCGGTACAGCCAAAAGAAATAAGATACTCGCCGCCCTGAAGATTCATATCCTGGGTAAAGGTTATCTCAAGGTCGGTTCCCGCACTGACATTTTCCAGAAATGCCTTTTCAAACATGGTATTGGTGCCGGTAATCTCAACACCCTTGGGATTCACAAACTTATATGCAAAGATAGGTTTCTCCACATCTTTCTCGAAATGCACCTTCATGTGAATGGTAAAAGAATCACCCTTGATGAGCGCATTGGTCCTAAGACCCTTGGAGTCCGTTACATAGTATTCGGTAATAACAGCTTCTTTGGAGCCGTACTCAAGGAGTTCTTTGTTCTCTCCGTCAGAGGCAAATACATCGCCCTTGTCCTCCGCATACTGACCCACCAGAATCTGTTTGTATACGTCTATCATTTCCTTGGGCTTGCCTTCCGCAACCTTATCCCCCTTGTTGAGCACCAGAACCCTGTCGCAGTACTTGGAAATGGAACTTAAATCGTGGGAAACAAAAATAATGGTTTTGCCCGATTTTTTGAACTCTTCAAACTTATGATAGCACTTGGACTGGAAGAATACGTCTCCCACCGAAAGTGCCTCATCCACTATCAGTATCTCCGGATCGATATTAATGGCAACCGCAAAAGCAAGACGCACGAACATACCCGAAGAATAGGTCTTCACCGGCTGGTAAACATAGTCGCCTATATCCGCGAATTCAAGAATTTCGGGAAGACGTTTCTCGATTTCTTTTTCCGTAAAGCCCATCATGGTGCCGTTAAGGTAAACGTTCTCGATACCGTTGTACTCCTGATTGAAGCCTGCGCCCAATTCCAACAGTGCCGATATGCGTCCGTTAACCTCCACATCGCCCTCCGTGGGATTAAGAACACCTGTTATTATTTTCAAAAGGGTGGATTTGCCCGAACCGTTGGTACCGATGATACCCACGGTTTCTCCCTTGTAAATGTCTATGTCAACGCCCTTAAGCGCATAGTTAACCGAGTAATTGTTCTTCTTAAGGCCGAAGGCATCAAAAAGGCGATCCGAGGGCTTACCGTAAAGCTTGTACATCTTCTTAAGACCTCTGACCGATATGACTCTTTCTTTTTCACTTGCGCTTACAGATAATTCTTTATCCATGAATACCTCTATAATACATCCGCAAAATGTACTTTCAACTTTTTAAATACCACTCTTCCGATTAAGAGCAGCAATGCAACCACCGCCCAGAAATAAGCCGTATAAAGAGGCTCCGTCCAGAATCCTTTGTTCTCGCAAATTGTGGCTCTGTACCCAAGCACGATATATGCAACCGGGTTAATAATCTTCATGGCAATCTGCCACTTAGGCGGGATGGACGCTATATTCCAAAGAATGGGTGTCGCCCACATTCCAATCTGCAAAAAAATAGATATTATCTGATTCAGGTCTCTGAAAAATACCACTATGGCCGAAGTAAAATACGAGCAGGCTATAAGCAGCGCAAACATACAAAAACTGTAATAAAGTAACTGAATCGTGTAAAGGTTGGGATAATAACCGTAAATAGCCGCAATTACCAGAAGCACGAACAAGAAGAAAATATGTATAAAGGAAGCGGCCACAACCTTTATAACAGGCAGAATGTCAATTTTAAACACTACCTTCTTAACAAGGTAGCTGTACTGAACCAACGCATTTGCTCCGTTTGATAAGCCTTCGGAAAAATAAAACCAGGGTACAAGTCCCGCAGTAAGAAAAAGAACATAAGGAATCTCAATTCCGCCCGCAATAGCAGCCGCCCTGGTCTGAAAAATCTTGTCAAAAACTATATAGTACATAAGCACTGTGACAACAGGCTGAACCATTGCCCACAGCGCTCCGAGATAGGAACCGGCGTAACGGGTTTTAAAGTCGTTACGCGCAAGCTTCCATATTAAACTAAAACTTCTTTTACTTTCTTTCTGCGACATATTCCTTCAATCCGCCCCATTTGGTGTCCTTTTCGCTCATGATAAGTTCAAGTCCCTCTTCCATGGGCCACTTAACCGCAATGTCGGGATCGTTGTAAGCAATTCCGCCCTCATCGTTGGGATGATAGAAATCAGAGCATTTATAAACAAATTCGGCATAATCGGAAAGTACCAAAAAGCCGTGGGCAAATCCCTTGGGGATAAAGAACTGTTTTTTATTATCTTCCGAAAGCTCTACTCCAACCCATTTTCCAAAGGTCTTTGAGCCCTCACGAAGATCTACGCATACGTCATATACGGCGCCCTTAATTACTCTTACGAGCTTGTCCTGAGGGAACTGCTTCTGAAAGTGAAGACCTCTCAGAACACCTTTTCTCGAAGCCGACTGATTGTCCTGCACGAACTCTACATTGACTCCCACAGCCTCAAAATCTTTCTTTTGATAAGTCTCCATGAAGTATCCTCTGGAGTCCTCTCTGACTTCGGGTGTGATAATAAGAACACCTTCGATATCGGTTTTTTCAACAGTTAACTTGCCCATTTTATCTCTCCATTTATTAATTCTAGATTTAATTTTCTATAAATGATTTGCTCAAAGCCACTTCTCCGTCTATCCCCGGAACCTTGCCTTTTGAGGAATACTGCCACATATCGTAGTACATATCCTCCACGGGACTTACATTAAACTGTGCCATCCACACCCGATACTTGGAAAGCTTCTTCATATCGAGATTGGTCTTAAGCCAGTTGGACGAAGCATACACGCAGGGGTCGTATCCAAAGCTCTTAACGGTTTCGAGAAACGCCTGAACCACCTTGGTACGCGCCTCACGCTCCAAAGAATCCGCGCGGCCCAGTCCGCCTGCCTGATCTATTCTGATGCAAATAGGATAACAGATGTTTTTTTCTTTGCAAACCTCGTATACCGCCGATGCTTCCTCAACCGCTTCCTTTTCATTGACAGCTTGGGAGAAAAAATAAGCTCCCACATCAAGTCCCGCTCTGTTGGCCAGAGTGGCGTTCTCCGAAAAGTTTTTGTCGATTACAATGTCCCCGGAAATGGAGCCTCTGTAACCGGCCCTGAGCATCACAAAACGCACACCGGAATCGTATACCTTCTTCCAATCGGTAACGGTATTGTATTCCGACACATCAACACCGTACACATTGTCATCCTTGGCAAAAGAAGCATTCTGCCGCTTGTCCGCATAAGTCTCGGCGCCCACCTTCATGGTATCGTCAAGTCTCGCTTCAGCCTCCGTTTTATCCTTAAACAACAAAGAAATGTCTTCGATGAAGCTATACTCAATCTTCCCCTTGACAGTAACCTCCGTAGGCTTGTCGGGAATTGTATAACCCTCTATCGGCAAAAGCGTCACCAGGTAATTACCCGGCTCCAGAAAATCCACCGTTACGACTCCGTCCTTGTCCGAATCGGAGTAGTTCTCATAATCGTTGGGTTTCTTGTCGGTGGAGACTGCTATCTTGAAGGCTTCACCTGTCATAAGCTCGCCTTCGTAATCAAGAATCCGCACACGAATGTCACGCTCTTCGCTGACCGCTTTAACAGTCAGAGCGGACATGTCTTCAAGAATTCTTCCCGCCAGTGTATCCGCTTCGCTGTCAAAGAAAGACGCGTCCTTCTTCCAGGCATCCAGATTCTGCCCAAGCTGAAGGCTCTCTTCTTTTTCCGCAGAAACAACCTCCGATGTCACGGGATTCACCGAAGGCTTTTTCTTTCTCTTAAGAGAATCGATATTTGAAAGAACTACAATTCCGATGACTGTAATTCCCACTAAAACGCACAGTAAAATAACAACGCGTCTGACCTTAGAGTCCATTTGCTACCTCTACAAGGTATTTGCCATAGGCAGTTTTCATGAGAGGATCTGCAAGTTTGAGCAGTTCATCTCTGGTGATGAAGCCTTTCTTGAAAGCTATTTCCTCGATACAGGAAATGTAGAGTCCCTGTCTCTTTTGGAAAGTAGCCACGAAATTGGCCGCATCCAAAAGTGCATCATGGTTACCGGTATCAAGCCATGCGAAGCCGCGTCCCATGGTTTCAACGCGAAGTGTGCCACGGTTTAAGTATTCGTTATTGATACTGGTAATCTCTATTTCGCCTCTTGCCGAGGGCTTAACGTTCTTGGCTATTTCAACAACGTCATTATCGTAAAAATATAATCCCGGAACAGCATAATTGCTCCTCGGATGCTCGGGCTTTTCCTCGATGGAAATAGCCTTCTTGTTCTCATCAAATTCAACTACGCCGTATTCTCTCGGGTCTCTTACATAGTAACCGAAAATTGTGGCACCGGGCTCACTTTCCGTTCTTTTGGCAGCTTCGTCAAGAACTTTTGAGAAGCTCTGGCCGTAGAAGATATTGTCACCGAGTACCAGTGCACAGGCGTCATTACCGATAAAGGAATCGCCTATGATGAATGCATCCGCAAGACCCCTCGGATACTCCTGAATAGCGTAGGAAAAATTCATTCCGAGCTGGCTTCCGTCTCCGAAAAGTTCTTTAAACACCGGAAGATCTCTGGGTGTGGAAATAATAAGTACATCCCTGATGCCCGCAAGCATAAGTGTTGAAAGCGGGTAATAAATCATGGGCTTGTCATACACAGGCATAATCTGCTTGGATATGGCTTTCGTAAGCGGGTAAAGTCTTGTGCCGGAACCGCCGGCCAAAATGATGCCTTTCATCAATCAGTATCCCCCTATTTGTTTTTGTACATTTCGGCGTAGTAATTAACGTAATCGCCGCTGGTAACGTTCTTCATCCAGTCCTCGTGCTCAAAGTACCACTTAATGGTAAGCTTGATACCTTCTTTGAACATGGTCTCGGGCTCCCAGCCGATTTCGGACTTAATCTTATCGGGCGCAATAGCGTAACGACGGTCATGGCCCTTTCTGTCCTCAACATATGTAATAAGGTCCTTGTTGATATGAGCCTTTCTGGGGTCTCCGTCCGGAAGCATTTCCTGAAGGGTATCAAGAATAATGTTGATAATCTCGATGTTCTGCTTCTCATTGTGACCGCCTACATTGTAGGTTTCAAAAAGTCTGCCTTTATTGATAACCATATCTATTGCCTTGGCATGATCCATAACATAGAGCCAGTCTCTTACGTTCTTACCGTCTCCGTAAACAGGAAGCTTCTTGCCGTTCAAAGCATTGTTGATGATAAGGGGAATCAGCTTCTCGGGGAACTGGTAAGGGCCGTAGTTGTTGGAACAGTTGGTAATATTGGCAGGGAACTTGTATGTATCCATATAAGACTTTACAAGCATATCCGAGCTTGCCTTGCTGGCGGAATAAGGGCTGTGAGGAGCGTAAGGTGTGGTCTCGTAGAAATAACCGCCGTCCTCTTCGAGAGAACCGTATACTTCATCAGTGGAAACATGAAGGAATCTCTTGCCTTCTTTGAAGGTTCCGTCGGAAAGTTCCCAGGAAGCCTTGGCATTGTTAAGCATTACAAGAGTTCCGAGAACGTTGGTCTTAACAAAGACCTCAGGATTTCTGATGCTTCTGTCCACGTGGCTTTCCGCAGCGAAGTGAACCACCACATCAATATCGTTCTTTCTGAAAATCTCCTCGATAGCTGCGCTGTCACAGATATCCGCTCTGACAAAGGAATAATTGTCAAGGTCTTCAACGTCCCTTAAGTTTTCAAGGTTGCCGGCATAAGTAAGCTTATCCACGTTGATAATTCTGATTTCTTTGCCATACTTGTTAAGCATGTAGTGGATGAAATTGGAACCGATAAAACCGGCGCCGCCCGTAACAAGGTAAGTTCTCATTAGTAATCTCCAATCGTTTTCTTTCTATTGTGCGCCGTAATTATTTAATACGGCAAAAGAATGCTTTTATTTTTTTATTAATTTAATATCCGAGGTAGTTCAAATCAAGGTCAACGTTACCGCTGATTCCCTTGATGGAACCCTGGCTTGAATACTGCCACAAATCATAGCGTGTAGCGGTGTAGGAAGGTGCCGAAGCGTACTGTGCCAGCCAGATGGTATAGCCCGTAAGTTCTGAAGTGTTGAGCTTGTTGGTAAGCCAGTTCTTGTTGGCGTAAATACCTGCCTTGTAGCCGCTGTTACTGATGGTCTTGCAGAAGGCTTTGACAATGGCCGTTCTGCTTTCTTTGGACAATCCGTTGGCACGGGCATTGCCGGAGCCGCTTTCCACGTCTATGAAGATAGGATAAGTAAGCTTGTAACCCTCTACCATTGACAGACACATGGAAGCTTCTTCAACCGCTTCAGCCTCGGATATTGCCTGGGTAAAGAAGTATACGCCTATTCTGATGCCTGCTGCCGTAGCGTTCTTGGCATTGGTAGCGAATTTATTGTCCTCAATAAGTCCGCCCTGGGTGGTTCCTCTGTAACCGCAGCGGATAATCGCATAGGATACTCCGGACTTGGCCACCTGATTCCAGTCGATGGTGCCGTTCCAGGTGGATACGTCAATACCGAAGAGTCCCGTACCGCCCTTTAATACGCCGTTTGAGTCAAAAGAATACTTGGCGCCGAGAATAACCTGGTCGCCTGTAACCTTCTTACCGTTAGCGTCAAAATAATATGTCTTGCCGTCGATGGTCCACCATCCGGTGTAAATGTATGTAACATCCACGGGAGTGAACAAATCGGTGCCCGAATAGTAATCAGCATAGGTTGCTTCCACATACTTCTTGGAAGACTTGTCGTAGACGTAAACCTGCTTGCCGTTATTGTCCACAAGTTTTGTGGTCTTGTCGGTCTTGGGGTTAGCAAGAACTACGATGGTAATGGTCTGCTTAATGTTCTTGTCGTCTTCGCTGGTGCAGGTAAGAGTTACTGTTCCGGGCTTGAGACCTGTTACATCACATTTTGACTTTCTCTCTGCATCGCCTTCTTTGCCGGCGATGTATGATGCATCAAGCTTAACCTTGTCTTTGTTGGCATCTTCAACCGCCCATGTAACCTTGCCGGTCTTGCCGCCCTTAATGGTAGCAGTTACGGTGAACTTGTCACCGTCAACGAAGATGGCTTTCTTGGCCGTTCTGTCGAGGGTAACGGTTACACCTGCTGTGACAGTGATGGGCTGCCATGCACCGGGTTGCTTCTTGCCATCTTTAAACTCAACAGTACATCTTATATTTGCTGTACCTACTTTGAGAGCGGTTACTTTAACCGTTTCTTTGTCGGTATCTTCAAGTTTAACTATCTCTTTATCTTCAGTCTTAACTTCCCAGGTATACTTGCTTACATCCGACTTGGGAGTTTTGGTCACGGTAACCTTGACGGTGCCTGTTCTTTCGGATTCTTTGCCGAGGACTAAAGCCGTGGTGCTGGCAGTATAGGCAATGGAGATTTCATCCTTAACAACAGCGCCACAAGCATCACAGATTCCGTTGCCGTCAGTATCAACACATTCTTCTTCCCAGGTTTTACCGCAAACCGAACATTTACAAATATGTACCTTCTTTTCTGAGGATTCTTTAGGCGTACAATTAGGCATAGGTGTACATTCCGCTTTATCTTTATCCGGTACACCATCTGTAAGACTCTTATGGTAGTGGTACCACTTGCCATTTTCA
>CAMNCH010000029.1 GCA_946534145.1 uncultured Lachnospiraceae bacterium
TCGGGGGAAACGGTGGTGGCAATCAGGGCGGCAACCAAGGCGGTAACCAGGGCGGCAACCAGGGCGGTAACCAGGGGGGCAATCAGGGTGGAAATACCGGTTCAACAAGCGGCGACACCATCCAGTGCGAAAGCATGACCAAGAGCGGCACATATACAGGCAACATCAACAACCCTTTCAACGGTGTTGCATTATATGCCAATAACGATGCTGTTTCCTACACCCAGTACTTTGGCTACGGAACTCACGACTTCACCTTAAGAGCATGTTCCAACAACAATAACATGGCTCGTGTGGACCTTCACATCGGTGGAGAGTACAAGGGAACATTCTACTACGGAGGTTCTTATCCCGCAGAGTACACCATTAAAAATGTCAGCCACAAGACAGGCAATCAGGAAGTCAAGCTTGTGGTAACCGCAGATGACGGCAACTGGGATGCATTCCTTGATTACTTAAAGATCGGCGGCGCTCAGGGCGGCAACAATGGTGGCAATAACGGCGGTAACAACGGCGGCAACCAGGGTGGCAACAACCAGGGTGGCAACAACACAGGTTACGTTCAGCCCCAGCCTCAGCCTTCGGGCAAACTCGTAGCCCTTACTTTTGACGACGGCCCTTCATCCACTACCAATGATGTTTTGGACGTTCTTGAAAGATACGGCGTTAAGGCTACATTCTTCCTTATCGGACAGAATGTTAACAGCAATACCATGTCTATTATGCAGAGACAGGTACGCATGGGCTGTGAACTTGCCAACCACACATATACCCACGAGGATCTGGCTTACAAGAGCGCACAGGACATCAGAAATCAGGTGGCATGGTGCAGCTCGGCCATCAAGAATACCGTGGGCGTGGACGTTAAGTTCTTCAGAGCACCCAACCTTTCGGTTAACAATACCGTTTACCAGAACGTAGACCTTGCGTTTATCAACGGTATCACCTGTAATGACTGGGAATCTTACGTATCTGCACAGCAGAGAGCAAATACGGTTATAAACAGTGTTCAGGACGGAAGCATCGTTCTTCTTCATGACTTCCAGGGCAACTACAACACCGTACAGGCTCTTCCCACCATCATTCAGACTTTAAAGAACCAGGGTTACACCTTCGTAACCTTGAGCGAACTCTTTGAAGCAAAGGGCGTTAACCCCAACCAGAGATATAAGAGCTGGTCAAGAGTACAGTAAATTGAATATAGATTGTGTAAACAATCTCGGAATATAAGAACTATAAAAAAAGAGCTGTGTTGCCAGGCTGGCAATACAGCTCTTTATGTTTCTCCGTTTGCCGCGGCAAAAAGTGCAGCAATTTCTTCGGGACTGAGTACGGCGTCGCCGCCGTGCATGTCTTTGTTGACATTGGCGAGTACTTCGTTGACGTCCACATCCTCTGATGCGGCGGGAGGCGGAGCTTCCGCGGCAGGTGCGGGTGCGGCACTGTTGACTTCGCTTGCCAGTTTATCAAAGTCCACGGTATTTCTGTTGGATACGTCAATCGCATTGGACGAAAGAAAATCGTTGTAATCATTGGCGGAGATGTTGGTGCGTTCCTGCTGATCCTCGTTCCAGAAGGTTTCACCGGCGGATGATGCGGCATATACGGAACCGTCCGACTGAGTCTCGGCGGAGCTCTCCTGAGTTTCCTGAGGAGCGTTCATAAGCTCGTACATCCATGCGCAGTATTCCTCATAGGTAATGTGTCCGAAGCGATATTTGTCTTCGTAACTCATTTTAACGTTATACCATTTGACAACAGCGTTTTTGGGAGCGTTTGGTGAAACTTCCGCCAAAGCGTAGAGCTCAGCAACGGGACTGTATGTATATGATTTTTTTCCTGAACTATCCGAAGAATTATTTTCACCCATAGTTTTATTTTACGAAATAAAATTAATGAAACGTTATAAGTGATATTTTTATATTAATTTTATAAAAAGTTAGCAATTGCTAATTGACTTGTATGCGTTGTCCACTATATAATCAAGCCACATAAGCAATTATGATTTTTTTAATAAAAGGAGCAGACATATGAGTGAAATTTTTACAAATGTTCCCGTAATCAAGTACGAGGGACCAAACAGTACCAATCCTTTTTCTTTTAAATATTATGACCCCGAGAGAGTGGTACTCGGCAAGAAGATGAAGGATCAGCTTCCTTTTGCCATGGCATGGTGGCATAACCTTGGCGCCAATGGCGTGGACATGTTCGGAAGAGGTACCGCGGACAAGAGCTTCGGAGCCAAAGAAGGAACCATGGAGCATGCCAAAGCCAAAGTAGATGCCGGAATCGAATTCATGAAGAAGTTAGGCATCAAGTATTACTGCTTCCACGATGTTGACCTTGTGCCCGAGGCTGATGACATCAATGAAACCAACAGAAGACTTGATGAAATTTCCGACTACATCCTTGAAAAAACAAAAGGAACCGATATTCAGTGTCTCTGGGGAACAGCCAACATGTTCTCAAATCCCAGATTCATGAACGGCGCAGGCAGCACCAATGATGTGGATGTATATTGTTTTGCTGCGGCACAGGTTAAAAAGGCCATTGATATTACCGTTAAGTTAGGCGGTAAGGGCTACGTATTCTGGGGCGGACGCGAAGGCTACGAAACCCTTCTTAACACTCAGGTTAAATTCGAGCAGGAAAACATAGCCAACCTTATGAAGATGGCAAGAGACTACGGCAGAAGCATCGGCTTTAAGGGAACCTTCTTAATTGAGCCCAAGCCCAAGGAGCCCATGAAGCACCAGTACGACTTTGATGCTGCTACAGCAATCGGCTTCTTAAAAGAATACGGCCTCGACAAGGACTTTATGATGAATATCGAAGCCAACCATGCAACTTTGGCGGGACACACCTTCCAGCACGAGTTAAGAATCAGCCGTATCAACAACATGCTTGGTTCAATCGATGCCAACCAGGGCGATATGCTCCTCGGCTGGGATACCGACTGCTTCCCGAGCAATGTATACGACACAACTCTTGCTATGTATGAAATAGTTAAAAATGGTGGTCTTCCCGTAGGAATTAACTTCGACTCCAAGAACAGACGTCCCAGCAACACCTACGAAGACATGTTCCATGCATTTATCCTCGGAATGGATTCTTTTGCATACGGTCTTTTGAAGGCGGCTCAGATTATTGAGGACGGAAGAATCGAGGGCTTCGTAAAAGAAAAATACGAAAGCTTTGATTCGGAACTCGGAAAGAAGATAAGAGAGGGCAAAACCACTCTTGAAGAACTTTCAAAGAGAGCCTGCGAGCTTAAGGGAATGAACACCCCTGTTTCGGGCAAGCAGGAGTATCTGGAAGCGGTGCTTAACAACATTATTCTTTCAAACAATTAAAAGAACTTGTGCGGTGGCTGTTTCTTCGGAGGCAGCCACCTTCTTTATATTGACATGACAGGTGCTAAAAGATACTCTTATATAGATAGTACAAAATACAATAATAAGGAGATATACATGAAGAGAGAAGTCAGTTTTTCGGATATTAAAAAATTTGATGCCTCATTTGACAAAAATCCCGTCAATGCCGTAGCCATGAATGCTGTTGTGGCAAACGGTATCAATGCGGCTGCCAAAAATGCGGCATGCGAAGGCAAAAACCGTTACTGCTTCAGTATAGAAGTGGAAGCCGGCAAGGTATGCAACCAGAAGCAGTCCGGACGCTGCTGGATGTTTGCATCCTACAACGTTATGAGACTTGAGATTATGAAGAAGTTAAATCTTGAGAATATGGAGCTTAGCCAGACTTATCCTTTATTTTACGATAAGCTGGAAAAGTCCAATCACTTCCTTGAGTGCATGCTTGACACCATTGACGAGCCTGTAGACGGAAGAGTCGTAAGCTTTCTTTTGCATGACCCCGTAGGTGACGGCGGACAGTGGGACATGTTCAGAAGCCTGGTTAAAAAGTACGGTGTTGTGCCCAAAGAAGTTATGCCCGAAACCAATGTTTCATCGGCTACAAGAGAGCTGGACAACTACCTTACCAAGAAGCTTCGTGAGTTTGCCTGCACCTTCAGAAAAGAATATGCAAAGGGCAAATCCGTAGCGGATTTAAGAAAGCTCAAAGACGAGATGATGGATACTGTCTATCGCATGCTCGTTATTTCCCTTGGCAAGCCTCCCGTTAAATTTGACTGGGAAGTACGCGACAAGGACAAAAAGTTTATTTCGGAAAAAGGAATTACCCCCGTGGAATTCTTTGAAAAGTATGTGGGCTGGAACCTTGACGATTATGTAACCGTTATCAATGCCCCCACCAAGGACAAGCCTTACAAGAAGACCTACACCGTTAAGTACCTCGGCAACGTGGAAAACGGCGCTTATCCCGTTAAGTACTTAAATCTCCCCATGGACGATTTGAGAAAGCTTACCATCAAGCAGCTTAAGGACGACAAGGCTGTTTGGTTCGGAAGCGACGTGGGACAGTTCTCCGAAAGAAAGGGCGGTTTCTTAACCTCCGATGCTTTGGACGTAGACAAGCTTTTCTCAACAGAGTTTACCATGACCAAAGAAGAACGCCTTGATTACGGTGAAAGTCTCATGACCCATGCCATGGTCATCACCGGCGTGGACCTTGACAAAGACGGCAAGCCCATCCGCTGGAAGGTTGAAAACAGCTGGGGCGACGAAGTTGGCGACAAAGGTTTCTTTGTAATGGACGATAAGTGGTTCGGAGAATTTGCTTACCAGATCCTTCTTAACAAGAAGTACTTATCCGCCGAGCAAAAGAAGCTCTTCGAGCAAAAACCCATCGTTCTTGAACCCTGGGATCCCATGGGAAGCCTTGCAAAATAAATAATACGGAAACCGGTACCGGTCTGTGATACGCAGGCCGGTATTTTTATATATGCATTAAAATACGCAGCCATAATTTATCTCAAAAGCCGGTTGACAAAAGATATTTATGTGATATCATAATGATATCAAAAGAAAACAACGACCGAAGCATTTCGGCATGTTAAGACTTTAGGAGAGGAATCATGAGTTTATTACAGATTGAGAACTACACAAAAGTCTACAGCGGCACCAAAAAAGCTGCGGACAATATCACCCTTAACGTTGAAGCGGGAGATATTTACGGCTTCATCGGTCACAACGGAGCAGGTAAGAGTACCACCATTCGCGCTATTGTGGGGGTTCTTGATTTTACCGACGGAGAAATCTTCATAGACGGACATTCCGTCAAAAAAGAGCCCATCGAATGCAAGAAAGTTACGGCTTACATCCCCGACAACCCTGACCTTTATGAGAACTTAACAGGTATTCAGTACTTAAACTTCGTGGCAGACGTTTTTGAAATTGATGCAGACGTACGTGAGGCCCGCATCAGGGAGTACGCCGATAAACTTGAGATTACAAGCGCTCTCGGAGATCCTATTTCTTCTTACTCACACGGTATGAAGCAGAAGGTAGCCATTATATCGGCCCTCATCCACGAACCCAAACTCATGGTAATGGACGAGCCTTTCGTGGGCCTCGACCCTAAGGCCGCATATGATTTAAAAGAAATCATGCACGATATGTGTAAGAGAGGATCGGCGGTTTTCTTTTCCACCCACGTACTTGATGTGGCCGAGAAACTCTGCAACAAGGTGGCCATCATCAAAGCCGGCAAGATTATAGCAAACGGCACCATGGAAGAACTGGTGGGAGATAAGTCCCTTGAGGAAGTATTCCTGGAGGAAATCGATGAAAAATAAAAATACGGTGCTTTTAAAAACTTTACTGAAATCCACAAGCATCATAAACATCCTGCAAACATCCAAGGATAAAAAGAAAAAAGGCAGACTGATAGGCGGCATCGTAGGAATGGCTCTTTTGTATGCCATGATAGTTTTCTACTGTATCATAGTTTCCATCGGTTATGCGCAAAACGGTCTTGCCGACAAAATGGCAAGCATGAGCGCACTGCTTATAGGATTGATTGCATTTGTATTTACACTTATAAAGACCAACAGCTATCTCCTTAATTTCAAGGAATACGATATGCTCATGGCTCTTCCTTTCACGGAAAAGACAATTGTGGGAAGTAAGTTTTTATACATGTTTGTAAAAAGTCTTCCCTGGTACCTGACGATTTCTTTGTCCTTTATGGTGGGCTACGGTATGGCAGTGTCTCCCGCGTGGTATGTGTATCTGCTGTGGATAGTGTTAACAATCCCGATTTCCATGATACCTATGCTGTTTGCGAGCCTGTTTGGCTTTTTGGTAGCCAGGGTTAGTGCAGCCTTTAAACACTGGAAAGCGGTTCAGGCGGTTTTGCTCTTTGCCTTTGTGGGTCTTACGTTCATGTCAAGGTTCTTTATGGAGAAGCTTTTCAGAGACAATGAAGTTTCCGATATTGTGGAAAGCGTAGCGGGCACTACCGATAAAATGGGCAAATACTATCCTCCCATGGCATGGTTTGAGGACAGCGTTACCGGCAAGAGTATTTCCGGAGCGCTTTTACTGATCGGTGTGGCAATCCTTTTGTTTGAAGTGATTTTCTTTATTTATTCACGCTCCTACAAGAAGATTAACGGCACCATGAAGACAGGAGTGGCACGACGCAAATTTAAGCTTAAAGAGCAAAAGAAGAAGAGTGCCGTAAGAGCCATGGCTATGAAGGAGTTAAAGCGATTCACAGGCTCCATCAATTACCTGGTTAACATGGGCATAGGTTATGTGCTGGCACTGGGACTCGGCATTGCATCACTTTTTGTGGGACTTGAAAAGATTATAGGCGTGGTTACGGAAGGCGCTCCCATTACCGGTACAATGATACTTCCGGCGATTCCCTTCTTTGTATATCTGATGACGGGTATGATTCCCACTACAACCGCATCCCCTTCTTTGGAGGGTAAGAACTACTGGATTATTAAGAGCCTTCCCATGACGGACTTTGATATATACGGCGGCAAGATTCTGGCCAATCTCTATATATCCTTACCTGCGCAGCTTATTTCCACACTTTTGCTGTGCATAAGCGCAAAAGCAGGCGTGATTGAAACCGTGGGATACATGATCCTCGGAGTGGCGATGTGCCTGTTCTCGGCAATCTTCGGATGTGCTTCGGGTCTTCATTTCATGAGACTTGACTGGGAGAACGAAATTGAGGTAATCAAACAGGGAGCAGGGGTAATGATTTATATGTTCCCCAACATGATTCTTACGTTAGTTCTGATGGTGGGAAGTATTATTCTTTCTACAATAATCGGAAAAACTTTTGTGGTAATTGCCGCATTGTTTTTATACACTATACTTACAGTTTTATTCAGCCTAAGAATTAAGGCTTTGGCAAAAAAACGCTAATTCATTTAAGGAGGTTTATATGCAGGAGAAAATATTAAACATTAAAAAGAACGGAATGGGCATGTTGTTCTTGCTTATTTTGCTTGAGGTGGCATCGATTGCCGGCATTGCTTTGTGCGGAGTGGGTGTTTCCAAACAGGACGGCCTTACGGCACTGTACGTTATAGGACTTGTAATTACCATCATTCTTGCATCCCTTGTTATTCCCATAGCTTTTGCGGGTCTTAAGGTTTTAAAGCCCCAGGAGGCTCTTGTACTTACGCTTTTCGGAAAGTATCACGGAACCTTAAAGGGTGACGGATTTTACTACGTAAATCCATTCTGTGTATCCATTAACCCCGCATCTTACACAAAACTCAATCAGAGCGGTGATGTTAAGGCGGCTGCTGTAAGCCCTTCAAGCGTGGAGCTTCCGTCAAAGAAGCTTTCTTTGAAGATTATGACTCTTAACAATACCAGACAGAAGATTAACGACTGCCTCGGTAACCCTATCGAAATCGGTATTGCGGTTACATGGAAGATTGTTGATACCGCGAAGGCTGTATTTAACGTAGAGAACTACAAAGAGTTTCTTTCGCTTCAGTGTGATGCGGCTCTTCGTAACATCGTAAGAATCTACCCTTATGACGTAGCTCAGAACGTAGATACCACCGGTGACGGTCAGGCTGACGAAGGCTCTTTGAGAGGTTCAAGTGAAATCGTAGCTGAACGTATCAAGAAGGAGATTCAGGCTCGCGTAGAACTTGCGGGTATCGAAATCGTTGAATCAAGAATTACTTACCTTGCATACGCACCCGAAATTGCCGCTGCAATGCTTCAGAGACAGCAGGCATCAGCCATCATCGACGCAAGAAAGATGATCGTGGACGGCGCAGTAGGAATGGTGGAACTTGCCCTTGAAAGACTCAACGAAAATCATGTGGTAGATTTGGACGAAGAAAGAAAGGCTGCCATGGTTTCCAACCTTCTCGTAGTATTATGCGGCAACCATGACGCACAGCCTGTTGTAAACTCCGGAAGCTTATATTAAAATATCAGAAAGTGGTGTGAAATGGCAGAAAAAAAACAAGTGCCATTAAGGCTCAACGAAAAACTTTATAATGCTCTTGCGGAGTGGGCGGAGGACGATTTCAGGTCGGTTAACGGTCAGATTGAATACCTCCTTACCGAATGTGTCAAGCAGCGTAAAAAGAACGGAAAATACGTTGGGGAAGATATCGATGCACCATTGGACATTGATATTTAACGGAGGTTACTAAACATGAAAAACCGGGCGTACATTTTGTTTTGGCATAGGATAGCGGAAGCGGCTTACCTTATTTTTTCTTTGGCTGCGTTGATTGTATACATTATATTTGCCGCATCGACAAAAGGGGAGATTGCGACTCACTTTGCGTTTGACGGAACGCCTGACGCATACGGTTCGGCCTGGGAGGGCATAACTTTCCCGATTGTAATGCTTATTACAAACATTGCTATGTCCGCCATGGTGCATTTTTTGCCCGTTCAGTCCTGGAACATGCCGGGACAGGTTACGGAGCGAAATGCCCCCTTCAGGTACAGAAACGCAATAAGCATGGTTGTGCTCATAGGACTCTGCATGTCCCTTATGTCCCTCCTCGGTTCGATTTTCATGTTTAAAGCAAGAGCCCTTATGGGCCCTGTCACAATCGGTCTTTGCGTCGTAATGACTGTTATCATCATCTTTTACGCCGTAAAAACCTATAAAGAATCAAAAAGATATGCTTAGACACATAATCATTATGGGAGAGTAAATTAATGGAAGAATTATATCAACAGCTCATGGAAAAAACAGTTCCCTTTCCGTCGATTGCCTGCATGATAATATCCTTTGTACTGGCTTTTGCCATTCCCGGGGCACTTGCCATGTATCTGTACAAAAAGTACAGATGCAGCTTTAAACCTTTGCTGGTGGGTGCGCTTACATGGATAGTGTTTGCACGTGTTTTAGAGGGTTTCGTTCATCAGATAGTGCTTGGAAGCTCTTTCGGCGCGCCTATTCAGAATAACATTCTTTACTATGCTTTGTACGGTGCGGCAATGGCTGCGATTTTTGAAGAATTCGGCAGGCTGATTGTCATGAAAACAGCTTTAAAGAGAGAATTCGACAATGACAGAAACGCCTTAATGTACGGAGTCGGACATGGCGGAATCGAGATGATTGTACTCTTAGGTCTATCCATGGTTACGAATCTTATGTATTCAAGCCAGATTAACAAGCATGCGCTGGAGCCGCTTCTGGAAACTGCGAAACTGCTCCCCGAAGAACAGGGGATAGCTGCCTTTCAGTCTTTGTTAAGCCTGACTGACACCGCTTCGGGACTTTTTCTTTTGGGACTTGTGGAAAGAATCCCCGCTATTGCACTTCATCTTGCCATGAGTGCTCTTGTATGGAAGGCTGTTAAGAGTGGTAAGAACGGATACTTTATTCTTTCTATGGCTGTTCACTTTGCGGGTGATTTTGTGACTGTTATGGTTGCGGGAACTCTTTCAAGCATAGTGGCGGCTGAGGCTGTCATAGTTGTGTTTGGGCTGGCGCTTTCAGTTGCGATATTCCTGCTGTTAAAGAACAAAGAAAAAGAAGAATTAATTTAATGACTATGGGGCCCGGGTTAATCCCGGGCCTTAATAATAAACAGAAAATAAACTTTGGAAAACTTTGCTAAATTAAAGCCTTGAAGTCTTGCGAAGGCAAATAAAAAGCAATATCTTAATAAAGTAAATATTGTGAACAATCTATCGGAGAGAGAAACATGAACTTTTTTAAGAAACACAAAAAGGGACTTATCATTCTTTTGATAATCGCGGCGGTAGTGACCGGGATTGTGATATGGTTTAAGTCCGCTTTCAACAAAGGCATGAATATGCTTAATGCGGCTATGAGCAACGAGGTTGCCGAGGCTCAGAGAAGAGACATAGTCAGCGTGGTATCGGCTACGGGTAAGATTACCAGTATCGATTCCAAAAACGTTACCACAACGGCTACGGGGGCCAAGGTCCTTGAAGTGAAGGTTGTGGAAGGCGATGAGGTTAAGGCAGGAGATGTTATAGCCATCCTTGATGCTTCCTCTTACGAAGACAACCTTAAGACACTGGAAGACAATCTCGCCAATTCCAAGAAATCTTCAAACTTAAGTATTTCTTCCGCCAAGCGTCAGTTAGACGAAGCCGTTACCAGCAGTAATGCATCCAACGACAAGGTAAATACTCAGGTTGCGGACCTTGAGAAGAAACTTGAGGAATATAAGGATTTAAGAGATCAGTCTTTAGGCATCTATGAGCAGGCAGTTAAAAACAGAGTTGCGGCGGAAGCAGCTTACAAACAGGCTCTTACCCTTCAGTCAACGCTTGCGGGACAGATTGGAGACATAAGCGGTGATGACGTATCCTCCAATGAACAAAGAGCGGCTCTTGAGACTCAGCTTGCCGCAGTCAATGTTACCGCCTTGCTAAATACATACAATGCTTGCGTGGCTGACGAACAGACAAGACTCAGCAATTACAATATGCTGGCGGGTCAGTATGAATCCACCGAATCATCTCTTAAAACTCTTAAAGACACAAGAGACGAGACCAAGCGTGTTAACGACGCAAGTGTAGCGGCCCGTCAGGATGCCCTTTCAAGCGCAAGGATTTCATCTAACAGTGCTTCTTCTTCCGTGGAGAGCCAGATTGATGCGGTAAAAGAACAGATAGAGAACTGTACGGTAACGGCTCCCATTGACGGCGTGGTAACATCTCTTGCAATATCCGAAGGAGCGGTTTACACAGGCCCCTATGCGGCAGTGATAGAAGATGTAAGCGCTTATGAAATAACCGCGGAGATAGACGAATACGACATCGGTAAGGTAAAAAAAGGCCAGAGAGTGGTTATTAAGACCAACGGTACCGGCGACGAAGAGCTTGAAGGTGTGGTTAAGTCCGTTGCTCCCAGAGCCACCGTCGGCATGGGTGTAACATATAAGGTTGTTATATCCGTACTTACCAAGAATGATTTACTCAAGCTTGATATGACAGCCAAATTAAGCATCGTGCTTGAATCAAGCGAGAATGCCCTTACGGTTCCTTTTGATGCCGTAATTACAGACGATGACGGTAAGACCTACGTAAACGTTGTAGATTCCAAGAATCAGGACGCTACCTACAACACTCACAAGGTATACGTCACCACCGGTGTCACCAGCTCATATTATGTTGAGATTACCGAAGGCGAGTTAAAAGAAGGCGACGAAGTTTTAGTAGAGAGAGACAACTCGGGCGTATTTGACTTTAACTCAATCTTTGGTGTAAACGGCAGAGAAACCGACGGAATGTAGGAGCGTATATGGATAAAAAGAAAATTATTGACATGAAAGGCATCGTCAAGAAATTCTTTATAGGTACGCCCAATGAACTTGCCGCTCTGGGAGGTGTGGACATAGATGTATACGAAGGCGAATTCGTATCCATCGTGGGAGCCTCCGGTTCCGGCAAATCAACCCTTATGAACATCATCGGTTCTTTGGACAGACCAACGGAAGGAACTTACTATCTGGACGGCATAAACGTGACAGAGAGTAAGGATGACGAACTTTCAAGAATCAGAAATAAAAAAGTAGGCTTTGTTTTTCAGACCTACAATCTTATAGCCAAGACAAACGCTTTAAAGAACGTGGAAATGCCCATGCTGTATGCCGGTATGAACTCAAGGAAGAGAGTGGAGAGGGCCAAGGAACTCCTTGAAATAGTGGGAATGGGAGAGCGCATGCGCCACCTTCCCGAAGAACTCTCCGGCGGACAGAAGCAGCGTGTCGCAATAGCAAGAGCCATGGCCAACGATCCCGCCATTATCCTGGCGGACGAGCCCACAGGCGCCCTTGATTCACAGACAGGACGAATGGTTATGGACATCTTTCACAAGCTTCACAAGGAACAGGGTAAGACCATAGTGCTCATAACCCATTCCCCCGAACTTGCGGAAGAGACAGAGAGGATTATCACCTTAAAGGACGGTCTTGTAATCAACGAAAGAAAAGGTGCCGGCGCTCCTTCTTCGGACGATAAGGAGGTGAGTAACGCATGATGTTTCTTGAAAACGTGAGACTTGCATTTTCGAGCCTTCTTGCCAACAAAATGCGTGCGCTCCTCACAATGTTAGGTATCATTATCGGTATCGCCTCAGTTATAGCCATCATGACCGTAGGTAACTCCCTGACGGAGCAGGTTACGGACTCAATGTCCAGCCTCGGCGCCAATAACATTAACGTATATCTTCAGCCCAAAGAAACCGAGACCGAGATTACCGAGGAAGGCTACATATTCGAAGCTCCCTCCGACGGTCAGGTAAGTGTTCAGGATACGGATTTAATCTCCACTGAGATGATTAAGAATCTTTGCGATACTTATCCCGACGATATATATGCCATATCCGCCACCAACAGTGTGGGACAGGGACAGATACTGGACGGCAGAAAATACGCCAATGTTTCCCTTACAGGAGCCAGCACCGGTGAATTCATAGCCAGCAATATTAAGCTTGAAGACGGACGCTTCTTTAGCGAAGCCGAAATGGACAAAGGCCTTCTCGTGGGCATATGCTCGGACAAAACCGTTAACAATATGTTTGACGGTGATATAAAGAAAGCCCTTGAAAGCACCGTTAACGTGTATGTGGGCGACAAGTTCTACCAGGTAGCCATCGTAGGCGTATACAAATACGAGCGAAACAATATGATGTTCTCCCTTACGGCGGAGAAGGATATTAGCACCACTTTGTATATCCCTCTTAAGGCGGCCAAAGAACTTACTCATTCGGAGAGTTACTCCAATTTCACCATCGTCACGGCAGCAGGCGTGGACGCAGATCAGTTTGCCAAGAACGTGGAAGGTTTCTTTAAACCCTACTACAGAAATAATCGAAACTTCTCTGTAGCGGCCTTCAGCCTTGCATCGGTGGTAGAGACCATGTCCACCATGATGGGCTCCATTACCAAGGCTATCGCAATAGTAGCCGGTATAGCCCTTCTCGTAGGCGGTATAGGTGTTATGAACATAATGCTGGTATCCATTACCGAAAGAACCCGTGAAATCGGTACCAGAAAGGCTCTCGGCGCCCCCAACAGCTCCATCCGCATGCAGTTTATCGTGGAAGCGGTGGTTATCTGTATCATCGGCGGTATTATAGGTATTATCATAGGCGTTACGGCAGGCGTTCTTTTGGCCAATGCCCTCGGAACCCCTGCGGTGCCTTCAATATTCAGTATAGTGTTAAGTCTTTCTTTCTCCATGGCAATCGGAGTATTCTTCGGATACTATCCTGCCAACAAAGCGGCCAGAATGGACCCCATCGAGGCACTGAGATACGAATAGGCAAAAGCCTTCTCTTATTTGAGAGAGGGCTTTTTACTTTATAAAAGACATTTTTGCTTGCATTAAACTATAATGCGGATTATTATAGTAACAACGAATATTCAAATCGCAATATATAGCGAGCTGATATGATATAATTACGCAATGACAGCAATTATTCAATGAGAGGAGAACAATTTTGGAGACTTGTATTAAAGTCAGTCACCTTGACTGCTATTATGGAAAGAAGAAAGCCTTAGATGATTTTTCTTTCGAAATAGAACAGGGGAAGTGTCTTGGTATTTTGGGGCCAAACGGTGCAGGAAAGACTACTCTTATCCGTAACATTATGGGTGTAATACCGCCCAAGAAGGGACAGGTGATTACTCTTGGATATGATGCCTCCGAATGTTTTACAAAGATTGGCAGTATTTCGGGATATCTTCCGGAAGGGTCATCGGTATTTATGAATATGACTTTGTATGAGTATCTTTTGTTCTTTGCAAGGTTAAGAGAGGTGGAAAATCCGGAGGGTGCCGTCGCCGCGGCTATAGAAACGGTTGAACTTACGGATGAAAGAAATACAAAACTTAGAAAGTTTTCAAAGGGCATGATTCAAAAGGCTAAGATTGCATCGGTAATCGTTCACAATCCAAAATTCCTGATACTGGATGAACCGACAGACGGCCTTGACATTTCTACCACAAATACCTTTATTAAATACATAAACGAATTTGTAAAAAAGGGCCTTACCGTCATAATATGTTCCCATCTTCCGGATGTCATAGACAGAGTATGTACTGATATACTTTTTATCGACAGTGGCCATAATCTCTTTTGCGGCACCAAAGAAGAATTTTTAAAACAGGGAGACGGAAGCGTTTCCTCGGCTTATCAGAATGTTTATGATCGAAGGAGGGCGCAGAAATGAAGAGATTTTGGATTTTGGTCAAAAAAGAACTAAAATATGGCCCGATAGTGTTTAAAATAATGACTATTGGTTTCGCACTTGGTTATGGTATCGGTTTTGGCATTATGTCTAAGCTTAGCGACATGCTCTACTATTATATGCTTTCATTTACTGCTTTACTTATTTCACTTATCGGTGCATCTAATGTGCTGACTTCCGTCGGCTATGACAAACAGGCTCGTACAGGAGAAATGATTCTTACCACAGGGGTAACCATAAGAGAATACATTTACTCAAAAGTTTTGGATAGTATAATTACGACGGTAATCGGTGTTTTACTGTTTGATTTGGTCTTTGCAATAAGTGGAGGCAAATTCTTTAAAGAAGGCATCAATTTTGAAAATATTCTGATGCCTATACTTGCTACATTGGTATTTTCTGTATTCTACGGCTCTTTTGCCATAGTCTTTAAAGTTGCTTCGATATGGCATAAACTGCTGATGGCGCTGTTCCTTTTGTCTGTGGCAGTATTTGCTGTTGTGGCGATGGTGGGATCATTCGTTAAAATTAGCCTCATTAATGGTTATAAAGCAGTATTACCGTGGACGATATTGCTCTTATTCGGAATGATAATTCTTGAGACGGGTATAAGGCTGCTAAGGATAAGAGATTTTGTGGCAAAATAAAGTGTAAAGTATAAGCATATAAATAATAAATATAAAGCAGGAGACGATTGGAAAACAGTCGCTCCTGCTTTTTAACTAAATTCATGTTACAAAGAAAATAGTATGACGGAATACTAATAACAGTTTCCTAATATAAAACCAGAGAAAAAATAGACATATTGGCGGATTATGTATGATAAAATAATTGTAATATCGCAATAAGACGCGAATTGTGTTGACATTGGCACTGTATAAATGTAAACTTGTACTTGCAAATAACTATATGACGCGCGAATGATGTTATTTAGTGAAAAAAACAAGGAGGAACTATGGATAACAAAGTATTATACCTGGGAAATGCATACGATGTTGCAGAGCCGCTTATCTGTGGTGCCAATCTCAGCCTTTGTGCTGCTAACGCTTGCGCAGCAAATGCTTGTGGCGCTAATATCGGAGCATGTGCGATTAACGGATGTCTGGCAAACGCCGGAGCTTGCGGTATAAACGGATGCTCTACCAAGGGCGGTGCATGCGGTGCAGATGGATGTGGTGCCAATGGCGGTGCATGCGGTGCCAAGGGCTGTGCTGCTAACGTGGGTGGCTGTGGCGCAGAAGCTTGTGGCGGTAAAGTCATAGGTGGCTGCGGTGCCAATGCCTGTGGCGGTAACTCCGGATCATGCAGTGCGAAAGCTTGCGGATCCAATTGCTAATATTACAAAAAGGAGAAGCAAATGAGTAAAAGTAAGTATCTTGGAAATATCTATTCCGGGGAACCGGCAGAGACTAATGTTTTATGCCCGTTCAATGCAAGTGCTTGTATTCCCAACGCCTGCGGAGCTAACGCAGGAGGCTGCGGGTTGAATGCATGCGGAGCCAATGCCAGCTTCTGCGGAATAAATGGTTGCGTAGCAAAAGGCGGACTTTGTGGTGCCGATGCATGCGGAGGAAATGCAGGAGTGTGCGGAGGAAAGGCCTGCGGAGGAAATGGTTCGGGCTGTGTTGCACAGGCCTGTGGCGGAAACGGGTCATTTTGCGGTGCAGAAGCTTGCGGTGGCAATGTAGGTGCCTGCGCAAAATTGGCATGCTCATCAAATTCATAAGTGTGTACTTTTAAGAGTTAACAAATAAAAAAGCAAAGGTGGTTAATGAGATACAATGAAAATTTCGAAGTATAATCTATTCATTCAGGATGAATCCATTCCGCAGGGAAAGTACCTTCTATGTAATACATTTTCGGGTGCTACGTTCCTTGTAGATGAGGAAGTCAAAAAAGCTATCGAGTCGCAGGAAATATCGGTGCTGGACAAGAACGATGCCGATTCTTTTTTGGAGGCGGGAGTCCTGCTGGAAGATGATTCTGTTGATGAAGCAAGAATACACAGCTATTTTTATGAGAAAGAAAAATTCGATAATCGAGTTCTCTCATTAACCATCTTGCTTACCATGGCCTGTAATTTGCGTTGCGTTTACTGCTATGAAGGTGCCGGAGTAGTATCAAATGCAACGCTTACTGACGAAATAAGAGACAATTTGTTTGAATTTATCAAAAAACAGGCTGAAGACAGAAGGTCTGAAAGAATCGTTCTCTGGCTGTTTGGCGGGGAACCGCTTCTTTATCTTGATCAGAATGTCATGTTTTTGGAAAAGGTACAAAAATACTGTGAGGAAACCGGCAAGTCGTTTGAAACCCATACTGTAACCAACGGTATTTTATGTAATGCTGAAAATTTGAAAATACTGGAAAGATTTAATTGTCAATCGATTCAGATTACACTTGATGGTGTTGCCGAAATACACAATACCCGAAGGGTATATGCTGACGGAAGAGGTTCTTTTGATGAGGTTATGCAGGGAATAAGAAATGTTGTGAATACTTATCCTTTGTGCAACCCTATTATCCGTATCAATATTGACAAGACTAATCTTGATCGCACATATGAGCTTCTGGAAATGCTAAAGGACGAGGGGCTTAACGGATGCTATATCGATTTTGGAATAGTTAAGGGAACCACCGCTTCCTGCGCATCTTACCAGGGCAACTGTTTCTGCGAGGAAGAACTGGGTGATGTTTTGCTTCCTCTTTGGAGAAAAACAAAGGAACTTGGATTTGAGATAAATACAGATCCCTATAAAAAGTTTTTGCATTGCGGTCTTTATTCTGATTCGTCTTTTACCATTGCACCCACAGGAGACGTATATAAATGCTGGGATTTTGTGAATGAAGAGAGGCATCGAATTGCCAGCATCGGTGAAGGAGGGGCTGTTACAGACACTACATATGCGTATTATGACTGGATGACACGTAATCCGTATGAAATAGAAGAATGCAGAGATTGCGTATATCTGCCTGCTTGCGGAGGCGGATGTGTCGGAACGAGCTTTGCCGAGACCAATCAGTATCATGCTGCAGGATGTTATAAAGTTAAAGGCGTTATTGAAAAGCAGATAATGGAACATTTCAGAAAGGCTATCAATGCATAAGATTTTTTCTGCGTTGCAAAGAAACAACAGGATGCTTGTCAAAGGATTTAAACTTGACAAAGCATTCTTTGTTTCTAAAATTTTCATGACCGTATACGGCAGTATTATAACTTTTATAGGCATAATACTCCCTAAATATATGCTCGATGCTATCCAAAACAAGTCCTATAAAAGAGCTATTCTTGTTTTAGGGATATCATTTATGATTAATATGATTGGAAGCATTGTAGACAGAATATATTCGCCATATTCCGCAGTTGCAACGGAAAAAATGAATGTGAGTATAACGGAAGAATTCTTGAATAAGAGTTTTTCGTTAAAAGTATCTTACTTCGAAAACGAGAAGGCCTACAGTAATTATTCGGTTGCTTTCGACAATTGCGCCGGTATTGTACATTCTGCCGTGGATATTTTCTTTGGCACGTTATCGGCCTGTATTAACCTGACGGTGGCTTTTTCGTTGTTAATATGGATGAATAAGGCTGTTTTTATCTTTATGATCTGTATTATAGTAGCCCAGCTTATGATTGAACGTAAAAGAAAGAAGATTATGTTTGATTATCAAATGGAGGTTAACAGGGATAACAGACAGCTCAACTATCTCTATAGGCTTTTTTATGTGCCTCAGTTCATGAGAGACATAAGAGTTAATTCGTTAAAGGATTTTGTATACAAAAAAAAGAAGGAAGCAACTGACGGAATCGTAGAAAAAGTCGAGAGAATGAGTAAAAGAGGGGGCAATGTCAGTTTAAAGGTAGCAATCGTTTCTCATTTTGAGACATTGCTTACTTCTCTGTACTTTATTTATGAGACTGTCAGGGGCAAAATCGCTCTGGGGGATTTCTTTGTGGCGCTCAATTCATATTCCACCATTAAGTCTTCCATAGCTTCAATACTGTCATCATGCAATTCCATATATGAAAACGATCTTTATATCACTCATTATGAAAATTTCATGAATGAACCTGAACTATCGGATAAAGACGGAGCAATCGAACTAAAAAGCATTTCAGAGATTGAGTTTAGAAATGTATGCTTTTCATATCCTAATGCGACTCAGGAGGCGCTCACAAATGTGTCTTTTGTCATAAGGGAAGGTGAGAAGATAGCCATTGTAGGACGCAATGGGGCAGGAAAGACCACAATAATTAAATTGTTGTTAAGACTATATGAACCCTGTGCCGGGACAATCATCATAAATGGCAGGGACATTTACGACTATAAGGTTTCATCGCTGAGAAATGCGGTTGGAGTGCTTTTTCAGGACTATACGATTTATCCGTTTTCTATCGGGGATAACGTTAGAGTCGGAAAGAATGTAGGTGATGAAAGCGTAAAACGAGCCATAGAAAAAGTAGGAATGCTTAATAAGGTACTTAGTTTGAAAAAAGGCATCGATACTGCCATTACAAACCAGATGGAAGACAGCGGAGTAGAACTGTCGGGTGGAGAAGCTCAGAGGATAGCCATAGCAAGAATGTATGTATGCAGTGCTTCGACGTTAATTCTTGATGAGCCTACCAGCAATCTTGATCCGCTTATCGAAAATGAACTATACGATACGATATTGGATGATTCAAAAGGAAAAACGGTTATCATTATTTCTCACAGGCTGGCATTTACGTATAAGATGGACAAAATCATCTGTCTGCAAGACGGACACATTATTGAGGAAGGCACCCATAATGAACTTGTTAAACTCAAAAATGGTGTATATAAGCAAATGGTGGATGTTAACATTAAGAAATATGAATAGAGGATGGCAGGATGATTACCGTACGGTCACTGATAATCTTTTTAATAACCGCTGCAGTCGCGGCATTTTTTTCTTTTCTGATGCCTAAGACTGCTTTTTCGGCTATCGGTTGCGTTGAGATTCAGGTCTGCATATGCATTGGGGCTGTTATCAGTCTTAAAAAGAACCTTGCCCAAAAAGCCCGGTTGTAATTTCGCTGACCTTCTTTTGTATATACCGTTAGTTTAATCCTCGGAAACCTTTACCGATTATCTCACTTGAGTTGGTAATCATGATGAAGGAGCCGGGCTGGGTGGAGTGTACGTAGTTACGAAGCATGACTGCCTGGCTTCTTTTCATAACGGATAAAACAACGGTTTTTTCACCGTGGGCATAGGCGCCTTCGGCCTTAAATACTGTGGCGCTTTTGCCGAGGGTTTCGGTAATGTATTTACAGATAGGCTCGGGGTCGTCGCAGATAATGGTAAAGTATTTGCACAGGTTGATATTCTCGATTACACCGTCAATTACAAGGGATTTGGCCATAAGTCCGGTAAAGGAGAACAGACCCGTTTCAACGTCGAATACGAAGCATGCGCAAACGGTGATGCTTAAGTCCACAAGGAAGAGAGCGGTACCGATGTTAAAACTCGTATATTTTTTGACTATCATGGCTACGATATCCGTTCCGCCGCCGCTGGCACCGCGGTTAAATAAAATGGCCGCGCCCACGGAAGGAAGAATGATTGCGAATATAAGCTCAAGCACCGGCTGATTGGTGAGGGGCTTGTCCATGGGAAAAGCATATTCCATAAATTCAAGAAGCAGAGAGTTTAACACACTCACATATACCGTCTTGATGCCGAAACTCTTTCCTAAGAAAATAAAGCCGATTACCAGCAAAGCCATATTGATAATCAGGTTGTAAGTCGCAGGTGAGAGGCTGCCGATTCTGGCAAGAATCATTGAAATACCCGTAACTCCGCCGAAGGTGAAGTTATTGGGAAATTTAAATACATATACGCCGATGTCCAGAATAATCGTGGCTATGGTAAGCCATATCCAGTCGGCGATTTCACGATGTCTTTCATGTTTTGTCATAAATTTAAACCTCTAATTTAACCATCCCAAATGATAGTAACATATCTGCATTAAAAGAAAAGTGTTTTATAAAAAAACTCGTTGACAATTTAATCGCCCCGCATTATTATACTAATGTGCTTTAAAGCGATAAAGCGTAACGCTTTTAATCGCTAAAGTTTACATAACAATGAAGGCTATGGGAGGTTTTTATGTTCAGCAAAATTATAATGTTGATAGTTTTCTTTGCCGTAATGATAGGAGTGGGACTTTACACCCGTAAGGCTGCCACCGATGTTAACGGTTTTGTCCTCGGAGGAAGAAACGTGGGACCGTGGCTTACGGCTTTTGCTTACGGTACATCTTATTTTTCCGCGGTAGTATTCGTAGGTTATGCGGGACAGTTCGGTTACAAATACGGTCTTTCATCCACATGGATCGGTATCGGTAACGCTCTGATCGGTTCCCTTCTTGCATGGGTTATCTTGGGACGCCGTACGAGGGTTATGAGTAAGCATCTTAATTCGGCTACCATGCCCGATTTCCTTGGTAAGAGATATCATTCAAAAGCCATCAGAATCGTTGCGGCTTTGATTTCTTTTATATTCCTGATTCCTTATACTGCATCTGTTTATAACGGACTTTCCAGACTGTTCGGTATGGCCTTTAATGTGCCTTATTCAGTCTGCGTAATAGTTATGGCTGTTCTTACCGGAGCATACGTAATCCTCGGCGGTTACATGGCAACGGCGGTCAACGACTTTATACAGGGTATCATCATGCTGTTTGGTATTGTGGCGGTTGTGGTATCCGTTATTAACGGCAACGGCGGCTTCTATGAAGCTTACAAGAATCTTTCCGCAATGCCCAGCGATGTGGCAGTTACGGAAGGGCTTAACGGCGCCTTTGTTTCCTTCTTCGGACCCGACCCGGTTAACCTTCTCGGTGTTGTAATCCTTACATCCCTCGGTACCTGGGGACTTCCTCAGATGGTTCAGAAGTTCTATGCCATTAAGGATGAGCGCTCCATCAGACGCGGTACCATTATTTCCACATTCTTTGCGGTTGTAGTGGCAGGCGGATGTTACTTCCTCGGCGGTTTTGCCCGTCTTGCGGATGTTTCCTCCATCACGGTTGACGGCAAGATTGTATACGATGCCATCATCCCCACCATGCTCAGTAAACTCCCCGATTTGTTAATCGGTATCGTGGTAGTGCTGGTTCTTTCCGCTTCAATGTCCACACTTTCAAGCCTTGTGCTTACATCCAGTTCCACCCTTACACTCGACCTTATCAAAGACAATTTCGTGAAGAAGATGAGTGAGAAAAAACAACTTCTCATCATGAGAATCTTCATCGTGGTATTCATAGTAATTTCAGTAGTGATAGCAATGGATCCTCCCACTTTTATCGCTCAGCTTATGGGTATTTCATGGGGCGCACTTGCAGGCGCATTCCTCGCTCCCCTTCTTTACGGTCTCTACTGGAAGGGTGCCACAAGAGGCGGCGTATGGGCAGGCTTCATCTTTGCGGTGGGCTTCACCGTTGCCAATATGTACACCAAATGGGCCAACCCCATTAACGCAGGCGCTATCGCAATGGTGGGCGGCCTCGTAATTGTCCCTGTTGTTTCACTCATTACACCGAAGCTTGACAAGGGCGAGATTGATTTTTCTTTCTCCTGCTACGAGAAAAAGAAAGTCGTGGAAGAAAAGATTGCTCTTCCCGAAGACGTTATACAGAATTAATCGGTTTGAACAAAGGGCTGTCGTGTTTATGCACGGCAGCCCT
>CAMNCH010000030.1 GCA_946534145.1 uncultured Lachnospiraceae bacterium
TTCAGGCTGAAATTCAGTGAGGAGCAATACGGGAAGATATGGCAGTTTGTAATGTATGCGGCGGTGGGTGTTTCCAATACCCTTGTTTCATACATTTTCTTTGAACTGTTTTATAAGGTTGTGGGACTGAGTCTGGAACTTTCCAATTTTCTGGGGTTCTCTATCAGCGTGGTAAATGCATGCTATTGGAGTAACAAGTACGTATTTAAGGCTGAAGACGGAGTTAAGAGAGTCTGGTGGAAGACCTTTATTAAGACGTATATTTCCTATGCGTTGTTTGGACTGATATTGCATACCGCACTTTTGAAATTGATGGTGGAGAAATGGGGCGTTTCCGCTATAGTGGCGCCTATAATTCTTATTTTTGTAATCACACCGCTTAATTTCGTGGCCAATAAATTCTGGGCTTATAAAGATAAAAAAGAGGAATCGGTGACAGATGGAGAAGATTGCAACCAACAGGCTTGACAGAGGTTTTTTTAAATATCAAAAGGAATTCGAGGACAAAGCAATAGAAGTGCTTCGCTCGGGATGGTACATTCTGGGCAAAGAAGTTGCTTCTTTTGAGGAAGAATTTGCGGCATATATAGGCAGCAAATATGCTGTGGGCGTGGGAAACGGTCTGGATGCTTTATATCTTGCCTTCAGGGCTCTCGGCATCGGACCGGGTGATGAGGTTCTCGTGCAGGGCAACACTTACATTGCAAGCGTCATGGGCATTACCATGAACGGCGCGACACCGGTATTTGTGGAACCGGACGAGTATTTCTGCATAGATGCTTCCAAACTTGAGGAAAAGATTACAGACAAGACCAAGGCTATTCTGGTGGTGCACCTTTATGGGCAGGCTTCCAATATGGAGGAGATTTGCGCCGTATGTAAGAAGCACAACCTTAAACTTGTGGAGGACTGCGCTCAGTCACATGGTGCCAAATTTAAGGGGCAGACTACCGGTACATTTGGTGATATAGGATGCTTTTCTTTTTACCCTTCCAAGAACCTGGGTGCCTTCGGCGACGGCGGTGCCATAACAACAGACAGCCCGGAAATTGCAGACACCATCAGAATGCTTCGCAATTACGGAAGCGAGAAGCGCTATTACAATAAGGTTGTGGGCGTTAATTCGAGACTTGATGAGATGCAGGCCGGCCTCTTGCGCGTGCGTTTAAGCCACATGCAGGAGCTTGAGGACGAGAAGCGTTCTTTTTGCGAAAGATATTTAAAAGAGATTAACAATAAAGCTATAGAACTTCCGAAGATTCGTGAGGGAGCTACCCACATATGGCATCAGTTTGTGATAAGATGTGAGAAGCGGGATGAGCTTGCGGCCTATCTGGACAGTAAGAATGTGGGTACTATTATTCATTACCCGATTCCGCCTCATCTTTCTGAGGCATATGCTTACCTCGGGGTAAGGGAAGGTAGTCTCCCCATTACCGAAAAATATGCCAAAACCGTACTTTCCATCCCTCTTTACAACGGAATGACACGTGAAGAACAGGATTATGTAATAGGTGTTATCAACAGTTATGAACGATGCTAAAAAACACGTAATTAAGGATATAGTCGGAACCGTAATATTCCTGCTGCTTCTTTCTCTGGGGGCAGCAGGACTTTATAATGTCTTCAAATGGAAGGATACCTCGGGGGATTACTTCTCCTCGATGGAGTTAATGTACGACCTCCCGGATAATATTTCTGATGTGGCTTTCTTTGGCTCAAGCATAGTTTATTGCGGTATTAATCCTGCGATTTTCTGGGAAGAAGACGGCATAGCCTGCTTTAATGCGGCAATTTCCGGGCAGGACCGGGAAGCGTCATATTATTACATCAGGGAATTTGTTAAGAAACAGTCTCCGAAAGTTGTGGTTGTGTCAGGCATACTTTTCCAAACAGACACTTATTTGGTTCAGGGAAATGTTTACAGAAATACCCTCTCCATGCGTAACTCGCGGAACTTTATTGACGTGGTTAATTCAATAGTTCCGGACAATGACAAGACGGAAAAAAATACCGTGTGGGATTACTATCTCAGATGGCCCATTATTCACAGCCGGTACAAAGAAATAAAAAAATGGGATTTTATTGATAAACCGGAGAATACTGCAACTCTCGGTTATGTATACAGTTATGACGGAATTGGTGATGAACCTGCCCCGGTTATGTTTAACAATGAAATTGTCAATGAAATAAGTGACGCCAACAAAGACTGGGTGGACAGACTTTATGCTCTTTCTCAAAAAGAAGGCTTTGAACTTTTGTTTGTTCAGCTTCCCGGATTCCTGGGAGATGTGCAAAGGGCAGATATGAACGGCAATTTCAAGTATCTTGATGAACTTGGAATTAAACATGTGGACTTAAACTTTTATGCAGATGAAATGGGCTTCGATTATGTGGACGATATGTCTGACGGACGTCATGCAAAGACGTCAGGAGCTCAAAAAATCAGTGCATTTTTAAGCGAATACATTACGGACAATTTTGATGTGGCTGACAGACGTGGAGAAAAGGGCTACGAACTGTTTGATGATGCTGTCAGAATCTGTAAACACGAGGAACTGAGCAGGAAACTGATGGACTGCGACGATCTTGCGCAGGTATTTGAGCTTATGAACAGCGAGGACGGAATGATGTATTCGTTGACGTTAAAAGAAGGATGGAACGGTATTTCCGATGAGGCAGAATACATTCTCAGGGACTTTATTCCGGAGGGCAATGTGGGCATATCAGGAGGCACTCTGGTTTCGGGAGATGGTTTCGTTAAAGAAGTGCCGGACGGAGAGACTTTCGCCTATAAACTTAATGACAGTGATTTTATGTATGTTAAGCCCATGGTTAACGGCAAAGGCCATTATGATGAAGTGCTGTTTGGAAGCGCTAAATACGTCAGTGCAGTGGGCAACTTACTTGTGATATATGACAGTGTTTTGGGCAGAGTGGTCCTGGTAAAAGATATCTTGTGATTAATCGGAGGTCGGAGTGGCACTTACATCTTTCTTGTTTTTAATATTGCTTCTTTGCACCGCGGTTATGTATTACGTGCTTCCGTGCAAGGTTCGCTTTCTGGCCATTCTATTGGCCAACGGCTTCTTTCTTTTCAAGTGTAACTCTATACTTGAGAATGCAATATGGCTGGCTGAGGCTGCTCTGGTATACGCGGCAGCTTACAGAACTTCGGTTTCCGAATCTGAAAAAGAAAGCAGGATTCTTACTTTCGGAACGGTTATTGTCCTGGCGGCAGCCCTGATTCTGATGAAAGAGTCTGCATTTTTCGGAATAAAGGATTTTGGTGTTGCCCCCATAGGCATTTCATATTATACGCTTTCGTGGATTACCTATGTTTTGGGAGCTTACTGGAAGACCGGCGAAGTGCAAAAGAATCCTTTCAAATTCCTTGCATTTGCAGGCTTCTTTCCCATACTTGCGTCCGGCCCCATTGTTAAGTATGAGGATTTTGGCAAAGAAATTTGCGACGGCGTGAAGTTTTCTTATGACAACATTAAAAACGGTGCTGCCCGTATTGCATGGGGTTTCATGAAGAAACTGGTGATTGCGGACAGGATAGCCTTGTTTGTCAATACGGTTTATGACAATCCTTACCGCTATCCGGGATTGTTTATCTGGGTTGCGAATGCTTTCTTTATAATTCAGTTATACACTGATTTTTCGGGATGTATCGACATAGCCCTCGGTGCGGGAGAAATGTTCGGATTTAAGCTTCCCGAGAACTTCAACCTGCCGTTTTTGTCGCAGACCCTTGAGGAGTTCTGGAGAAGATGGCACATCACTCTCGGCGGATGGTTGAGAGACTACGTGCTCTACCCTATCCTTAAGTCGGGCCCCTGGCAGAAGATTACAGCGTTTACAAAGAATAAATTCGGCAAGAAATACGGCAAAAAAATCCCCACCTGGCTGGGACTTATGATTTCCTGGTTCCTTGTGGGATTCTGGCACGGCGGCGGCTATAACTATATCTTTGGTGTGGGAATACTGTTTGGTATTATCATCATTCTGGGAGAAGCGTTGTCGTCGGTGTTTGATAAGGTTAACAAAGCCCTTCGTATCAATACAGAAGCTTTTTCCTGGAAGGTATTCAGGGTTTTGAGAACATGGCTGTTCTTCGGAACGGGTCTTTCGTTCTTCAGGGCGGGAAGTCTTCTGGTGGGCTTCAGAAACCTTAAATTGTCGGTGACGGTGTTCAACCCTTGGATCTTTTTCACGGGAGAACTGTGGGAAATGGGTGTAGACAGAACCGAATTCTCCATATTTGTTTTTTACATGGCTGTTGTGATAATAGCCGGGATACTCAGGGCTGTTACGGGTAAGAGCATAAGAGAACTGTTAAAAGAACAGAACATAGTCTTCAGATGGATTATTTATGCGGGCCTGATTTACAGCGTTTTGATTTATGGCTGCTACGGAAGCGGTTTTTCTTCGGCGGCATTTATTTATCAGGGATTCTGATACCGAAAGGCTGAAAAGTTATGAAAGAACTGGAATATCCTTTTGACGGGGACAGATTACTCAGTAAAAAGAAAAGCATAAGAAGAGAACTTCTGTCTCAGGATACTAAATTCATTGAGAAAAAGATAGCAATTCTCGGAGGGTCCACCACCAATGACATAAAGGCCCTTCTTGATTTGTTTTTGTTAAATAACGGCATAAAAGCGGAGTTTTATGAGTCCGAGTACAATAAATACTATGAGGACGCAATGTTTGATGCTCCAAAGCTTGTGGAGTTTAAGCCGGATATTATTTTTATTCACACTACAAGCGTCAATATCAGGAATTACCCCGAAATCAGAGACAGTGCCGAAGAAGTGGAAGGTAAGCTTGCTTCGGTCTATGGCGAGTTTGAAGGAATGTGGGAGCATCTTCGCGAAAAATACGGTTGCCCCATCATTCAGAATAACATGGAGTATCCGAATGTAAGACTGCTCGGCAACTCCGATTGCGTGAACACTCACGGACACGTAAACTTTGTAAACAGACTTAACGCAAAATTCAGCGAGTATGCGGCCTCGCACGAGAATTTCTTTATACACGACATAAACTATCTGGCAGCGAGGATCGGGCTTGATACTTTCTTTGACCCCTTTTACTGGTACATGTACAAGTATGCGGTTGCGGTTCCGGCCATTCCTGAGTTTTCCTACAGCTTGAGCCACATCATTAAGGCGATTTACGGCAAAAACAAGAAGGCTTTTGTCCTTGACCTTGATAATACCCTCTGGGGCGGTGTGGTAGGCGATGACGGACCAGAGAACCTTGAAATCGGCAAAGAAACAGCCGAAGGAGAGGCGTTCCTTGCTTTTCAGGAGTATCTTAAAGCTCACAAGGACATAGGCGTTCTTTTGAATGTATCCTCCAAGAACGAGGAAGAAAACGCTCTGGCGGGTCTGAATCACGAGGAGGGCGCATTAAAGCCCGATGATTTTACGGTCATTAAGGCCAACTGGGAGCCTAAGAGCATTAACGTTGAGACCATTGCCGGTGAATTGAGTCTTGGGGCTGACAGCTTTGTTTTTGTGGACGACAACCCTGCCGAAAGAGAAATAGTGGAGGCCAACATCAAGGGAATAGCGGTTCCTGCGGTTACAACTCCCGACAAGTATATGCGGGAGATTGACAGACACGGCTATTTTGAAGTGTTAAAACTTTCTAAGGACGATTTATCCCGCAACGAGATGTACAAGGCTAATATCAGGCGCGCTGAGACTCTTAAGACCTTTACGAATTACGGCGATTATCTTAAATCTCTTGAAATGAAGGCGGTTATAAGGCCTTTCGAGCCGGTTTACATGGCGCGTATAGCTCAGCTTACCAACAAGAGCAATCAGTTTAACCTCACCACCAGACGCTACACTCAGGGTGAAATCGAGGAAGCGGCCAAAGAAAGACTTACTTTTTACGGCAAACTTGCGGACAAGTTCGGCGATAACGGTGTTGTGACGGTAGCAATCGGTCGTGTGGAGGATGCAGTCTGCCACATGGAATTATGGCTTATGAGCTGCCGCGTGCTCAAAAGAGACATGGAACTTGCGCTTCTTGATAAAATAGTGCATACTTGCCTGGAGCATGGTGTAAGGGAAATAAGAGGATATTATTATCCCACGGCCAAAAACGCCATGGTTAAAGAATTCTACAAAGAACTGGGCTTTGAAAAGATTTCTGAGGATGCCGAAGGAAATACCCAATGGAAACTTGACATTTCCGAAGGCTACACAGACAAAAACAAATATATTGACGTAGAGTAAGACTTAAGGGAGAAAGAAAATGACCAGAGAAGAAGCATATAGTAAACTTAACGAAGTATTCAGAGACGTTTTTGACGACGAGTCAATCGAAGTCAATGACGCCACTACCGCCAATGACATTGAGGGCTGGGACAGCCTTGAGCACATTAATCTCGTGGTTGCTGTGGAAAAATGCTTCGGAATTAAGTTTAACATGGGGGAAGTAGCCAAGCTTAAGAACGTGGGAGAGATGATGGATCTGATTCTTAGCAAGATTGGTTAGGCTTACGCGAGATTATGCATTTCTTGAGCCATGTCAGAAACATGTGCACAGGGATGCTGAAAATTATAATGCATGAAACGGCAACCACAGGATACAGCGGGCGGTTGCCGATTTTATTTATCCAGAAACTCAAAAACAGACCCTGGATGCCGTAAATGGCCATTGAGTGCATTCCGAAAAAGCGGCTGACGGGATTGCTGATGATGCCGGGAACGCTCCTTCCCACCGCAGAAATAAAGGCGGTCAGAAAGAAAACAAGAGAAAAATCGGTTATCATCATAAGCAACAGATAGATGAAATCCGAAAAAGAAGCTACCCATTGGTAATCGTTATACCTGAAATTATATAAGGTTGAAAACGAAGCCAGCAAAAGAAAGGCCGCCAATCCGCATATTGCCTTGATGCCGGGCTTTTTTGAGAAAAGTGTATTTTTCTGCCCGTTTATATACGCAAAGAGAACGCCGAGGAAAAATGAAAAGGCAGGCTCATAATTGTTTTTTTGCGATGAAATGAAAAAGTAGTACACGAAGATGAATAAAAGAACCGCTGCCCCGAGGCCCCACACAAAGGCTGTATCGTTCTTAATCACAAGCTTAAGGATAAAAAACATAATATACATAAGGAGCGCGGTCTGAAAATACCATCCGAAAAAGACTACGGTATCTCCCCATGTAAGAGAGCGCAGTATCAGATTGAGAGAAATCGAAGAGTGATTAATTAATCCGTATATTGTGTAAATGATTACGAAAAAAATGTATGACAAATAAAAGGGCAGCAGCCTGTTTCTGAGAAATGTCTTAATGTAGGCGTCTCCTTTGGAAAGATAGGAAGAAAAAAGCCCGAATCCCGACAAAAACAAAAAGCATATAACACCGTAATGCCCCAGGAGATAAAGCGCATACCCGAAAGAAGTATCGGAAAGAAAGGCTGTAAACTGGTACAAGTGGTGAATGATTATCAATATGGCGAGATAACCCTTTATACCTATGAAGTTTTCTTTTGAGAATGGATTAATGCTTTCTCCGGACTGCTTCACAATAATCTCCTTGGAATTCAAAAAATAAGTTCAACACATATATTATCACATTTGATTTAAAGTGTAACGTAAGGAAAACTTAATAAAGAATATCGTTTAAATTCTTTGAAAAAAGGGGCACATAGAGTATAATACTTTATGATGCCCTTTTTGTGTGACGATTGGGTACAAAGAGAAATGAGAGGATTAAAATGCTAGTTTCTTTTGTTATTCCATGCTACAGATCTGAGATAACCCTTCCGAAGGTTGTGGATGAGATTGATGAGACCATGAAAGGCCTTATTTCATACGATTACGAAATAATTCTTGTTAACGATTCGTCTCCCGACAATACCTGGGAGACCATAAAAACTCTGGTGAGTGAACATTCGAATATTACGGGAATAAACTTTGCCAAAAACTTCGGTCAGCACGGTGCTTTGATGGCCGGCTTAAGAGAATCGAAAGGGGATTACGTTATCTGCCTTGACGATGACGGTCAGACTCCCGCTTGCGAAGTGGGCAAGCTTCTTGAAAAACTGGACGAAGGCTATGATGCCGTTTATGCCAGCTATGCCAAAAAGAAGCATTCCGCTTTCAGAAACTTCGGTACATTCATGAATGAAAAAATGGCGGAGAAGCTCCTCGGTAAGCCCAAAGAACTTTTCGTGTCCAGCTATTTCGGCGTAAAAAGATTCGTGGTGGATGACATGATAAGGTATGAGAATGCCTATCCCTATGTCATCGGTCTGGTATTAAGAGCCACCGGAAACATTGTAAATGTGCCGGTTAATCACAGAAACCGCGAGGTGGGTTCTTCGGGATACACCTTCGGCAAACTGTTAAATCTCTGGATAAACGGCTTTACCGCCTTTTCCGTTAAGCCCTTAAGAATTGCTACAGGTATCGGCGCATTCTGCGCGGCCGGCGGCTTCTTATACGGCTTATACACCATTATCAAGAAATTCCTGGTACCCGATATTCCCCTCGGCTACTCGGCTTTAATGACTGCCCTTATGTTTATCGGCGGCATGCTGATGCTGATGCTGGGACTTGTGGGCGAATATGTGGGAAGAGTATATATCAGCATGAATAACTCGCCCCAGTACGTTGTAAAAGAAAAGATTAAACATGAAGAATAAGATAATTGCGGCAGCAGTCGCAATGATATTGATTTTAATATGCTTCCTGCCTGCGATTTTCTTTTTTAATCAAAAGAAAACAGCCGATTATGAAATCCTGTGTATGGGTGACAGCGTAATGGCCGGATATTATAAAGCCGGTACAATCCCGTATCTCTTGCAGGAAAAAAGTGGCAGAAAGACTTTAAACGCTGCCTTCGGCGGAATGTCCATGTGTGAGACCCTGGCAGAGGCCGCACCGGGTAATACCACCCCGGTTTTTTCCATGGTTGAACTGTCAAAAAGCTTTTTAAACGGAGACTTTTCACTCCAGATTTTAGCCAATAAATCAGGATCGTATACCTATCCCGAAGGATGGAATACCGCTTCAAGGGAGCTGCAGAAGACGGATTTAAAAAAAGTAAAATATATCATTGTCGAGCACGGTGTCAACGATTACCTGACAGGGGCGCCGGTTGACGATTTGTCAGACAGATACAATACATATACTTTTGGCGGAGCCCTGAGGACGGTTATAGAGAATTTGCAAAAGGCATTGCCGGATGCGGTTATCGTTCTTGCCACTCCCATATATACCTGGCTGGATTATTCCGAGCAGGACTGCTATACGAAAGATTTTGGCGGCGGGACTCTTCCCGAATATGTGGCCAAAGAAATGGAAATAGCTTCCGAATACGGTATTATCTGCGTGGACAATTTCCATGAGTCCGGTATTAACGCGGACAATTACAAGTCATACCTTTATGACGGACTTCATACTTTGGAAGAAGCCAATGAAATTCTGGCGGATAATATATTGAATCATGTAGAGGAAATGATTAAGAAATGATTTCTCCCCGAAACTTTTTTTCAAAAGTGAATAAAGCCCTCGGGCGTGACGGGCGGGCTGCTTTTTTAAGCGCCGTTATTATCGGCCTTATAGCACATATGCCTGCTTTGAACTTTGATGTGCCCAATCACGACGGACTGGATTCTTTGTACTTTGACCAAAATATGCTGACTTCCGGCCGCTGGTTTTTGGGAGCCGCCTGCGGAGTGTCTTCTTTTTACTCCCTTCACTGGGTAATCGGTGTGCTGTCTCTCTTGTATCTGGCGGTTACGGCAGTGTTCCTTGTTAAACTTTTAAGAATAAAGACACCGTTGTTTGCGGTGATGATATCGGGACTGTTGGTTACGTTTCCGACTCTTGCGTCCAACTTTGCGTATTCTTTTACCATGGACGGATATATGATGGGACTTATGCTTGCGGTTATTGCAGTGTATGCGGTTCCGAAATTTAAGTTTGGGTTTGTTTTGGGCGGTGTTTTTCTGGCCTTCAGTATGGGCACCTATCAGGCGTATCTGCCGGTGGCAATGCTCTTAAGCCTTTATATGGTGCTTATGATTTTTGCGGAGCGGACGGGGCTGAAGGAGAAGCTCTTAAACAGCCTCAGATACCTTTACATGGGCGTTATCGGCGTGAGCCTTTACTATGCGGTGCTTAAGATACTTTTGACTGTTACGGGCAAAGAACTCGATACATACCAGGGTATGAATTCCGCGGCTGAGAGCATCTCTCTTGTTGAAACGATTAAGACGGTTTACAAGGACTTTGTCGCCTTTACGGTTAAGGGACATATTCTTTTTGCCAATCCCATTGCTTTAACAGCGGTGGCGGTGCTGGCGGTTTCTTTTGCCGCTGTGCTGATTATCAGAGCAGGCAGGGAAAAGTGGTTTAAGAGTGTTTGGTTCTACTTAATACTTGCGGTTACGGCTGTGATTGTTCCGCTTTTCACCAATGTTATGCTGATAATATCCAAGGATATTACTTATCACTCGCTCATGAGATATCAGTGGGTGGTATTCGGAATAATAGCGGTGGCCTTTATAGAGAACTTCCTGCAAGGCTGTGACGGAGCCCGCGAGAATCTTATTGAGTGGGCCGTAACGATTTCCGCATTTGTATGTATTATATGCAACGTTCTGGCTCTGAATGTGGGCTATTTCAATCTCGAGAAAAAATATGAGAGAACCTACGCTTACTGCTTAAGACTTGCGGACAGAATCGAGCAGACGGAAGGCTATTATGAGGGCATACCGATTTACATGATAGGTGTTGTGGGAGAAGACAATTTCCCGGTGGTGGACATTACCGCCGATGTTACCGACCATATGCTTAACGTGGGCGGAAACTGGCTGTTTTACACTCCCCGCAATTATGAGCTGTTTTACAAGCACTACATGGGTATCACATTTAACTTTTTGATGCCCGATGAGGCCAATTATTACGATTCCGAGGAATATGTGGCGATGCCTTCTTTCCCCGGCAAGGGTTCTACTAAGGTTGTGGACGGAGTGCTGTATGTTAAGACCGAGAACATGCACTGAAGAGGTTTTTTATGGCTGATTTAATATCTCTTGTAATCCCTTCGTTCAACGAAGAGGAGAATATTGACAATACGGTGAATACCCTTAAGACGATTCTTGATCCCGAGGACTTTGACTATGAGCTTATATTTGTTAATGACGGCTCATCGGACAAAACCTTTGACAAGGTTGTTGATGCTTCTGAACGGGACGAGCGTGTTAAGGGCATTTCTTTTTCCAGAAACTTCGGCAAAGAAGCCGCTATTTTTGCGGGACTTCAGGCTGCGGTGGGAGACGCTTGCGTAGTCATCGACTGCGACTTGCAGCATCCTCCGGCACTGATTCACGAGATGGTAGCCAAATGGCGCGAAGGCTACGAAGTTGTGGAGGGCGTCAAGTCCTCAAGAGGCCGCGAAGGCTTGTTCCATAAGATGTGCGCGGGTCTCTTTTACCGCATCATGAGCAGACTTATTAAGATAGACATGCGTTCCACTTCGGATTACAAGCTTATTGACCGAAAAGTGGTCAATGTTCTTTTGAGCCTTACGGAGCGCAACACTTTCTTCAGAGCTCTTACTTTCTGGGTAGGCTTTAAATCCACCAAGCTTGAGTATGATGTTGAGGAGAGAAAGTTCGGAAGCACCAAATGGTCCTTCATGAGCCTTATGAAGTACGCTATTAACAATGCCACAAGCTTCTCTACATTGCCCCTTCAGATTGTTACTTTTCTTGGTATTGTATTAATTTTCGGAAGTGTGGTGCTGGGGATTCAGACATTGGTGAGATACTTCATGGGTAATGCTCAGGAAGGCTTCCCCACCGTTATTCTGCTGGAGCTTTTAATAGGCGGATTTATAATGTTGAGCCTCGGCATAATCGGCCATTATCTTGCGCGCATCTATGAGGAGGTTAAAGGCCGTCCAAAATACATCGTGCGTGAGCATACCAAGAACATAAAAGGGAACATTTGATTTAATGGAACAAAAGTTATTTGAAAAAATAAACATAGTCAGGAACAAGAAAGCTTATGAGGTAATTACGGGCGTTCTTTTCCCGGTACTGATATTGTTATTCTGTTTTGTTAAGGTCAATCAGGGAGCGGACATTACCGACTCAACTTACAGTCTTACCAATTTCCTGTTTGCAGACAAAATGGATGTCATGTGGTATGTATCCACCTTCTATGCAAATCTTTTGGGAAGCCTTCTTGTAAAGCTCCCCATGGGTGGCACACTTCTCATGATGAATGTGTATACGGGAGTGTTCAAGGCCATTACGGCTCTTATTGCTTATTTCTTTTTCACAAAGACCGTTAAGGTGGCCAAAGAACTGTCTTTCATCGGTACCATAGCCGCTGTGGGTCTTTGCTGGTGCCCTACCACTATTTTGTACAATTATCTGACATACATGCTGTTCCTTTTGGGAGCTGTTCTTTTGTACAAAGGAATGGTTACGGAGAAAAACGGACTTTTGGTGGCTGCGGGATTTGTGCTCGGCACCAATTTCTGGGTGCGTGTTTCCAACGTTTGCGAAGTCGCACTTATATTGGTTCTCTGGGCCTACTGTCTTCTTAAGGACACTTCCTTCAAAGAAGGTTTTTTTAAAACCCTCAATTGTGTGTGGGGATATTTCCTGGGACTGATTCCGGGAGTTGTGTTAATCTGCATCACAAGGGGCTTCGGAGCCATTTTTACCGGCATCAATCAGCTGTTCTTTATGACCGGTGAGGCAGCTTCTTACACCGTAACGGGAATGCTCAGACAGACCCTCAGGGCATATGTTCAGACCTGGCCGTGGATAGAGATTACTTTCTTTTTGCTGGTGCTGTCCATGCTCGCTTTCCTCGTGCTTCCCACGAAGCTTACATGGCTAAGGTATACGCTTACGACGATTATTGCCGCAGGCTTTTGCATTTTCCTTTACAAAAAGGACCTCTTCACAAGAGATTATCGTTCCTATGGTTCCATATATCGTTTCGGCGCTCTGATGCTCTCGATAATGCTGATATGCTTTATCATCTATGCCGTTAATCGCAGAAACGATGCAAACGAAAGAATAATTGCTTTTGCCGGTATAGTTATTATTGCCATAACACCCATCGGAAGCAATAATGATATCTATACCAACATCAACAATATGTTTTTTGTAATGCCCCTGTTTTTATGGCTCTTAGTCAGATTCATTTCCGGCAACGAGTATTTCAGGGGAATAAGATATTCAATTCTTTTGCTGACACTCCTGTTTGTATTTCAGAGTGTGATGTTTGGATTTAATTTCACCTTCCGCGACGGTGACTACGATAATGCCAGAACGGCCGAGATTACAGCCATTCCTGCTGCGCAAGGCATGATGACGACCGAAGCCAATAAAGCGAGCCTTGAGTCCTTCATGGATGAATTTAACCGTGAGAATCTTGCGGGCAGAGGCGTTCTTTTGTACGGAGATGTGTCGGGACTCGGATTTTATCTTCGGGAGAAACCTGTTATTTCTACGGCATGGCCCAGCCTGGCTTCCTTTTCAACCGACAAATTCGAGGCGGACATGAAGGAACTTGAAGGCAGGATTGCCGATACGGGAAACGGCTTGCCTCCGGTCATAGTGGGGGACAAAGAATGGAATACAATCTTAAACAATCCCGAGAATAAAAAGCAAAGTATTCTTAAGGATTTTATTTCAAAATACAATTATACGGCGGTTTACACGAATGATAAATTCACTATGTTGACGGCTGAATAGAGAAAGACAGAGGTTAAAGATATGGCTGATTACAAGATCAGGTTTAACGTTCCCCCTTTTACGGGAAAAGAAATGGACTACATTAAGCAGGCTGTGGATAATATGAAGATCTGCGGCGACGGAGAGTTTACCAAAAAGGACAGTGAATGGCTGGAGAAAAAAACCGGCACTTCCAAGGCTCTTCTCACCACTTCATGCACACATGCCCTTGAACTTGCCGCACTTCTTTGCGACATCAAGGAAGGCGATGAAGTAATAATGCCTTCTTTTACCTTCGTATCCACTGCGGATGCGTTCGTATTAAGAGGAGCCAAGGCAGTATTCGTGGACATTCGTCCCGATACCATGAATATTGACGAGAACAAGATTGAGGCAGCCATTACCGACAGAACAAAGGCAATCGCTCCCGTACATTATGCGGGTGTGGCCTGTGAGATGGACAAGATTATGGAGATTGCCCGTAAGCATAATCTCTACGTGGTAGAGGATACCGCGCAGGGTATCATGTCCGAGTACAAGGGACAGGCTCTCGGCACTTTCGGAGATTTCGGCGCCCTTTCTTTCCACGAAACCAAGAACTACTCCATGGGTGAAGGCGGAGCCCTCCTCATTAAGGATATAAAGATGGCTGAAGAAGCTGAGATTATCAGAGAAAAAGGTACCGACAGAAGCAAGTACTACCGCGGTCAGGTAGACAAATACACCTGGCAGAACTACGGTTCTTCTTACCTTCCTTCCGACATGAATGCGGCATACCTTTACGCTCAGCTTGAAATGGCCGATGAGATTAACAATTTCCGTCTTGCAAGATGGAATCAGTACAATGAAGGCCTCAAGCCCCTTAAGGAACGCGGAATTTTGGAGCTTCCCACCATTCCCGAGGGCTGCAAGCACAATGCTCACATGTTCTACATAAAATGTAAGGATATCAAGGAACGTACCGCATTAATCGATGCTCTTCTGAAAGACGGTATTTATTCCGCATTCCATTACATTCCTCTCCATACAGCTCCCGCAGGTCGGAAATTCGGCCGCTTCCACGGTGAAGACGTATACACCACCAAAGAAAGCGAGCGCCTTACCAGACTTCCCATGTATTACGGGCTCAGCGAGGCTGACTGCGACTTTGTAATTAATAAGATTAAGGCATTCTATGGAGTCTGATAAAAAGATTGAGTTCAAAAAAGTAATTGAATACTTTGCCTATGCCGCAATTGCCATCCAGGCAGTCTTTGCGGCTTTTTGGCTGTTTAAGAATACAGGTATTTTGCAAAACGACTATGTGGCCCACACATACATCCTTGCGGCCGATTCCCTTAAGGTTGATGACGGCATGGGTATTTTGTATGCTCTTTTGGTGAAGCTTTTGGGTCATGGCGTACTTCTGCAGATATTTCAGATTCTTTTGCTTGATTTAAGCGTTTTTCTGTTTTTGAGAAGCCTTTTGGAGAAGCGCGTCGGCAATATGGCAGCGCTTATCATAGTGACCAATCCGCTGATTTTGCAGGCCGAGACAGCAGTTTCGCCTAACGCGTTGGCACTTGCATGCGTTTTGACGATTTTGTGGGCGGCTTTCGGCACATCATCAGGCGTAAAAAGAATATGCACCGCTGCCGGAGCATCCCTTGCGGCAGGCTTTCTCAATCCGGATTATGCATATTTGTTTTTGATTGCCGGGATTGTTTATTTTGTGGGTGACATTATCAGGAACAAGAGGGTTAAGGCTGTTCTTGCGGTTTTGATTGTTCTTTCTTTTGCGGTTCCGGTTTTGACAAATGGGCTTATAAGAGATGACAAGGCTTACGGAAGAGTACACAGAAGCACGGAATTTCTTATAGCACAGAGAGTGGTGTGGCCACGAATATATGAGAATAAAGTACTCGTGGATTTTTGGGAAGAAAACGCACTCGGAACTACAGGTTCGGTTTCTCTCATTGACTGCGACAGAAGTCCGGAAAAGCTTTCCATGGAGTTTGGCTATCGATACGAAGAACTGACGAGCGTTGAGGATGTCAGAGCCTTGTATAAACTTATGTACTCTAATGCCTTTAAGAAAGGCTTCGGCTATTGGGGAATTGACATTGTAAGAGACGAGCTTCTGTATTTTCTGGCACCGGGCTCGACGGCTTTTGTGTTTCTAAAGCAATTGACTGATACTTCCGTTTCAAGCGGATTAAATTATCTTTTCAGAGAAGCTCCGAAGATATCAAAGATTTATTATATTTTTTCTTCGGCGGTGATGCTTCTTTTGACGGTTTTGTACTTGATAAAAGGTGTGGTAGATATCATCGGCAGAAAAAAACTGCCGGGTAAGACGGCAGCTTTTGGCCTGATGGCTTTGGTTTTTCTTTTTTCTTTGTACGGAACATTTATATGCGTGCGGGAATATGATTACAGGAATGTACTTTTCATGGTTGTGGGCTGGCTCACGGCTGCGATTGTTTTGACGGAGCGTAAAAAGACTGTATGCTGATTGTAAGAGCGCTTTTATTTGTTGCGGTTATGCTGGTAGCGGCAACAGGCATGGGCAACTTAATAAGACGTGACGATGAAGGACGGCTCATGGCTGTTGTGTACGGCTTTGCGATTGAGTGGGCGCTTGCTTTTGCTGTGGGCGTTCCGCTTGTTTTACTTGAGAAAAGACTGTCGCTTCTTGCAGCGGTTCTTATGGGGCTTTACCTTTTACTGCTTCTGGCAGGTCTTATCGTAACGATTATGAGAGCTCGTAAAGGAGCCGGAAAACCGACAGGCAAGCCCTTAAGCGGTTCAGAGATTGTTTATCTCGGAATATTCCTAAGCATAGTGCTGTTCGTGCTGTATAAGACCGTATTTTACGCATATGCGGACGGAGATGATTCTTTTTACGTGGCAACCGCAAGAGTTGCCGAAGCGTCAGACAGAATGTACCTGCTTGACGCCTACATAGGAACACCTGCACCCATACCCTACAGATACGCTTTTGCTCCCTTTCCCATGTGGGTTTCGTCTCTTGCAAGGGTAAGCGGCATAGATTCGGCAACGCTGTCCCATTCGGTGCTGGCGCCTATGCTCATTGTATTGACTTATATTATCTTTAACGAGATTTCGAAGCTTCTTTTCGGTGCGGAGAATCGTGAGAAGCGTTATATGTTTTTGATACTTGCGGCAGTTTTCGAACTGTTTTCAAATGTTTCCACTTCCACGGCCGGGACTTTCATGCTCACCCGCGCCCGCCAGGGCAAAGAAGCTTTGGCATGCATTATTTTGCCGCTTCTCTTTTACAAGCTTTTTAAAATTGCCAAAGAAGGCGGAAAAGTGGGCTTCAGGGATTTTACTGCGGTTTTTGCTATTACCGGAGCGGCTGCTTTGTCCAGTCTCCTCGGAAATATTCTGGTGCCCATCATGCTCCTCGGAGCGGTAATATGGATGTTTGCCACGGGAAAGGGGCTTAAAAACGCTGTTGCGACAGGGCTCCCGGTTGTGATTAGCATGATAACCGTGCTGTTATACTTAAAAATGAGATAGGAGGCCCGAATTGGAGAGAATACTTGACAATTTAAGAGATTTTTCGGGTAAAGGCTTCCTGTTTGTTCTGCTTCTTGCAAGCATAGTTTTTCTGGGGCTTAAGCTGAAAAAGGGTGTGGTGAAGGCACTTACGGTGTGGCTTCCGGTGTTTGTGCTGGCGATTTTCTTTTGCCCGCTCTGGTCCTTTTATATGGAGAGGGCCGATGACGGAGAGATTCTTTACAGGATAATGTGGATTATTCCTTATGCCGTTATAGTGTGCTTTGCGCTGGTTGAGGCTATAGAAATGGTGCCGCGAAGGTTCAGGCCGGTTTCGCTTTTGCTGGCGGTTGCTGTTATAATGGTGTCCGGAAGGTATATTTATATTAACCCGCACTTTTCCAAGGCTGAGAATTCGTATCATGTTCCGCAGGTTGTTGTGGATATATGCGATGACATTATCGTTGAGGGCCGTGAGGTTCGGGCATGTTTCCCGATAGAGCACATTCAGTATGTGAGACAGTATACGCCTTATGTGTGTCTGGCTTACGGCAGGACGGTTCTGATGGGATACGGTTTCAACGAGTACAGCAATGTGGATGAGTTCCTTAAGGAGGAAGAAATAGATATGCAGGGGCTGACGCAGGCATTGAGAGCGTGCGACACACCTTACCTCATCCTTAAGAACGACAAAAAGATTACCGAAGTTCCCGACACATACGGATTTAATTATGTCAGATCCTACGACGACTATGATTTGTATCTGGATGAAAATGCGTATTTGGGGCTTGGACAGGAGTCTGAAGATTAGGAGGAAGCTTAATGGACGGCATAGCGGTTTTGATACCCTGCTACAATGAGGAGAAGACCATAGGCAAAGTAATAGCCGATGTGAAGGCCAATATTCCCGAAGCGGTGATATATGTCTATGACAACAATTCCACAGACAAGACCTCGGAAATTGCCAAAGAAGGCGGCGCTATAGTCAGGAAAGAACATCTTCAGGGAAAAGGAAACGTTATCAGAAGGATGTTCAGGGAAATAGATGCCAGGTGCTACCTGATGGTAGACGGTGACGATACTTATCCCATGGAATATGCCCGCGAAATGTGCACTCTTGTGACCGATGACGGCGCTGATATGGTGGTTGGTGACAGACTTTCTTCCACATATTTTTCAGAGAATAAGCGTCCTTTCCACAACTTTGGCAACAGCTTCGTAAGGTTTTCCATAAACAGGCTTTTCAAGACTGACATCAAGGACATTATGACGGGCTACAGAGCCTTCAGCTTTAACTTTGCCAAGACCTTCCCGATTTTGTCCAAGGGCTTTGAAATAGAGACGGAAATGACCATCCATGCGGTATACAATAACATGGACGTTCGAAACGTCATAGTGGAATACAGGGACAGACCCGAAGGTTCCGTTTCCAAACTTTCCACATATTCGGACGGTATTAAGGTATTATTGACCATCGTCAAGCTTTACAAAAACTACAAGCCTTTTGCGTTTTTTAATACAATAGCGATAATACTTACCCTGGTTTCGGTGGGTTTCTTTATCCCTGTATTGATAGAGTATTTTCAGACCGGTCTGGTAAGCCGCTTCCCTACGCTGATTGTGTGCGGATTCGTGGTAATCGCCGCCATTCAGTCGTTTTTTGCGGGCCTCATTCTTTCGACTCTTGCCAATAAAAACAGGCGCGACTTCGAGCAGAGGCTCATTAATATACATTTTGAGGAAAAGAATTTATGAAAGAAATCTGGCAGAAGCTGATGCGAATTTTTGACAAAAGACAGAAGCATCAGATGTTGGGGCTGGTAATTCTCATGGTAATCGGTGCGGCACTTGAAACCGCGGCTACACTTCTTGTCATGGCGGTTATAGGAGTTGTGGCAAGTCCCGAAACCTTAGAGACCAATATAATACTTAAGACTGTATATGACTTTTTGGGACTCAGCCAAAGAAACTTTTCCATTCTTTTGATGGCGCTCCTGATAGTTTCTTTTATAGCCAAAAATGCGTACCTGTTCCTTCTTTGGAAGTTAACTTACGCATTCGTATACAAGAATCAGTTCAGAACTTCCGAGAGACTTATGCGTAACTACATTAAGAGAGATTACGAGTTCTTTCTTTTTGCGGACACAGCGGTTGTACAAAGAAGCATTACTTCGGACGTAAACAATATGTACGGATTGGTGCAGGCTCTTCTGACACTTGCCACCGAGCTTATGGTCAGCCTTTTCCTTGTGGCGCTGATGTTTATTACAACTCCCATATTCTGTCTGGTAATATCCGTTCTTTTAATCCTTGTGATGTTTGTCATTACAAAGGTCTTAAAGCCGGTTATGGAGCGCTCCGGCAAAGAAAACCAGGACTTCTATTCGGGACTGTTTAAGCAGATTTCCCAGATGGTTCAGGGTATCAAGGAAGTCAAGGTTACCGGCACAGAGAAATACTTTGTGGAAGAATACAAAAAATGCGGTAACGGCTATGTTAACGCTGTTCAGAGATATACCCTTTACAACAACACGCCCAAGCTTTTGATTGAGACGGTAACCATAGCGGGTATGATGGGCTGCATGATAGTTCTTTTGATACGTGGAGGTGATATCGGTTCGCAGCTGTCGGCTCTCGGCGGTCTTGTGGCTGCGGCTTACAGACTTCTTCCTTCGGCCAATAAGATTAACAATCAGCTCAATGCAATATCATATTTCAAGCCGTTCTTAATGAACGTTTCCGACAATCTTATTGAAGAAATAGACAATAAGAACGTTGATATGACTTTTGCGGAGCCCGCAGACTCCAAACTTGATATCAAAAAGGGCATCAGCATTAAGAACATTACTTACAAATACCCCCAGACCGAAAGATACATTTTTGAGAATGCCGATATGGAGATACCCATTGGTTCGGCGGTTGGAGTGGTAGGTACTTCGGGTGCCGGCAAGACCACTATCGTGGACATTCTGCTGGGACTTTTAAAGCCCGAAAACGGCGGAGTATATGCTGACGATGTAAATACCAAAGACAATTATCGCGGCTGGCTTGCCAACATAGGCTATATTCCTCAGATGATTTACATGCTGGACGGAACCATTCGCGAGAATGTTGCCTTCGGTGTTTCCAAAGAAAAAATTGATGAGAAGCGTGTGTGGGAGGTGCTTGAAGAGGCGCACCTTGCGGATTACATTCGTAAGCTTCCCGACGGCCTTGATACCGAAATCGGTGAACGCGGAATCAGAATATCCGGCGGTCAGAGACAGCGTATCGGCATTGCGAGAGCCCTTTACAACGATCCGGAAGTGCTTATTCTTGACGAGGCTACTTCGGCTCTTGATAACGATACGGAAGCTGCCATCATGGAATCCATCAACGCACTCCATGGCAGGAAGACTCTTGTCATCATCGCACACAGACTCCAGACCATAGAGAAATGCGACATGGTTTATCGTGTGGAAAACGGTAAAATCAATCGTGAAAAGTAAGAACTTACAAATCCATATGTAAAAAATTGCCCTGAGCAGAGCCCGGAAAGCCTGTGTTTAGGGCATTTTCTTTTGCCATAAAAAATACAGGAATAAATGTAAAAAACACTTGACACTGACGTTACGTAATAGTTTATGGTATAATCACACGGAAGGGAGACAAGCCATGATGACTGTAAATGAAGTAAGCAAGCTGACCGGAGTGAGTATACGCACTCTGCAGTACTATGACAACATAGGCCTCTTAAAACCCGCGGAGTATACCGAGTCGGGCTACAGGCTGTATGACGATACGGCCCTGGAGACGCTTCAGCAGATTTTACTGTTCAGGGAGCTTGAGTTTCCCCTTAAAGAGATTAAGACCATAATAATGAGTTCGGACTTTGACAAAGAAAAGGCTTTAAATCAGCAGATAGAGCTTTTGACACTTAAGAAAGAACATTTGGAGAATCTTATTTCTTTTGCCCGTGGACTTAAAAAGAAAGGAGCAAACAAAATGGATTTTTCAGCATTTGATACAACCAAGCTTGACGAATACGCCCAAAAGGCCAAGGAGCAGTGGGGCAATACACCCGCCTACAAAGAATACGAAGCGAAGGCCTCCGGTCGCAGTAAGGAGGACACCAAAACAGTGATGGATGACTTCATGAAGCTGTTCGCTGACTTTGGTAAGATAGTGGGACGTGACCCTAAGTCCAAAGAAGCTCAGGAAATGGTGCAACGCTTACGCGACTACATCAGCGAACACTTCTACAACTGCACCAAGGATATCCTTTCGGGTCTTGGCAAAATGTATGCAAGCGGCAATGAATTTACCGAAAACATCGACAAGGCAGGCGGCAAGGGAACTGCGGAATTCGTAAGTAAAGCTGTTGAAGAATATTGTAAATAATCAGACATGGGCCGGGAGATTTTCTCCCGGTCTATTTATGATATAATGAATAATCATAGGAGGATCCACATATGTCTGATTTTAACAATATAAAAAAATATGTATTCGGAACACCTTTAAAAACCGGGGCGACAGTGATAGATGTGCCGGCTTCGGGAGGGACTCCGGACCACTTTAAATACAACCCGCAGCTCGGTACTTTTACTTATAACCTGAAGGACAAGGATATGGTATTCGGCCTGGGGGAGACTGTCCGCGGCATCAATAAGCGGGGCTGGAAGTATGTCAGCAACAATTCCGACGACCCTCATCATGAGGAGACCAAAGAATCACTGTATGCTTCCCAGAATTTCCTCATTGTTGATGACGGAACAGAATGCTTCGGTCTTTTTGTGGACGATCCCGGCAAGGTTGAGTTCGATATAGGCTACACCAACCTTGATAAGCTTGTTATCAGGGCCGAGCACAATGATTATGATTTTTATGTATTCAG
>CAMNCH010000031.1 GCA_946534145.1 uncultured Lachnospiraceae bacterium
AACGGTCGCGGCGTTTATTCTTTCTGCATGTGTCCCGGCGGTTACGTGGTCAACGCTTCCAGCGAGAAAGGTATGCTCTGCATTAACGGCATGAGTTATTCCGGCAGAAACGGCGAGAATGCCAACAGCGCTATAGTGGTTACCGTGGGCCGAGAGGATTTCGGCGATGACCATCCTTTAAGCGGTATCCGTTTTCAGAGAGAACTGGAGAAAAGAGCCTACGAGGCAGGCTCAGGCAATATTCCTTCGGAACTCTATGGGGATTTTAAAGCCGAAGTATTTGACAGGGAAAATCTTGACGAAACCGATTATCATAAAACCTTGCGTGTTACGCCCAATTGCAAAGGTGCTTACACTATGGGCAAGGTCAGCGACGTGCTTCCGCGCGAAATATCACAGACGCTGGTTGAAGGAATGGATTATTTCGGACGCATTATCCCCGGATTTAATGACAATTCGGCAATAGTCAGTGCGGTTGAAACCAGGACTTCTTCGCCTGTAAGAATTACGAGAGACGAAAACTTTCAGGCGCTTAATATAAAAGGGCTTTACCCCTGCGGAGAAGGCGCAGGTTACGCGGGAGGCATTACTTCAGCCGCCATGGACGGGATGAAGGCTGCGGAGAAGATAGCGGCTGCATTTAAGCCTTTCAGGAGAGACGATTTATGACAATGGATGAAAAAATAAAGAGGATAAACGAGCTTTATCATTTATCACAAGCCCGCCCTCTTACGGAAGAAGAAAAAGCAGAGCAGGCGGCTTTAAGACGGGCTTACATAGATTCCGTCAAGAATAACCTGAAAGCTCAGCTTGACAATATTGAGATACAGGAAGTAGACGGTACGGTTACAAGATTAAAGAAAAAGAAACAGGATTAGGGGTGTCATGGAAGAAAAAAGGGAAATTCGGAGTGAACTTATTAAAAAAAGAGATGCCATAAGTGCCAGCGAATGGGAGGATAAATCCAAGGCCATTCAGAAGACGCTTATTACATCTTCTTTGTATGCTCAGGCAGACTGCATTATGGCTTATGCGGACTTTCACGGTGAAGTGGGTACGTTAATGATTGTCGAGAATGCTTTGCTTGAAGGCAAACGTGTTTTTTTGCCAAGAGTCCTTGATAACTTTACCGAATCGAGAATGGAATTTTACGAAATAACCACCACGGGTGAGCTTGTTAAGGGATATAAAGGCATTTCCGAGCCCATAGGCAACAGACAGCGGGCCTTTAACATGAAGGACTTTGACGGCAAGACTGTTCTTATGATGGTGCCCGGTGTTGCTTTTGACAAAAGAAACTTCCGCATGGGTTACGGCAGGGGCTTTTATGATATTTATCTTAGCAACAAACCCGGTATTATTAAGTGCGGACTTTGTTTCTCCATGCAGATTCTTGACGAGATACCTGTGACGGAGAATGACATTAAAATGGATATATGCGTGTCGGAACTTACGACCAAAGAGGAACTTGAAGAAGTTTCAGCACGCTTTCTGAGGAAATAATGAACTTAAACGAAGAAGAATTAAAACAGCTTGAATATTTGGACATACTTAAGGATATAGTCGCCGAAAAGGAAAAGGCTCTCGGCAGAAAGCTTACCTGCCAGGTTACCACCTTCGGCTGTCAGATGAACGCAAGAGATTCCGAAAAACTTTTGGGAATTCTATTAAATGCGGGCTTTATTGAAACGGAAGAGGACGATGCGGATTTTGTAATTTACAACACCTGTACCGTCAGAGACAATGCCAATCAGCGTGTTTTCGGCCGTCTCGGAGCCCTCAAGAGCCACAAAAAGAAAAACAAAGATATGAAAATAGCACTCTGCGGATGCATGACTCAGGAGCAGTCTGTGGTTGACAAGCTTAAGCAGAGTTATTCTTTTGTGGATCTTATATTCGGAACCCACAACATTTTTGCTTTTGCGGAGTACTGTGTGCGTATGTATTCCGAGAATAAACAGATTGTGGAGATATGGGACAAGACCGACAAGATAGTTGAGTTTTTACCCGTGGCACGCAAGTATTCTTTCAAGTCAGGCATCAACATTATGTTTGGTTGCAACAATTTTTGCACTTATTGTATCGTTCCTTACGTAAGAGGACGCGAAAGAAGCAGATGTTCCGAAGAAATTGTGGCTGAGATTAAGGAACTTGTTAAAGACGGTGTTGTTGAGATTATGCTCCTTGGCCAGAACGTTAACTCTTACGGAAAGGGGCTTGATGATGAGGTTTCTTTCCCGGAACTTTTAAAGAAGGTTGAAGCCATTGACGGTCTTGAACGCATAAGATTTATGACATCTCATCCCAAGGACTTATCGGACGAACTTATTAAGGTTATGGCTGAGTCTGAAAAGATTTGCAGGCATATTCATCTGCCTCTTCAGTCCGGTTCCACAGAAGTTTTAAGACGCATGAACAGAAGTTATACCAAAGAACAGTATCTTACTTTGGTAGATAAGATTCGTGCGGCTATGCCTGATATAGCCATCACAACTGACATTATTGTCGGTTTCCCGGGAGAGACTTACGAAGACGTTCTTGAAACCGTAGATGTTATTAAAAAAGCGCAGTTTGACAATGCGTTTACTTTTATTTATTCAAAAAGAACCGGTACGCCTGCTGCCTCCATGGAAGACCAGGTGGATGAGGAGACGGTTAAGAAGCATTTTGACCTTGTTCTTTCCACGGTTCAGGAAATGGCCAGAACCCGTACGAAACGTTTTGACGGCCGTGAGGTTACTGTTCTTTGCGAAGGTATCAACGAACAGGACGAGGCATATCTTGACGGCAGAATGTCCGAAAATACCATTGTTCATTTTAAAGGTGACAAATCCTTAATCGGAACTTTTAAAAAGGTTAAACTGACAGAGTTCCACGGATTTTACTATGACGGAGTAATTATCGAATAATAAGAAGGCAGGATAAAAAAGTGGCTGACTTTACTCCCATGATGCAACAGTATCTGGAGACCAAAAAAGAATATCCCGACTGTATCCTTTTTTACAGACTCGGAGACTTTTACGAAATGTTCTTTGATGATGCCAAAATTGCATCCAAAGAACTGGAGCTTACCCTTACGGGAAAAAGCTGCGGACAGGAAGAAAGAGCTCCCATGTGCGGTGTTCCCTATCACGCTGTGGATTCCTATCTTAACAGGCTCGTTAATAAAGGCTACAAGGTAGCCATCTGTGAACAGGTGGAAGACCCCAAACTTGCCAAAGGACTTGTTAAAAGAGAAGTTATAAGAATCGTGTCAAAGGGTACCAATCTTGACACTTCAATGATGGATGAGCGCACCAACAATTACCTTATGTGCGTGTGCTACCTCGACAACGGTTCCGGCATATCCGTAGCCGATATTACCACAGGCGATTTCTATCTTACCGAGGTTAAGGACATAAGAGGCATACTGGATGAAGTTATCAGATATTCGCCCCGTGAGATTATCTGCAATGAGTCCTTTATGATGTCGGATTTCCCCTTCGGTAATTTCAAGGACAGAACAGAGCTTTCTTTTAACACCATTGATTCACATCATTTTGATGAAAAAGAATGCTTAAAAGCCATTAAAACACATTTTAAAGTGAATTCGGTTGAGGGGTTGGGGCTTCTTGATTACAAATCCGGTACCATCGCAGCCGGAGCTATGCTTTCTTACCTTTTCGAGACTCAGAAAAATTCCCTTTCGAACCTTTCTACCATACATGCATACGATTCTTCCGAGTTTATGCATCTTGACAGTTCCACAAGACGGAACCTTGAGCTTGTTGAAACCATGCGTGAGAAACAGAAGCGCGGCTCGCTTTTATGGGTTCTTGACAAGACCAAGACAGCCATGGGCGGACGACTTTTAAGAAGCTACGTCGAACAGCCTCTTCTTGACAAAGAAACCATGAACGAGCGCCTCGACTTTGTGGAAGAACTCTGCAAGAACCCGGTTAATCGAGACGAACTCAGGGAATATCTTGACGAAGTATACGATCTTGAAAGACTTCTTGGCAAAATCACCTATAAGACCGCCAATCCGCGAGACCTTATAGCCTTCAAGAATTCTTTGTACATATTACCCCATATTAAGACCATCCTTAAGGACTTTGAATCCAAGCTGTCTGTTCAAATCGAAGAGGAGTTAAATCCTTTGTCCGATTTATACAGGCTTATTGATGATGCAATTTTGGAAGAGCCCGCTCTTACGTTAAAAGAAGGCGGCATTATCAAGGACGGCTACATGGAAGAAATCGATCACTTCCGTAAGGCCAAAACCGAAGGAAAAGACTGGCTTCTTTCTTTGGAAGAAAAGGACCGCGAGCGTACCGGCATCAAGAATCTTCGCATCAGGTACAATAAAGTCTTCGGCTACTATTACGAGGTTACCAATTCCTTTAAAGACCTTGTGCCTGAGGATTATATCAGAAAACAGACACTTACCAATGCCGAAAGATATACCACCAAAGAGTTAAAAGAAATGGAAGACTCCATTCTTAACGCAGAGGACAAGCTCTTCGGTCTTGAGTATGATGTTTTTTGTAATGTAAGAGATACCATTGCTGCGGCTGTAGACAGAATATATGCCACATCCAAAGCAATCGCGAAGCTTGATGTGTTTGCTTCTTTGTCCTATGTGGCCGAGCACAACAAATATGTGCGTCCCACACTTAATGACAATGGTGTCATAGAGATAAAAGAAGGCCGCCATCCGGTTGTGGAGCGTATTATGGAGAACGGACTGTTCATTCCCAACGATACCAAGCTTGACAACAACAAAAACCTGGTAAGTATCATTACGGGCCCCAATATGGCCGGTAAATCCACTTATATGAGGCAGGTGGCATTGATTGTCCTTCTTGCCCAGATAGGCTCCTTCGTGCCCGCCTCCAAGGCTAATATCGGTGTTGTGGACAGACTTTTTACCAGAGTCGGAGCATCGGACGATCTTGCCAGCGGCCAGAGTACCTTTATGGTTGAGATGAACGAAGTGGCTAATATTTTAAGAAACGCCACTTCGAGAAGCCTTCTTATTCTGGATGAAATCGGTCGCGGAACCTCTACTTTTGACGGCCTTTCAATTGCCTGGGCGGTAATTGAGCATATCAGCAACAAAAAAATACTCGGTGCCAAGACTTTATTTGCCACCCACTATCATGAACTTACGGAACTTGAAGGCAAGATTTCAAGCGTTAATAACTACTGTGTGGCTGTCAAAGAAGACGGCGACGACATAGTTTTCCTAAGAAAGATTATTCCCGGCGGCGCTGACAGAAGCTATGGTATTCAGGTTGCCAGACTCGCGGGTATTCCGGAGATTGTCCTTAACCGCGCAAGGGAAATTGCCGACGAACTTTCCGACAATGATATTACGGACAGAATTCATCACATAAATGTCAATATAAAGAACGATACTACCAAAAAGAAGCCTGAAAAAGACGACATGGACTATGGGCAGATTTCTTTGTTTGAGGCAGTCAAAGACGAGGACGTTATTAATGAGCTTAAGACCCTCGACCTTACCAATATGACGCCTCTTGACGCTCTGAATCAGCTCTCCAAGTTCCAGGGAATGCTTAATAACAGATGGAAGGCTTAAATCGGAGGTTTATGAAACAGATTACATTACTCAGTAATGAAACAATCGATAAAATATCCGCCGGTGAAGTGGTGGAGCGCCCGGTTAACGTGGTCAAGGAACTGGTTGAGAACTCAATCGACGCAGGCGCCACTTCGGTAACCGTTGAGATTAAGGGCGGCGGAGTGGAACTCATAAGAGTTACGGACAACGGCTCCGGAATAGAGAGGGATGAATGTCCCAAAGCTTTTCTTCGCCATGCCACCAGCAAACTTACCACAATAGATGACCTGGAGACCCTTGCATCTCTCGGATTCAGAGGTGAGGCTCTTTCCTCCATAAGTGCCGTTTCCAAAACCGAAATGATTACTAAGGTTGAGGATTCGCTTCTCGGTACCCGTATAGTGGTTGAAGGCGGAAGATTGATGGAGAATTCCGAAATCGGAGCTCCGAACGGTACCACTATTATCGTAAGAAGTCTGTTTTACAATACTCCCGCCAGAAGAAAGTTTTTAAAAACACCTACCGCCGAAGCAGCTTTGGTGGAGGATATGCTTCAAAAGCTTGCACTGTCGAGACCTGACGTTTCGGTACAGCTTATTGTTAATTCCAAGACCCGCATTTCTACGCCCGGCAACGGCAACCTGAAAGATGTTATTTTCCATATTTTCGGTCGTGAAACCTACAATATTCTGCTTCCTGTGGATTATTCCGAGGAAGGTATCACGATAACAGGATTTACCGCCAGACCTGAGTTTTCCTATCAGGCCAGAAACGGTGAGATTTACTTTGTAAATAACCGATATTCTAACTCCAAGGTTGTCAATACCGCTATTGAAGAGGTATATCGTAACTATTTGATGAAGCACCGTTTCCCTTTCTGCGTGCTTCATATTAACCTTGACCCTGCCAGAGTTGACGTAAACGTACATCCCCAGAAACTTGAGGTTAAATTTGACGATTCAAGACTTGTTTCGGACATGGTTATCAAGGCTATTCAGGATGCTTTTACGGACAAAGAATTAATCCCTACGGTTTCAGCCGATTCCGATGAACTTGCGGATCCCGAATTGCCGGTTGTTGATACGCCGGTTATTGAAGAACTGCATGAAGAGCACAAATCTGAGCCCGGGCATGATGCTTTTACGATTGATTTTGAGGATTCTTTGCCAAAAGAAGAGGACATTCTTTTTAATCCTGTCAGAGAAGAGGACGAAGAAGAGAAAAAGAAAGATGACACTGATGTCACTAATCCTGTTTGCCCCGAAATTATCAAGCCTGAAGCAACTCTAAAGGCTCCCGAACCTTTTGAAACCACCAGAAAAGAAGCCTTTACCTATGAAAAGGCTCCCGAATTTGTTCAGGAATCTTTCTTTGACAAGAAACTTTTTAACAAAGAAGAGGAGCACGAATACCGCATAATCGGTCAGTGTTTTGAGACCTACTGGCTCATGCAGCTTGATGACAGCCTTTATATTGTCGACCAGCATGCGGCTCATGAGAAGGTTAATTATGAAAACTTCTTAAAAAACTATAACAGTGAAGGCGGCAGCTTCGGACAGATGATTAATCCGCCCGAAATCCTGCATTTATCGCCCGTTGAAAGCGAAACTTTGAATAAATACCTTCCTGTTTTTGAAAAAATCGGTTACGAAATAGAGGAGTTCGGCATTAATTCTTTTGCCGTAAGAAGTGTGCCTCTTAACCTTTTCGGAATAGACGAAGACGAGCTGTTCCACAGACTTTTGGATGAACTTATTCAAAAAGACGGGTATTTCCCGCCCACATTTATACTTGAAAAACTTGCTTCTTTGTCCTGCAAGGCAGCCATAAAGGGCGGTCAGCACATTACGGCTGTTGAGATGCAGAATCTTATGAAGCAGATGTTTGCTCTCGACAATCCTTACAACTGTCCCCACGGACGACCTACCTTCATAAGGATTACCGAGACCGAACTTGAGAAGAAATTTAAGAGGATTGTCTGATGCCTTTACCCCTTGTTATAGTTGCGGGACCCACTGCGGTGGGCAAATCCGACTTTGCGATTGAACTTGCCAAAAGAATAAACGGTGAAGTGATCTCAGCCGACTCCATGCAGGTCTATAAAGGCATGGACATAGGCTCTGCCAAGATTACGACAGAAGAGATGCAGGGTATCAGACATTATCTCATTGATGTGCTTGAACCTACGGAAGACTTTAACGTGGCATCCTTTAAAGAACTGGCTCAAAAAGCCATTTCCGAGATTATTTCTCATGGTAAAATTCCCATTGTTGCCGGCGGCACCGGCTTTTACATTCAGGCACTTTTATATGACATAGATTTTTCGGAATCTCTGGGTGAGAACCCCGAGATCAGAAGCTTTCTTTTGAACGAGTATCGTGAGAAGGGGCCGGAATACATGTTTGACAAGCTGCGTGAGGTTGATCCCGAGACCGCTTTGATTATTCACATGAATGACGAAAAGCGTGTTGTCAGAGCTCTGGAGTTTTATCATGAGACAGGCAAACCTATCAGCGTTCACAACAAAGAACAGTACGAGAAGCAGTCGGACTACAATTTTGCTTTCTTTGTACTTAACGATTACAGAGATAAGATTTACGAAAAAATAGACAGACGCGTGGACATAATGGTTGAAAAAGGCCTGGTGGAAGAGGTTAAAGCTCTGAAGCAGAAGGGCTTAACCGCCAAGGACGTTTCCATGCAAGGCCTTGGGTACAAGGAAATATTAATGTATTTAAACGGCGAAATCACCCTCGATGAAGCCGTATATCGCATCAAAAGGGACTCACGACATTTTGCCAAAAGACAGATTACCTGGTTTAAAAGGGAAAAAGAAGTCATCTGGCTTAACAAGTACGATTTCGACGACGACCTTAACAAAGTCCTTGATTTTTCTCTTAAGGTTTTAAAGGACAAATCCATAATTTGAAATTCTTAAGAAAGACTTTTTTTGCACATACATATGTTTTGTGGTAGTATATCTATTGATGGTTTTTTAACCCCAAAAGATTATTGCGCATTTTTCACTTATACTTGAAAAATCGGTTACATACAGGAGGAAATACTTTTGAATAACAACTCATTCGGAATAGACTTGGGAACAAGCAATATACGAATATATAACAGAGCAGACGATGAAATCATGATGGAGAAGAACATGATTGCCATCGAGAACAAAAAACGTGTTTTTGCTTACGGTGATTCTGCTTACGAAATGTATGAAAAGGCTCCCGGTAACATCAACATTACCTATCCTTTGGCCAACGGTGTTATTGCGGACATTAACAACATGGAAGTTATCATAAGATTCTTTATTACGGCTCTTATGAAGAACAATGTTAAGCCTGCCGACTATTATATTGCGGTTCCCACCGACGTTACCGAAGTTGAAAAAAGAGCATTCTACGACCTTATCAAAGAAAGCAACGTTAAGGCCAAAAAGATTATGGTAGTAGAAAAGGCCATTGCGGACGGCCTCGGAATGGATATTGATATTAAGAATTCCCAGGGTGTTTTAGTGGTTGATATAGGTTTTGACACCACGGAGATTTCCATTCTTTCTCTTGGCGGTATCGTTTTAAGCCGTCTTATTAAAATCGGCGGACTTAAGTTTGATGAAGCCATTAAGAATGCTGTCAGAAAAGAGTTTTCTTTGTTCATAGGCGGTAAGACGGCGGAGAACGTTAAGGTTCATTTGTCCGAGCTTGAAGCCGAAGGCAAAAACGCTGTTGTATACGGCCGCGACATTGTAACCGGTCTTCCCGTTGAACGTGAGATTTCCACGGATATTGTCAACAGAGCCCTTGAAGAGCATTTTTACTCAATTATTGATAACATAAAGGTGATTTTGGAGCGTACCCCTCCGGAACTTTCCGCAGATATTTATCGTCACGGTATCTATCTTACCGGCGGCGGCTCCATGGTCAACAAACTTGCCGAAAGAATTGCAAACGGCACCGGCCTTAAAGTCAACATCGCCGAGAACCCTCAGAAGAGCGTGGCTTTGGGTCTTGCCAAGATTATCAAAGACGATAATTACAAGTCAGTTGCATACTCGATAGAAGGAATGGGTAAATGAGTCCTGTTATCAAAAAAAAGGGAGAAAAATTTACTTTACCAAGTAAATATCTCCTTTTTATTTTAACCATTATCTGTTCAATAATGCTTGTGGTGACTTTCGTTACCGACATTTTCGACAAACCTATGGGATTTGCCGTCAATTACATTATTGTTCCGTACCAGAAAGGAATATCGGCCATCGGTTCCAGACTTTCGGCCAAGAAAGACGAGCTTGTCATGATTACCGATTTAATCAGTGAGAATGAAGCTTTAAAGGCGAAAGTTTCCGAACTTGAAGATGAAAACACCAGGCTCATGCAGGACAAATATGAGCTTAATAATCTGCGCACACTTTTTGAACTTGACGCGGCCTATGAAGGTTATGAAAAAACAGGCGCCAGAGTCATTTATCATGATGCCAGCAACTGGTTTTCCAACTTTATTATCAACAAAGGCTCCGACCAGGGCATTGAGCTTAACATGAATGTTGTGGCCGGCAACGGGCTCGTGGGCTTTATTTCAATGGTAGGTCCCGACTGGGCCAGAGTCACCAGCATTATTTCAGACAATACCAATGTTTCCGCCACTGTTTTGTATTCCTCGGAGAACCTTATTACTTCGGGCTCTCTTGAACTTATCAACGACGGTGTAATTTCATATTCGCAGCTTCTTGATTCCAAAGAAAACGTCAGCATCGGCGATAAAGTCGTAACCAGTAATATCAGCGACAAATACCTTCCCGGCATTTTGGTGGGCTATATTCAGACCATTGAAAATGACTCCAACAACCTTACCAAATCCGGCCTTTTGATTCCGGCAGTCAACTTTGAAAATATCGAAGAAGTCCTGGTAATTTTAGATCAAAAGAAGAACATCACCGAAAAGGACATGGAAGAGGCTGAGAAGTTAGAATAATACTCCATGAAAAGAACTATTGTAAACGTTGTGCTTATAATTACATCCTTTGTGCTTCAGGGGACTTTGTTTAACGCATTGAGTTTCGGCAACGTATCGCCCAACCTCTTGCTTATAACAGTTGTATCCCTGGGACTTATGAGAGGGCAGAGAACAGGCCTGTTGTCGGGCTTTTTTTCGGGCCTTCTTTGTGATGTGTTTTTAAGTCCCTATATGGGATTTTACGCAATCCTTTACATGTATTTAGGCTACATGGCAGGAAGTTTTAACAAGGTTTTCTTTCCCGAAGACGTCAAGCTTCCCATGGGTCTTATAGCCGGCAGCGATATTATATACGGATTTGCCTGCTACGCATTTATGTTTCTTTTGCGCGGCAAGCTCAATGTTTCGTATTACATTCTTCACGTCTGCATCCCCGAATGCATATATACCATGGTAATTACGGTTATTTTGTATCCGGCTCTTCTGTGGATTAACAAACTCCTTGAAAAGGGCGAAAGAAAGCAGGAAAAGAAATTTGTTTAATAAGATTAAAGAATACTTTTTAAGCTTAATAACGTCCCGCGTAATATACCTTATTGTGATATTTACGGCACTTTTTTCAATTCTCGTAGTGCGCCTTTTCGACCTTCAGATTGTTCACGGAGAGGATTACAAGGACAATTTCGAGCTCAAGAGCAAAAAGGAGCGTACCATTAACTCCACCAGAGGCAATATCTATGACTGTAACGGAGTCCTTCTTGCTTACAACGAACTTGCCTATTCCGTAACCATCGAAGACGTAATAGATTCCGGCAAGACCAAGAACGAAAAGCTTAACAAAATTATATATAACACCATCAAAATCATTGAGGAAAACGGTGACAAAGTCCTTACTGATTTTGCCATAACCCTCGACAAAAAAGGCAGGTATGTCTATACGCTTTCGGGCTCGAGGCTCAATCGTTTCAAAGCCGATATTTACGGCAAAAAATATGTGGATGAAATGAGTTACGGCGAGTTCTCCGCAACAGCGCCTGAAATGATGGAATATCTTGCCGGAGAAAATCGGTACGATGTCCGGATCGAAGGCATTTCCAAAGAAAAAACATTACAGATTGTAGCCATTCGTTATGCATTAAGTCTTAATGCATATCAGAAATACATTTCCACCACCATAGCGGATGACGTATCCGACAAAACCGTGGCCGTAATTTACGAGAATGCAGACATTTTAAAGGGCGTCAGCATTGCCGAGAATACCAAACGTGTTTACCCCAACGGTATTTACACCTCTCAGATAGTGGGTTACACGGGTAAGATTTCTGCGGACGAATTGGCGGAACTGCAGGATGATGAGCAGTATTCCTTAAACGACATCATCGGTAAGACCGGTATCGAAAAGAGTATGGACTCTGTTTTAAGAGGCCTTAAGGGCTCCGAGACCATTTACGTAAATACCACAGGTAAAGTTATATCCATCGACGAACACGTGGACCCCACCGCCGGCAATGACATTTATTTGTCCATTGATGCCAAATGGCAGGAGGCCATGTACGACCTGTTAGAGCAGTCTCTTGCGGGTATTCTCCTTAAGAAGATTGTCAACACCAAGGAATATAAGCCTACTGAGAACAGCACCTCACAGGACATTCTTATACCCATCTATGATGTATATTATGCCCTTATCAATAACTCGGTGCTGGATATCACCCATTTTTCCGCTCCCGATGCATCTGATGCGGAAAAAGAAGTATATGCTGCCTTTGAGAAAAAGAAAGAGGACGTACTTAACCGGCTCAAAGAAGAACTCAATGACAAACATACTCCCTACAATAAGCTTACCGTAGAGTACAAAGTCTATGAGAACAGAGTGGAAGATATTCTTCTTAGCAGAGGCATTCTTGTTAATTCCAAAATTGACAAAGAAGACCCCACTTATCTTGCCTGGTACAAAGACGAAACCATCAGCTTATACGATTATTTAAACTATGCCATTTCTCAAAGCTGGATAGATATAGATTCCCTTGATTTAGAGTCCGATTATTCGGAGTCCGGTGAAATTTTCGATGCCATGGTAAGAATTGTTTCCGAAACTTTGGATACAGACATTTTGTTTGAAAAACAGATGTTTAAATACATTGTTAAAAACGACAATATTAAACCCCGTACCATTCTTCAGTGTCTTATAGACCAGAATGTGGTCAAATTATCCGACGAAGAACTGGCATCCTGGAATGCGGGCAGAATTTCTGCGTATGAATTTATGATACGCAGAATTGAGAACCTTGAGATTACGCCGGCTCAGCTTGCGCTTGAGCCTTATGCTGCCTCCATGGTTATTACGGACATTCATACAGGCAAAGTCAAAGCCCTGGTATCTTATCCGAGCTATGATAACAACTACCTTGCCAACGGTGCCGATTCCGCTTATCTTGCCAGGATTAATGCGGATTTGTCCATGCCTTTGTTTAACTATGCTACTCAGCAGCGTACCGCACCCGGTTCCACTTATAAAATGGTTTCGGCTACAGCCGGCCTTGAGGAAGGCGTTATTAATTTAAATACGTTAATCACCTGTACGGGTTCTTTTACCGTTACCACAGATACACATAAATGCTGGGTATGGCCCGGTCACCACGGACCTCTTAACGTTACCGGCGCCATCAACAAATCATGTAACTCTTTCTTTTACAACGTAGGTTACAGATTAAGTCTTGACGAGAACGGTGTTTACAATTCGGAACTTGGTATCGATAAACTCAATAAATACGCAGGCATGTACGGACTTTGCGACAAATCCGGCGTTGAGATAGAAGAGTACGCTCCCAACCCCACCACCAAATTTTCGGTTCCTTCCGCCATCGGTCAGGGTACCAACTCCTTTACCACGGTCGGACTTGCAAGATACGTTACTGCAATTGCCAACAGAGGTACGGTTTTTGACTTGACGCTCCTTGACAAGATTACTGACAGAGATGCCAATGTTTTGGTGGAATGCAAGGCAGAAGTGAGAAACGAAATCGAGATGAAGGATTCCTACTGGGATGCCATTCAGGAAGGTATGAGAAGAGTGGTTGCGGATACCGCTTACTTTAAAGAACTTCCCTTTGAAGCAGCCGGTAAGACGGGTACGGCTCAGCAGTCATCATCGCATCCGGACCATGCGCTGTTTGTTTCTTTTGCACCTTACAAAGACCCTCAGTATTCAATCGCCATAAGAATTGCCAACGGTTATACATCAAGCTATCCTTCCCATGTGGCCAAGGACGCTTACAAATATATTTTCAATGTCGGAGACAAGAACGACACCATTACGGGTTCCGCAACGGATATTTCGAATGCAGGTAACTCAAGAGACTAGGCAGGAAGAATTTTATGAACTCAAAAGTTTATATCAAAAGTTACAAAAACGGTCTTACCGTTAACCTCGATCCAAACTGTGAATTTACGGAGATCCTGGGTGAACTTATTACAAAGTTTCGTGAATCGAGAGACTTCTTTAAAGGCGGCAAGATAGCGGTTTCCTATGAAGGACGCGTTCTTACTTCGGGAGAAGAGAAGGCTCTTACCGCTGCAATTGAGGAAGCTGCAGATTTAAGCGTTCTTTATATAATCGGCAAGGACGAAGAAACCGATTTAAGCTACAAAAAAGCTGTGGACAAACCCATCAATGACAAACCTGATGATGCATTGTACGCAAGGTTTTATTACGGCAATATTAAGAAAGACACTATTATTGATTCGGATTGCAGTGTGGTTATAGTAGGTGATATTGAGCCGGGTGCCAAAGTTACCGCGAAAGGTAATATAATAGTTATGGGCGGAGTTTACGGAACCGCTGTAAGCGAGGGCGATTCAGACTCATACAGATATTTTGTGGCAACCCTTAACTTAAGCGCCGAGAAGGTTATGATAAGCGGACTCAGGTTCCATTCAAAAGAAAAAGCAAGATGGGTGGTTCGTCCCAAAATGTCACCGAAGCTTTTGTACGTATCGGACAAACAGATAGTAGCGGAAAACATCACTCTTGATGCTTTTCAAAAATTATGCAGGTAGTGTAAATGTTTAAAAGACTTAAGATAACCGACTATGATTTTCGACTCATAGCTCTGGTTATAGCAATTAACATAATAGGCAATCTCGCGGTAGGAAGCGCCAATCCCGACTATGTCAAGAAGGAACTTTTAGGTTCCATTCTCGGCTTCTTTTTAATGATTGTGGTTTCTTTGTTTGACTATAACGTCATACTGAAATTTCACTGGTTATGGTATGCAATTTGTTGCGGATTACTGGCGGCGGTTTTGCTGGCCGGTGAATCTTCACATAATGCGAGACGATGGTTTGAGATTGCGGGAATAAGGTTTCAGCCATCCGAAACGGCGAAAATAATGTTGATTATTTTTTTCGCAACGTTTATTATGAAATATAGGGAAAAGATTAATTCGCTGGTGTTTTTAGTCAGCTATTTTGTATTGTGTGCCCTGCCTATGGGACTTATATATAAACAGCCCGACTTATCCACCACGATTGTCATAGCCGTTATTCTCGTGACCATTTTGTTTGTGTCCGGAATCAGCTGGAAGCTGGTAATAGGTGCCATAACCGTTGCCATTCCGTCATCCATTGTATTTCTCAGTATGATTCTCAAAGAAGACCAGACTCTTCTTGACGGTTATCAGCGTAAGAGAATATTATCTTTCTTTTATCCCGAAAAATACGTGGATAACGCTTACCAGCAGGCCAATTCCGTTATAGCCATAGGCTCCGGCGGATTATTCGGCAAAGGCCTTACCAACAACGAAATTACGTCATTAAAAAACGGCGGATATATTATCGAGCCGGAGACAGACTTTATTTTTTCCGTTATCGGTGAGGAACTTGGATTTTTCGGCTGTATAGCGGTTATAATACTTCTTTTTCTTATTGTGATCGAATGCTTTCTCATTGCAAGACGTGTTCACGATGCCGCTGGCAGAGCGATTTGCGTCGGAATGGGTACTCTTATCGGAATACAGACATTTTTTAATATCGGAGTTACTACATTTATCCTGCCCAATACGGGTCTTACCTTACCTTTCGTAAGTTATGGTCTTACCGCCATGGTGAGTATGTATATCGGGATGGGATTTGTCTTAAGCGTAAGGCTTCACAGCAAGCCTCCCAGGGACAAAAGAGAAGTTTCGTTTTAAATAAAATGGGGAATACAATATTTGGAGGGAAAGATGAACATTGCTTTAATTGCGCATGACGCAAAGAAAAAACTTATGCAGAATTTCTGCATAGCATATAGAGGTATCTTAAGCCGTAACGACTTATATGCCACCGGTACCACCGGAAGACTTATTGAAGAAGTTACCAACTTATCGGTTCACAAGTATCTTGCAGGTCACTTAGGCGGTGAACAGCAGATAGGTGCCCAGATTGAACACAACCAGATTGACCTTGTAATCTTTTTAAGAGATCCTCTTACACAGAAGACTCATGAACCCGATGTCAGCAATCTTATGAGACTTTGCGACATGCACAACATCCCGCTTGCTACCAACCTTGCAAGCGCCGAACTTTTAATCAAATCCCTTGACAGAGGAGATCTTGAGTGGCGTGAAATGTACAAATAAACTTTTACCCATCTTAATAGTATGCATTATGGCATCTGTGCTTTTCGGCTGTTCCAAGGCCGAGACGAAGATGCCATTTTCTGATTTCCAAAAGGAGGATACGGATACCGGAGTAACTTTTTCCAAATCCGACGGAATCATTACAGGCTTTTCTGCCGATGTCGCAACCTTCAAAGACGATTACAGTGACGGATTTCACCTTGACAATGCAGCTGCGGGAATGCTTGTTGATGTTAATAACAACAAGATTTTGTTTGCTCAGAATGCATTTGAATTGCGTGCTCCCGCCAGTCTTACCAAGCTCATGACTGCCTATATCGCACTTAAGCGTTGCAACATGAATGAGACCGTTGTAATCGGTACCGAAGCCGTTAACCTTGCCGACCCCACAGCTACAAGACTCGGCTTAAGCGTCGGTGATAAGATGACCATGGACCAGGCTCTCAATCTGTGCCTTATTCCCTCCGCCAATGACGTGGCCAAAGCCATAGCCTGCCATATAAGCGGCAATGAAGAAGAGTTTGTTAAGCTGATGAATGAAGAGGCTCAGGCTCTCGGCGCCACATCCACCACTTTTACGGATTCCTGCGGTCTCGGCAGTGAGACTCATCTTACCACTGCATATGATTTATATCTTATCTTCAGCGAAGCCCTTAAGGATCAGCGCTTAATGGATATAATTCAAAAGAAAGAGTACCAGACCACCTATAAGGACCGTAACGATGCAGATGTTTCCGTAACCGTTCGTTCCACCAATTTATATTTCAGAGGCGATGTTCAGATGCCCGACTCCATAACCGTTATGGGCGGCAAGACCGGTACCACCACGGAAGCTGGCAACTGCCTTATGCTTCTTGCAAGAGATAAGTTTGCCAACCCCTATATAGCGCTTATTCTCGGCGCTGATAACAGAGACTTGTTGTATAAACAAATGACCGATTTGTTAATACAAATAACGAATTAACTGTTGTATTTTGTACCCACATAATCTATAATAAATTTAAGTCCCCGTAAGGGGCAATACGAAATACGGAGGGTTTCCAATGGTACAATTAATTGTAGGCGAAAAGGGAAAGGGCAAGACCAAACACCTTCTTGACAAAGTTAATAGTGAGATTAAAAAAGTATCGGGTAACATCGTTTATCTGGACAAGAGCAGCAAGCATATGTATGAGCTCAACAATAAAGTCAGACTGATCGATGTATCCGATTATTTTATTGAAAATTTCAGTGAGTTTTTGGGATTCGTATGTGGTATTATTTCTCAGGACCATGATCTTGAGCAGATGTATTTTGACAGCTTCTTCCCCATTTCCAAGGCCAATGTCGGTGACCTTGACGCATGCATTGACAAGCTTGAGAAAGTCGGAGCAAAGTTTGGGGTAGACTTTGTTATTTCCGCTTCCGTAACAGAAGCCGATTTATCAGAAGAAGCCAAGAAAAAGATTCTTATTTCACTTTAATCAGAAAAATGGCGCCCCGGCAGGCCTGCCGGGGCATTTTTAATAGTCGGGGATTTTTATCGAATATGGCCAAACACAACAATATAATTCAATATCATAATATTCGCACAAAAGACCTGGGAATAGTAATATTCGTAGTTATTTTTTTGTACGTGGTAATCTGCCTCTTTATTTCCTCCAAGAATCAGACCATTACCGGTTATCAGGTTAAAACCGGAACCCTTTCCGAAAACAGACAGTACAGCGCCATTGCCTTACGAAACGAGCAGGAAGTCGTAAGTGATTATACCGGTCACGTCAATTATTTTATAAGAGAAGGCGAGCGTTCCGCTTACGCCAATCTTGTGTACTGTATTGATGAAACCGGCAAGATTTCCGACCTTATAGGCAAATCCCCCATTGAGGACAATTCCTTATCCAAATCCGAGCTTAAATCCTTAAAGCAGGATATTATGCTTTTTTCCAAAAACTTTGACGAAAAATCCTTTTCGGATGCCAAAGTTTTCAGTAACAGAATTGTCAATAATCTCACTCAGATTGAGAACCGTATGATTATTGATGACGTTACCAAGATTTCTTCGGACCATTCCAATGACATTATTAATTTCTGCAGAGCCAAGGCTTCGGGCATAACTTTATTTTACAAAGACGGCTTTGAGACTCTTAAGCCTTCCGACATTACACCCGAACATTTTGACAAAGAAAAATACGTAAGAACCGACATGCTCAACGACGATCTTGTGGAAGCGGGTTCTTTTGTCTATAAATATGTGAATGACGAAAACTGGTCCCTTGTTATTAAAGCCACTCCCGAAGAAGCCAAAAGAGTAGCCGGCAAAGACTATGTCGAAGTCAAGTTTTTAAAGACTCTTACCACTTCATGGGGCAAGGTTACGGTACTCAGCGAGACGGATGAGTATTCGCTTATTGAACTTTCTTTTACCAATTCCATGGTTTCTTTCTGCAAGGACAGGTTCGTGGACATAGAGCTTCTGGTTGAAGAAGACAACGGTCTTAAGATACCCAATTCCTCCATAGCCGAGAAGCCCTTTTTCTTAATTGACAAAGAATACGTCACAAAAGGCGGTAATTCATCCGGTCTTTCGGTTCTCAGAAAAGAACAGGGAGACAACGGCGAAACCGTTAAAAACGTTGAAATATCCGTGTACAAAGAAGACGATGACGTATATTATGTAGACACCGGTTCTTTGTCCCAGGGCAATATTCTTATTAAGCCCGATGCTCCCGTTACGGGAGACGACTCCAACGTATTTGTGGTGGGCAAACAAGGTACGCTTACAGGCGTTTACAACATCAATAAAGGCTATGCGGACTTTAACCGTATAGTAATTCTTTATTCAAACGACGAATACACCATAATAGAGCCCAACGTCAGCTACGGTCTTCGTGCTTTTGACTATATAGCGCTTGATGCATCGGTTGTATCCGAGAAAGACTTTGTATATTAAAAGAGAGAGATTATGATTAAAGACAATTTAAATACCATAAGAGAAGGCATAAGAGAAGCCTGCGATAAGTCCGGGCGTGATGTTAATGACGTTACTCTTATTGCGGTGAGTAAGTTTAAGCCCCTTGAAGACCTGATGGAAGCCTATGAGGCAGGTGCCAAGGACTTTGGTGAGAACAGAGTGCAGGAGCTTGTGGACAAATACGAGAAGATGCCAAAAGACGCACGCTTCCATATGATAGGCCATCTTCAGAAGAATAAAGTCAAATACTTAATAGGCAAGGCCGTATTAATCCACAGCGTTGATAACTTTGAACTGGCTTCCGTTATTCAGAAGGAATCCGAAAAGGCAGGAGTTATTACCGATATCCTTATTGAAGTAAATGTTGCCAAAGAAGATACAAAGTTTGGCTGCTTTACGGAAGACGCGCTTTCTTTGGTTACAAGGATTTCAAAACTTCCTAATGTCAGGGTTAAAGGCTTAATGACAATTGCACCATATGTAGAGGACGGCGAGGAAAATCGTCAACATTTTGTTGCTCTCAGACAATTAGGCATTGACATAGACAGTCAAAACATTGATAATGTTTCTATGGATATTTATTCCATGGGAATGACTTGCGATTATAAAGTTGCTGTAACTGAAGGTGCCACAATGGTTAGAGTAGGCACTGCCATATTCGGGGAACGGAATATTATTTAAAGGAGAGTGTACTATGAGCGTTATGAATAAGCTTTCATCCATGTTTAAAATGGGCGATGATGTAGATGATGAATATGATGATTACGATGATGAGGAATATGTAGAGCCTTCCAAGCCCGAGCCTTCCGAATCCAAGATTTCCAAGCCTTTTGAGAAAAAAGCGGCTCCCGCACCCAAGAAGAAATTTTCTATGACAGATTCTTCCGTTTGCGTATTTAAGCCCACAGGCTTTGAAGAGTCCAGGGAAATCGTTGATACCTTCCTTGAGGACAAGACCGTTGTTATGAACTTTGAAGGCGTAGATCTTGCGATATCCCAGCGTATTCTTGATATAGTAACCGGTGCCTGCATCGCTGTCGGCGGTAATCTTCAGAAGATTTCCAATTACATCTTCATTGCGACTCCCGCAAGTGTAGATGTTTCCGGCGAGTTTCAGGATTCTTTAACCGGGGCATTCGATTCTTTATAAGTTTTGATAATAAGTCCTGTCATAGATTTGTTTATGGCAGGACTTAATTTTTTATGTGTTATGTGAGGTAATTAACATGGAGATACCTGTAGTATCCAAAAGAACAGACAGTTATTCTATTTTCATAGAGCATGATTTTTCAGGCTTTAAGGAGCTTTTTGTACCTCTTTTTCCCGAGGCCAAAAAGGTATGTATTATTTCCGACGAAACGGTATATCCTTTGTACCGGGAAAGCGTGGAACCTTTACTTAAGGACAGTTACGAAGTTCTTTCTTTTACTGTTCCATCAGGTGAAGCTTCCAAGGATATTAATGTGGTTTTATCCATCGAGAAGTACTTAAAAGACCATAACTTTTCAAGATCCGATGTTTTAATCGGTCTTGGCGGCGGAGTGGTTACGGATATAACAGGATTTGCCGCAAGTCTTTATCACAGGGGCGTTGCACACGTATTTATCCCTACCACGCTTCTTGCCATGGCGGATGCATCCATAGGAGGCAAAAACGGTGTTGATTTTGACGGGCTTAAGAATATTATAGGCTCCTTTAAAATGCCTTCTTTGATATATATGCCTTTAAACGTTCTTGAATCCCTTCCCGAGAGAGAATTTTATGCCGGCTTTGCAGAGATTATGAAGGCCGGTCTTTTGGCTGACTCCAAATTCTACATGTGGCTTGTTGACAATATGTATGAAATTTGTGAGAAGGACAAAGACACCCTTGCCACCATGCTTGAAACCGCCATCAATATAAAAAAGGTCATTGTTGAAAATGATCCTTTTGAAAAAGGCGACAGAGCGCTTCTCAATCTCGGACATTCCATCGGCCATGCACTTGAGAGCTATTTTGCAGGTTCCTATCTTCACGGAGAAACCGTGGCCCTCGGTTGTGTAGCGGCAGCCTTTATCTCCTGGAAGCTTAATAAGATTTCCATGGAAGATTATTATGAAGTAAGAGACATGTTCGTTCCCTTCAATCTTCCCATTTCCATTCAGATTGACAAAAGCGACTATGAAGATATTTACAGTCGCCTCGGCAAAGATAAAAAGAACACAAGTGGCAGCATTAACCTGGTTCTTCTTAAGAAAATCGGTAAGGCTGAAGTAGTTAAGGATATATCCAAAGACCTCATTATGGCTTCTTTGGATGAGTTAAATTTCACGGATGAAGACTGATTATGTCCACAAAACGTATTGAAAAAAGCAAACTGTATATTATAGATGCCGTTATATTTATAATCGGAATCGCAATCGACAGGCTTACCAAGATTTTTGCCGTCCGTAATTTAAAGGACAGACCTTCGGTACCTGTCGTATCAGGCATTCTGGAGCTTCGGTATCTTGAGAATAAGGGCGCTGCCTTTGGCTTGTTAAAGGGTCAGAAGTCCTTTATTATTCTGGTGGGTATCATAATTATTCTGGCCTGCCTGTA
>CAMNCH010000032.1 GCA_946534145.1 uncultured Lachnospiraceae bacterium
TGAAATTTCTTGATACTGCCTTTTAAGTACCTTATAATCTTAAGGTGAGAATACAGCATGGAGGATAACGGATTATTTAATTGTTCTGTTTCCCATAAGCCTGTCACAGAGAGGATTCGATAATATGACCAAAGAATTTACGCTTAATAACGGCATAGTAATACCCGCAGTAGGATACGGCTCCTACAAGGCTACGGATGTGGACGGAAAAAGAGTGATTTCGGATGCCTTGAGAGCAGGCTACAGATATATCGATACCGCCCGCTTTTACAGGAACGAAGACGAAATAGGCGAGGCTATCGAAGAGTCGGGCATTAAGAGAGAGGAACTTTTCCTGGTGAGCAAGGTATGGCCCACGATGCTTGGCACCGATGCTACCAGAGAGTCCTTTGAAGCTTCCTGCAAGAGCTTAAAGACAGATTACCTCGACATGTTTCTGATACACTGGCCTTCAGCCATCGGTGACGACCCCGACTGGTTCAAGAAGTGCCTTGAGGGCTGGCAGGTTATGGAGGATTTGTATCGTGAAGGGCGCATTAAGGCTATAGGCCTTTCCAACTTCCTGCCCCATCATATCCGTCCTCTTTTGGAAGAGGCAACAGTGCGCCCTGTAGTGGATCAGCTGGAGCTTCATGTGGGCTATATGCAGGAGTATACTTTATCCTACCTTCAGAAAGAAAATATCCTTCCCCAGGCCTGGAGTCCCATGGGCCGCGGCCGTGTGCTCAAGGATGCAAGAGTAGGCCTTTTAGCCATTAAGTACAAAAAAACACCCGCTCAGATTCTGCTCAAGTTCTTAATCCAGAGAGGAGTGTCCGTAATTCCCAAGGCTTCAAGCATTGAGAGAATGTGTGAAAATAAAGATCTGTTTGATTTTGAATTAACCTTCGACGAAATATCGAAACTGTCCTGTGTGCCCGAAACCGGCTGGTCAGGGGAGCATCCCGATATGATAGATTTCTCCGACAGATTTTAAGTAAAGCAGTCCGGTCGAATCTCCTTTACTTAATATTGTTTAAGATTTTGATATGAGCTTTGATGAGATCGTAATATTCTCTTGCCTGATTCTTCTGGTATTTAGTAAGAAGAGCGGAGCGAAGAGAATTAAGATTGGGCTTCTGCTTCCAGGATTTTAACAAAAATTCGGTAAAACCCTTGGGGCAGTCGAGCTTGTTTTCTTTGAAAACAATGCCGGTGTAGAGCTTCTGTTTCTCATCACGGCTCATTTTTTTATGCTTTGAAATAAATGATTTGTAAGATGTTTTTGATTTGAATTCGGTGTAGAAAGTCTTACCGCTTTGTTCGCCGAATATTTTCTTTAATGCGTCATGAAGGTCTACGAGATTGTCAAGACCGATGCAGTAAAGAATGTCCTGTGCCTCTTCAAGGGAGGCGGGCTGAGTGCTTTCTTCGGAAGGTGTATCCAAAGAAGGTGTTTCCTCGGAAGCGGGTGCTTCTTCGGTGACAGTGACAACTGCGGGAGTCTCTTCGGGAATTTCCGCCGTGGCAGTAACCACGGGAGCGGCAACTTCCGGAGCGGCTGCAAATGCTTCGGGAGAAACGGTTTCCTCATCAAGAAGAGGCTCTTCAACGGCCTCAACCGATGCGCAGGCGTTTCCTTTAATACGCTTAACCTTGACGCCACGCTTTCTCCAGAATCTCACAACTGCATCGTATCCCGTGTCATTGGATACGATGATGAACTCACCGTCGCCTATATCATGAACTCTGTAACCCAAGTCTGTACAGAGCTGGAAGTCCAACGCATTATTGCCGTAGTTGCATTCTATGAAAGTTACGTCCTTGTCAGACTCTTTCAAAAGAATGATGTTGCGGTAATTCATATGGGGGCTTTTCATGGTATAATACACGAGGATGGTGTCATCCGCAGCAGCTTTTGACAGAAGCGCTATCCAGTTATCGCCAACGTTCTCACTGTCGATAAAATAAGTTTTGCTCATATATTTTTTCGACCGGACAAAGAACATTGTGGCATGAAATCGTGAATTAATCAAGGGAAAGTATTCACAGTGAAGATTAATATAAGCAGAATCGACTCCGGCGAGGAGGAACTTACCCTTCGCTACAGGGAAGTCACTCCGATGGTCAAAAGAATACTGGACGCGGTTAACGGTGAAAATCACCGACTTGTGGGCCGCAAGGATGATGGGCAGGTAGTGGTTGACACCGCTGACATTCTTTATATAGAGTCGGTGGACGACAAAACCTTCGCCTACACGGAAACGGATGTGGTGCGAGTGGACAGCACCCTGCAGGGTATCAGCGAGGCCCTTGATGACGTAGGTTTCTTTCGCTGCAGCAAGTCCATGATAATAAACGTTGACAAGGTCAGGGTTCTTAAGAGCCTTTCGTCCAACAGAATCGATGCCACCCTTGAAAACGGTGAGCACATATTAATATCCAGAACCTATGCTTCGGATTTCAGGAAGCTTTTGAAAGGAGGTGCGGCGCGTGAGTAAAAAGAATAAACTGACTCTCTGGGAGAGATATTTAACACAGGAAATCGGCATCGAATTTAAAGCGTGCCTGTACTTCTTTGCAATTCTTTTCTTTTACTGTATGTACAGACTGACGCAGGGGATATTTGATGCCGGCATGCTTCATATGGCGGAGATGATTCTGGCTGCGTACATCATCGGATACCTGCAGGTATATGTATTCTGGAACTTTGACGAAGCCGACACCCTTGGCGGCCGCGAATGGCTGGGAATGGGCGTTTGTACGGTGATTTACAGCCTGCTCTCTTATTTCCTTAAGTGGTTTGACAAAAACATTTGGGTGACGGTCGGCTTCGCAGCTTATGTGGTGGTCATGTATATATGCGTATTCTTTATATACAAGTCCAAGCGGCGCATTGATGACAAAAAGCTGAACGAAGACCTGAAGTTATTCCAGGCGGGGCACAAAAAAGTGCAGGATACAGATGAATAAGTGTAACTTACGGGGACAGGTATTGTCCCCGTTTTCTTTTTCTGGTACATGTAAGGTGACGAAAGGAGATGCGTATGACAGACGTAATCAGAATTGATAATCTTACGAAGACTTACGGTAAGAAGCGCGGTGTTACGGATTTGTCCCTCGCGGTAAAAGAAGGAGAAATCTTTGGCTTCATCGGTCCCAACGGAGCCGGCAAGTCCACCACCATCCGCTCGATGCTGGGATTTTTGAATTTTGAAAAAGGAAAGATAGAGATACTGGGCAAAGACAGCGTTAAGGAACACACCTCAATACTTAAGGAGGTGGGCTACATGCCTTCGGAAGCTTTATTTTACCCGGCCATGAAGGTATCTGAGGTAATTAAATTCGCGGCGGATGCCAGGGGCCTTGACTGCAGGGAAGAGGCGGCTATGCTCTGTGAGCGCCTTAATCTCGACACAGGAAAAAGAATAAAGGAATTGTCCCTAGGCAACAGAAAAAAAGTGAGTATAGTGTGCGCAATGCAGCACAAGCCCAAACTCTTCATCTTTGACGAACCCTCATCGGGACTTGACCCTTTGATGCAGAATACGTTTTTTGAATTGATTAAGGAGTATGTGGCGAAGGGGGCGACCTGCTTTCTTTCGACACATGTGCTTTCGGAAGTGAGCCGATACTGTGACAGGGCGGCGATTATGCGTGAGGGAAGGCTGATTAAGGTCGACAAAGTGGATAACTTAACCGAAAGTACCACCAAGCGTGTAAAAGTTACCGCGGACGGGGCTCACGAAGATTATCTCTACAACGGCGACGTGAATGAACTGATAAAGAAATTGGCGGGTAAGAACCTTCAGAACCTCTATATCGAGGAACCTTCTTTGGAAGACATGTTCATGCATTTCTATGAAGGAAAGGAGGAAAAATAATGATTACGGTATGTAAGCACGAACTTAAACTAAGCTTTAAGACACTTCTTATCTGGAGCCTTTCCGTAGGTCTTTTGGGACTTGTGTGTATTCTTTTGTACACCAGCATGGAGGGTGACATGGCCGATATGGCGGATATGTTCTCCAATATGGGAGCTTTCTCCGATGCCTTCGGCATGAGTACTTTAAGTATTGCCACCCTCGGCGGATTCTTCGCAACTGAGGTGGGTACGGTGCACGGACTCGGAAGCGCTATGTTTGCGGCGATTCTGGCAGCAGTCGTACTGTCAAAAGAAGAAGACGGCCACACCGGCGAGTTTCTTTATTCTTTGCCCGTTTCAAGGGGCGGTGCGGTTACGGCGAAATGCCTGTCGGTGCTCATTAACCTTGTGGCCTTCACGGTTATATGCGGCGCATTATATGTGCTGGGATTTGTGATGTTGGGCGAAGAAGTGCTGTGGAAAGAAATTCTCACATTCCTCGGAAGAATGCTTCTTATGAATGTTGAAATCGCTTCGGTAGCCCTGATAATCTCGGCGGCATCCTCAAGAAACCGTCTGGGTGCGGGCCTCGGACTTGCGCTTATATTCTATGCTTACGATTTGATAGGAAGGGTGGTGCCTGACTTAAAGGGCTACCTGTTTATAGGACCCTTTTCTTTTGCAAATGCCTCTGAGATATTCTCGGGAAAGGCGGCGCCGACGGGCTCAATTGTTCTGGGACTCATCGTTGTGGCGGTGTCCGTAGCGAGTGCATATATTATTTATCTTAAAAAGGATCTGGCAAGCTAAAAAAAGATGCCCCGGCTTAACCGGGGCATCTTTATGTTTGGGATTATTTAAATTTATTAACCACGTCATCAAGGCTGACAGCGTTTTCTTTGCTGTTCTGTGCAAGGCGCTCGATGTCTCTGGTGACGTCGGAGGTCTGCTCGTTCTTGCTGATGATATCGTTAACGCCTGAGCTGTTCTCTGCGGATGCGTCGTTAACCGAAGAGATTTCTCTTGCGATTTCGTTAACGGAGTGGCTGAGAGCATCCATGGCTTCACCGATGGAGACAACTGCTTCCTGAATGGTGGTGATACCTGTATCGTATTCTTTACTCTGCGCGGAGAAGCTGCCAAAGCTTTCCACAACGTCGGTCTTAATAAGGTCGATGAGCTTGTTGACCTGTTCGCGAACATTGATTACGGACTGGTTACTTGCTTCAACTATCTGCTGAATTCTGAGAGCGGTGTTCTTGGACTGCTCGGCAAGCTGTCCGATTTCACCTGCAACAACCGCAAATCCGCGACCGGACTCGCCTGCTCTTGCTGCCTCTATGGAAGCATTCAGCGAAAGAAGATTGGTCTGTTCCGTGATTTCCATGATGGAATCTGCAAGTTCATTAATCTTTTCAACCGCTTCAAGACCCTTCAGAGCATCCTGCATATCTGCAACGGTTGTATCTACTTTGACGACGTTGGTGTTAACTTCGTCATCAATCTTCTTACTCATCTCTGCAGTAGTCTTAATAAGATTGTCGGAGTCCTTCTTGCCGACAGTAACCTTTTCGGAGACCTGATTAACAAGATCAACAATCTTATTGATTTCTTCGTTGACTGTTTCAATGGAGCTGTTGGTCTTGGCAATACTGTCGGAAAGAGTATCCGCAACGGAGGTGTTTTCCGAGGTAACCTGTACCAGCAGGCCGGAGGTTCTGTTCATGCTCTCTGAGCTTTCGTTCAGGGAATCGCTGCAGTTCCTGAGTACATCCACCACATCGGTCAGCATGGAAATAACACTCTTGGTGGCGGTGGCAAGCTTGCCGATTTCATCACCACGCTTGTCAAGTCCTTCAATTTCGGAGCCTGCATCCAGCTGATAGTTGGAAACCTTTGTAAGGGCATTCTGAACTTTTGTAAGCGGTCTGGTAATAAGATTGATTATTACGGCCAAAACAACCGCTATTATCACTATTGATACAAGACCGGTCAGGATGATTGATAACTGTGCCGAACGGGCTTCTTTGTACAAAGAAGCCATATCGGTTCCCACGAAAAGAAGCCATTGATATTGAGGAATGTAGGTATAAGAGCCTAACATTTTTTGGCCGGTTTTAGATGTGTATTCAACTGTACCGTATCCGTTCTCGGGATGTGTAATGGTGGCCATCTGCTGGCCGGTTTCCGGTATTTCCTGATATTCAATCATGGAAGTGTACACATCGTATAAAGGGCCGGATTCGAGGGTGGTGGTGATAAGTGACTTGTCGTTATCATAAATGATTCCGCCGTCGCCTGCGCCTATCATGGTTATTTCGGTAGTTGAGCCGATTTTTATGTCAGACAGCATTTTGTTTAAGTCTTCCGAAGTTACGGTAACGGTAGCGTAACCTGCCGGGGCCTTTGAAGGAGTGTATGCAGTCTTAACAAGGCAAAGGGATATTTCATTGGTGGCCGGAGAAAGAAGAGCCATCGCGCTGTATAAAGGTTCGGCTTCGGCATTAAAATAGAAGCTCTGCAGCATTGCTATGGTTTCTTCGGGGTTTCTGTAGCCGACCATCGCAGGAACGTTGTGCACCAGACAGGTTCCTTCATAAGCGGTAAAAAGAATACTGTCGGTGTTTTTAACAACCGTAGCCAGATTTTCCGTTGTCTTCTGGGCTGCTGCAACAACCGCCGGATCCGGATGATTGGTTTCTTTTGTCAACTCCTGCATGCTTTGATCCACAAGGTATGAGTCAAGGTATGCGAATTCTTTCTGAATATATTCGTCGAGAAGAGTTGCATTTGATTCGACTGTGTTAGTAAGAGCTTCTTTGGCATCATTTTCAAGCAATCTTACTATATTGGAGGATGAGATGATGCTCTGAACGGCTATGCCTATCGCAGTGGCAATCAATACGAATAGAGTAATTTTAACGTACAATTTTAAGTTTCTCATAAGCACCTCACTTACTGTATTAAGTAATTTATTTATAAAATGTATATATTAACAAACAGTTAGTATGAAGTAATTTAATTAAAAAAACATAGGTGAAAAGTCATACGAGAAAAAAAGACAGTGAAAAGCCCCCGCCAAATACAGCAGGGGCGATTCAAAAGAGGTATATATGTATTGGGTAAAGTCTGAGGTAAGAATTAGTTTGTAATAAATTTATACACGACTCCGATTAACGCAAAATTAGTTTCAAAAGAAAAAATAAATTGCATAAAATCAAATTGGGTATTGACAAACAAAATATAATTGCGTACAATGCAATCATCAACAACGAATCATTAACAGCTTTGGAGTAAAATAAAATAACGGAGGACAAAAACATGAGTTTTTATGATTTAAAAGCAGTATTACCTAACGGCGAAGAAGTTTCCATGGGAGACTACAAGGGCAAGGTTCTTTTGGTAGTTAACACAGCTACAGGCTGCGGCTTCACTCCCCAGTACAAGGAACTTGAGAAGATTTACGAAGACAATAAGGACAAGGGCTTTGAAATTCTTGACTTCCCCTGCAATCAGTTTGCGGGCCAGACTCCCGGTAACGATGAGGAGATTCATGAATTCTGTACTCTTAAGTACAATGTTTCCTTCCCTCAGTTCAAGAAATCCGATGTAAACGGCGAGAATGCCAATGAAGTATTTAAATGGCTTACATCCAACTCCAAGTTTAACGGCTTCGGCAAGAACCCCATGGCTCTTATGTTAAAGCCCATAGTTAAGAAAATGGATCCCGACTACAAGAACAACGGTAACATCAAGTGGAACTTCACAAAGTTCTTATTTGACAGAGACGGAAATCTCATCCGGAGATTCGAGCCCACAGAAGGTGTTGACGTTGTAGAACGTAAGATTGCGGAATTAATTTAAAATTTAAGTGCAAAAGATTATGTTTTGTATAATTATTTGAATAATTGGGCACAGGACTTTGAATTTTTTAAAGTCCTGTGCTAAACTCATATATACAGGTAGGTAAATACCCGAATATTTCAAATCTAAGAGAGGGAGTATGAGCAAGAAATTTGACCCACTGGCACTTGGCAACCAGGTATGTTTTCCACTTTATGCGTGTTCCAAAGAAATTGTCAGACGGTATAAGCCTTTTCTCGATCCTCTTGACTTAACCTATACACAGTATATTGCCATGATGGTTATGTGGGAAGAAAAGAGCATTAACGTCAAAAACCTCGGAAAGAGGCTGTTCCTTGATTCGGGAACCCTGACACCGGTTCTTAAGAAGCTTGAATCCAAGGGATATATTTCCCGTAATCGTTCTAAGGACGATGAGAGGAATCTTATAATTACCATTACCGCCGAAGGCGAGAAGCTTCGTGATAAAGCTTTATCAGTTCCCGCCTCCATGGGAGACTGCGTTAAATTGACCAAAGAAGAAGCAGCAACCCTTTACACGATTCTTTACAAAGTAATAGACGGTTTTGAAGAGACAGAAGAATAAGAAGGATAAACAGTTATGACCGATGCCGACCGCACCGGTCTTTTCTTTTGTCTATAAACATGCGTAAATTAAAGAAGTTCAGAGATAATTTTCTGTTTATTTTTACTTAATAAATCTTTTATAGAAAAATTTAGCACTCTCTCTTGACGAGTGCTAATTTCGGTGCTATAACGTAGTTGAACAAAGAAAAGAAGTGAAAACTTCCAAACATTCCGGGTTCAAAGTTATTAAGACAAAAGTTGGTATTATAAGACAGAAAGGAAGGATGACTTATGATGATGCCTGCTATTTTTCATGATGACTTTGATTTGTTTGACCGTTTGTATGAGGACCCTTGGTTCGACGATCGGGAATTCAAGAACTTGGAGAAAAAGCTTTACGGCCACAGAGCCAAAAACGTAATGAACACCGATATCAGAGAGAATGATAACGGTTATGAAATGTTAATCGATCTTCCGGGCTTTGCCAAAGAAGACGTTAAGGCAGAACTTAACGACGGATATCTTACCATAAGCGCCGAAAAGGGCTTTGATAAGAACGAAGGCGATAAGGAAGACGGTAACAAGAAAGGTAAATATATCCGCAAGGAACGTTACAGCGGTTCCTGCAAGCGCAGCTTCTACGTAGGAGACGCCATAACCGAAGAGGATATTAAAGCAAGCTTCAAGCACGGTATTTTAAAGCTCACCATCCCGAAGAAGGAACAGAAAGCGGTTGAGCAGAACAAATACATTGCCATCGAAGGATAAAGCACTGCGGGGGAGGCACCGCCTCCCCCTTTGCTTTTTAAGTTTTGGTACTTTTTTGAAACGAGAAAGACGAAACGCCAATTAAATATCGACATTCCGTTCATTTCCCTGTTATCAAGTTTTGTATATAGGAGGAAAAGACAAATGACTACTTTAAAAGTACAAAAAAGAGACACGGAAAAGAAAGCAAAAGCATTAAGGCGTGAAGGATTCGTAACGGGAACCCTGTTTGGAAAGAACATTAAAGAAACCGTTCTTTTGCAGATTGACAAAAAGGAAGCCGAAAGAATTCACAGAGAATGCCTTAAGGGAAGTCAGTTGAACCTTGAACTGGACGGTAAGACCTACGATGTACTGTTAAAAGAAATCGATTATGACGGCTTAAAACGTGAGATTTACGAGATGGATTTCCAGGCTCTTGTAAAGGGCGAAAAGGTTCATTCGGTTGCAGAAATAGTGCTTTGCAACAGAGATAAGGTTCAGGAAGGTATTGTGGAACAGCTTCTTTCGGAAGTATCTTATAAGACCACTCCCGAGAATCTTGTGGATAAGATTGAGGTCGATTGTGCAAGCCTCAAGCTTGGTGACGTATTAAAGGTTTCTGACCTCGCCATTTCAAAGAACAAGAAGGTCGATATTCAGACAAATCTCGATGCCCCTGTGGTAAGTGTGGTAGCACCTCACAACGTACCTGCAGCCGATGAAGCGACAGATGAGACAGTAACTGCAGAGGTCAGTCTTCAGAGTTAAGTTAACAGATAAGTGTAATTAACCGGTCGGAACTATGGTTCCGGCCGGTTTTTTGTGTAGCGACGAGCCAAGCGGCTGCTGTGCTTGCACAAGCAGACATTTGGCGACCGCATACAATCTCGGATTGCATCATTAAGCAATCCGATGATTGTATACTGATGTATTAGTCTTCCTCGCGGTATTTCTCCATAAGCGATTTGAACAGCTCCGCCGTTGACGGAGGCGTGTAGGTTATGGCATTGGCGCCTGCTTCGATGGTGCGTAAAACGTCAGCGCCGGTCTTACCTCCGCTGGCTATTATGGGAATATCGGGGTAATTCGCTCTGATATGTGCCACAACTTCGGGAGTCTCCTGAGCACAGGCTACGTTAATGATGGACGCACCGAAGTCGAGTCTTCCCTGAATATTTGTTTCTTTGGACGTTACGGTTATGATAACGGGGATGTCGATGACCTTGGCAACCGCAAAAAGATTGTCGTTGGATACGGGAGCGTTTAGGATAACGCCCATGGCGCCCTGGGCCTCAACGTCCTTGGCAAGAGTCAGGGTACGGACACCCTTGGTGGTGCCGCCGCCCACACCGCAGAATACGGGTATGTATGAGCACTTTATGATAGCATCGCTGATAGCCTGCTGGGGTGTAAAAGGATAAACCGCAAATACGGCGTCTGCATCGCAGTTACGAATAATGGCAAGGTCGGTGGTGAAGACAAAGGACTTAAGTCTGCGGCCGTTTATTACGATGCCGCTTGCCTTATAGATTTCTCGAGGCATGTTAAGAATGTTGTGCCTTAACGGACTTTGAACCGACGGAACGATTTTTTCTTTGCTGATACCCATGGGCCCTCCAATCACATTTTTTCGGGAAAATGTACTGTTATTGTAACACATACGCGCTCAATTAGTCTGCTTTAAATACTTAAAACATTATTAATTAACTTGACATTGTGAAAAGGTTTTATTACTATTTTTGTGGTTTAAGCCCTTTTGGGCAAAAGAAAGCGAGGCAAAAAGTTGAGAACGGTCAAAAATACGGTTAATTTAAAGACTATCCGTATGCTCAAAGCTCTTTTGAGCGTTTTTTTGGTGCTCGCAGTTTCTTTGTCTCTGGCGTTTGTGGCCATTGAGAGCCACCATGACTGTGAAGGCGAGGCCTGCCCCATTTGTGCCTGCCTTGCTGAGTGTGCCGAGACAGTCAGGGGCTTTTTCGATTCTTTGCCGATTCTTACGGCAGTTGTCGTACTTATGTGTGCGACCGTATCTTGTTCTTTTGCTATGTTAAAAGAACTCGTTTTTAGTACTCCCATTTTATCCAAAGTTCGTATGAACGATTGAATCCCTTTCTGTAACTATATCTATATTTACGGAATGGAGAAAGAAAATGAATATTAAAAGAATATTGGTATGCCTTTTTTTGGCTGTTTTTATGATGTTTGCGGTAGCAGGCTGTGCTGCAGGCGGGACACCTGCCGGAGCGACATCTTCTGAAGCTAAGGGTCGTGCAGACGAGTCCGATAAGAAGTTAAGCATTATTACCACCATTTTCCCCGAGTATGACTGGGTTATGAATATACTCGGCGACAATCCTGCGGGGGTGGAAGTTACCATGCTTCTTGACAACGGTGTGGACCTTCACAGTTATCAGCCCACCGCAACGGATATGATTAAGATTTCCGAGTGCGACATGTTCGTATATGTGGGCGGCGAGTCCGATGAATGGGTTGAAGATGCTCTTAAGGAAGCGGTCAACAAGAATATGGTAGTGGTTAACCTTCTTGAAGTGCTCGGTGACAAGGTCAAGGCCGAGGAAGTTGTGGAAGGCATGCAGGGCGAAGATGAGCATGACCATGACCACGAGCATGAAGACGAAGACGACCACGAACATGAAGCGGGCGAAGAGCACGAACACGACCACGACCATGAAGAAGGCGAAGAAGAAATGGACGAGCATGTGTGGCTGTCACTTCGCAACGCTTCGGCAATCTGCGAGGAACTTGAGGCCCGCCTTGAAGGAATCGACGGAGGAAATGCCGATGTATACCGGAAGAACCTTAAGTCCTACCGGGACAAGCTTGCAAGCCTTGACGAAGAATACAAGAAGGCAATTGGCGCAGGAAGTACGGACACAGTATTATTCGGGGACAGATTCCCCTTCAGATATCTTGTGGATGACTATGCTCTTAATTATTATGCGGCGTTTGCAGGCTGCTCTGCGGAGACGGAAGCAAGCTTTGAGACAGTTACATTCCTGGCAAAAAAAGTGGACGAGCTTTCTTTAAAATGCATCCTCACCATTGAGAACAGCGACCAAAAGATAGCCAAGACCATTTCGGAAAATACAACGGACAAGAATCATACGATTCTTGCGCTTGATTCAATGCAGTCCACCACATCAAAGGATGTGAAGGACGGAGTAACATATTTATCGGTTATGGAGCAGAACCTTTCGGTTTTAAAAGAAGCTCTTAAGTAAGAAGCCGTTACCCGGCTCAAGGAGGACGAAATGTCATTGTTAACAGTAAGCGGCCTGACCATAGGCTACGAATCCTCGGTCCTGGTGCAGGACTTGAATTTCAGTGTGAATAAAGGGGACTACCTGTGCATAGTGGGCGAGAACGGTGCCGGCAAGTCCACCCTCATGAAGACGCTTTTGGGCCTCCTTAAGCCGATTTCCGGCACGATAAAGCCGGGGGACGGCCTTAAAAGAAACGAAATAGGTTATCTTCCCCAGCAGACGGAGGTTCAAAGGGATTTTCCCGCCTCCGTCACTGAGGTGGTTATGTCAGGGTTTGCGGGAGCCATGGGCCTTCGCCCCTTTTATACCCGGGCGGAAAAAGAAACTGCCCTCAAAAACATGATGCGAATGGGCATAGAAGATTTAAAGCATTCTTGCTACAGGGAATTATCCGGCGGACAGCAACAACGCGTTCTTTTGGCAAGGGCGCTTTGCGCTACTTCAAGACTTCTTCTTTTGGATGAACCGGTGTCGGGACTTGACCCGAAGGTGACGGAAGACATGTACAGGCTGATTGCAAGCATCAATCGAAGCGGCACGGCCATTATCATGATTTCACATGACATACATGCGGCTGTAAGCTACGCAACCCATGTACTTCACATAGGCGATAAGGTTTTCTTTGGGACAAAAGAAGAATATTTGAAGGAAGAAAACGGTTTTATGAAAGGGGGTCATGTAAGTGTTTGATAAGTTCATGAATTATTTAAGCTATCCCCTTGTAAGATACGCGATTATAGTGGGAGTTTTGATTGCTCTTTGCTCATCCCTGCTGGGAGTGACATTGGTGCTTAAGCGTTATTCTTTCATCGGTGACGGACTTTCCCATGTGGCTTTCGGCGCCATGGCAATAGCTACGGTGGTTAAGCTTACGGACAAGATGATTCTGATACTGCCCATCACGATTATATCTGCCGTTCTTTTGTTAAGGACGGGGCAGAATGCCAAGATTAAGGGTGATGCCGCAGTGGCTATGATTTCCGTGGGAGCTCTGGCTTTCGGTTACCTGATTATGAATATTTTCCCCACAAGTTCCAACCTTACGGGTGATGTGTGCAGCACGTTGTTTGGCTCCATGTCCATACTCACTCTTACCAAGGGAGAAGTGACCCTGTGCGCGATTCTGTCGGTTGTGGTGGTGATAATATTTGTGGTTTTATATAATAAGATTTTTGCGGTGACGTTTGACGAGAACTTTTCAAAGGCTACGGGAGTGAAAGCCGATGCGTATAATCTTCTTTTGGCTGTAATTATAGCGGTGATAATAGTGCTGGCCATGAACCTTGTGGGTTCCCTGCTTATTTCCGCACTGGTAATATTCCCCGCACTTTCGGCCATGAGGATATACAAAAGCTTCAAGGCAGTAACCGTCTGTTCGGTGGTGCTTTCTGTAATATGCGCCCTTGCGGGACTTGTTGTTTCGATTCTGGCGGGCACACCTGTAGGTTCCACAATAGTGGCGGCCGACGTGCTGGTCTTTGTAATATGCAGTTTTATAGGAGCAATGGTAGGATGAAAAAGAAAACACAGATAATACTAATTATGGCGATGGCTCTGGTAGTCGCTACAGCCTGCGGAGGCACCGACGATGCAAAAAGAACGGCTCCCGTATCACAGAACTTAACCGTCAGCACGCTGATTGAGGAAGCTCAGGCAGAGGAGACCGAGGCGGTTAAAGAAGAGCCTGAAGTATCCGTTTCCGTGGAAGAAACACCGGAAAGTGAGCCCGTAGAGGAAAGCGCGCCCGAAATTTCAGACGTGGACCTTGATCTTACCCAATTATCCAAAACCATGGTTTATGCGGAAGTCTACAACATTATGATGGAGCCCGAAACCTATGTGGGAAAGAGCATCAGAATGAACGGTGACTACTACATATATACTGACGAAACCACCGGGCAGCAGTACTTTTACTGTGTTATCAGAGATGCTACCGCCTGCTGCGCTCAGGGCATTGAATTTGTGCTTACGGATGATTACAAATTCCCCGAAGACTACCCCGAAGAAGGCGCCTTTGTAACCGTTTCGGGCCGCTTTGATACGTACATGGAAGACGACTTATTGTACTGTACTTTAAGGGATGCGGTTTTGGAAAATTAGATTTTGCACTTTATATGTCCCCGAAAGTCTGATATAGTTAACTTTGTTGACAAAAGGACAAGGGGGATGCTATGGAACCTTACAAGCACACGGTACAATATTATGAAACAGACATGATGGGTATCGCTCATCATTCCAATTATATCCGCTGGATGGAAGAGGCCAGAAGCGCTTTCTTAAGAGAAATCGGCTGGGGCTACGAGCGCTTTGAAAAAGAAGGCATTGTTTCTCCCGTTACAGCCCTTGACTGTAAATACAGAAGGACTACCACATATTCGGATGTAGTGTCCATACGGGTATTCATAGTGGATTTTAACGGTATACGTTTAAGAGTCGGATACGAGATGCGTAATTCCGCAGATGAAGTGGTATTTAACGGTCATTCCGAACACTGCTTTTTGGATGAAGCGGGCAAGATAGTCAGGATGACAAAAGCATATCCCGGGTTTTGCGAAGCCATAACAGAGTATATAGAAGAGTAGAAAAAGGGTGCTGTCCGATGGGGCAGCACCCTTTAGCATAGTGTTGAGGAGGGGGTTATTCAAACTTTATATGAATGGAACCGGAAGTGGTGGAAACATCAAGCTTCTTGTCACCTTCGCGGCTGTCTTTGAGATTGCAGGAACCGGAGGTTGTGGAAGTAACGATGGAGAAGTCGCTTTCTTTGCCCTTTAAGGAGCCGCCGACGCTGCCGGAATTGGACTTAAACTCTGCAGACTTAGCCACATCAAGTCCTTCTAAACGGATACCGCCTGAGGTACATTCGGCATATGCGGTGTCAGCACTTGTATTGCCAAGGTTGATTGAGCCTGAAGAAGTTCTGCTCTTAAGGTCTTGAGCGGAGGACTCGGTAACGCGGACAGAACCTGAAGTTGCGGTTGTTTCAAGGTTGTTCTTGACGGTGGCGTTTGCTACTTTGACACTGCCGGAGCTACTTTTTGTGCTTAAGTTGTCACATTCAATATCTTCTGCTGTAACACTGCCGGAAGTTGCGGTAGAGGAAAAGTCTTTGCACTTAACGGAGCTTGCTTTGTTGCTGCCTGAACTGCTGATAATTGTAACGTCGCCGGTTGAAGTGATGCCGTTAACCTTTATGGAGCCGCTGGATGAAATAATGCTTACTTCGTCTGATTTTTCGATATTCTCTACGCGAGAGCTTCCCGAAGAAGTTTTAACATCAAGGGAGCTGTTCTTTAAATCACTAATATCGATGCTGCCGCTGGTGGCATGAGCCTTAACGGGACCTTCGAAATCCTTGGGAAGGGTGATTACTGTCTTGGTGCCTTCAAAGTCGAAGTCGAAGAACTGAATCTTGAAAAAGCCTTTATCGATTTCTTCTCTGGTAAAAGAAAGAGTACCGTTTGATTCATCTACATTAACTACGTCCTGATCTTCGTATACGTAATAGGTTACTGTGGCGTTCTTAACATCACCGGTGGTAATAACTGCGTTTTCGTATAATTCTTCCAAATCCACTGCGGTAATTTTACCGGTGCATTCATAATCGTATTTGGTGCGGGCGGCGTTTGCCTTTTTGCTTGCGAACGCCTTCATGTTGCCTCTTGTGAGTATAAATCCGAGGCCTATAAGAATGATTCCTGCCCCAATGGCAAGTAATGCAATACGTGATGATTTACTCATTGTATGTCTCCTTTATATTAACCGAAAATTTTTCTTTTGCAGGCCATTACAAATCTTCCGAAAAGAACGCCTGTCTTCTTGAACAAATTGATGCAAGGCTTCCAAAGTAAAACTACGATGCCTGCCAGCAGGAAAGCACTGCCGAGGCTTACAAGAGCCGACTGGTAAGACAAGTAGCCTAAGAATACGAAGGGTGTGGCTACGAAGCAGGCAACGGCTGCAATACCGAGGGAAATAATTACGATAAAGAGTGTAGCCACCAGTACCCAGAACACAATAAAGAATGTGAGGGCAAGTATGAAGGCTGTAAGCAGAAGAGGGAACCATACGGGGAAGCCGAGGACCGCAATTGTAATCCAGAGCCAGCCATGACCGTTCTGCTCGGCTCTTTCACGGCTCTTCTTAACTCTTTCTTTGACCAAAGCGGGGACGGATTTGTCTAAAACCGCTTCGTGTACGATTTCGGCGATACTGTCCATGGAACTGACGGCGTCTTCTTCGCTCATGCCGTCTTCCATACGGTCGCATATCATTTCGTCATAATATTCAATCATGCTTTCGATATTTGAAATGCTCTGTTTCTCAAGCTCTGACTTTAATGTTTTTAAAAATTCTTCTTTAGTCATTACCTTCGTTCCTCTCCTTCACAATAAACTGATAAACTTTAATGATCTCTGCCCATTCGTCAAGAAGCTCTGAGATCTTACGCCGTCCGGCGTCTGTAATGCGGTAGTATTTTCTTAACCGTCCGTTGTGCTCCTGGCTGAATACTTCAAGCTGTTCCGTCTGTTCGAGGCGCTTTAAAATCGGGTACAGTGTAGATTCGGATATTTCTATAAACTCGCTTATATCTTTGACTAACTGGTAACCGTATGATTCGCCACGTTCCAAAACCGCCAGCACGCAGGCTTCCAAAATACCGCGTCTGAATTGAGAATCCATTAGATACCTCCGTTTTAAGTTGTAATTGTAAATATTTCTTTTACACAGCTGCTGTTAATACTTTGTGTGAGATAATACATCGTGTTGTGTAATACCTCTCTACACGTCATACTATACGACGCATAGTATAATGTGTCAAGGGGTATTTTATTTTTTTTTTAAACTTTTTTTAGAAGTGCTCAAAAGGCGTATTTTCGCGCAAAAGAAAAAGCCGCTCACTAAAGAGCGACTTTAATCTTTAAATCAATATGAATTGGTAGTGCTGTGTTCGAGCTTTATAAGCAGGCGGCTTAAGGGGTAGATAAGTGCTCCCATACAGAAGTTGCCGGCTGCGTGAACGCAATCCCAGGGGAAGCCTGCGGCTATCCAAGCGAGGGTGCCCTTAAAAGAAAGCCCGAAGGCGATGGCCTGGAAAGGCGCATAAAGTGTCCCGTAGCATAATCCGTGCAAAGCACAGACCACCATATATACGGGAACTGCAATCTGAGGACGCATCTTACGCGGAAGTAAGAGGGTTATGGCCCAAAGAACAGGCCACAAATACCAGTAAGGTATCCACCATACTCCGAAGCCCGTATAGGCTCCTTCCAAAAGAATGAACACTATCACGGGGATAATGCCTTTCTTCCTGTATACAACCGCAAACAGCATGGTGAACATTCCAATCATGTGCACGTTTGGAAGAAATTCCAGAAGCTGTTTGGAGGTAAACATCAGGGCGCCAAAGAATGCAAACAGCACCATTTCGCGAACATTTATTCTACTGTTCAACTATTATTTCTCTACTTTGAATGAATAGGTGGCACCGTCTTCAACGTTAGTGGAGTCTACACCGGTCATAGCGTATTCGCCGTTGATGTAGAATGCCCAGTAGGTTCCGTCAACATCGTAGTTGGCTTCGATACCGTTAACCTTGGTAACGTAGAGGCCGTACTGACTGTCGGTACCTTCGATGAGCTTCTCGTCTAACAAAGCTTCACCAACGGTAGCCTTGTCGGTCTTGATCTCGAAATTGGTTTCTTTGCCTTCGGCATCAACCACAACAAACTTGAACTGATGAGCGCCGGAGCCCTTGACATTGGACTTGCCGCATCCGACTGCCATTACCATGACCATAGCCGCAATAAGGAACATGGATAAGATTTTCTTTAAATTCTTCATGTTAAAAATCCTCCGAATAATTAAGTAAATGTGAATTCCAAATGACGGTTCCGTAATGTCCTTTCGGATTGTGGCGCTCGCGCAAATACTAACGTATCAAAACGGGCGGGGCTAAGTCTTCCGGCTCATATGTGTGTGCCTGCGGGAATCCTTCTCAGCATAAGCCAATGGATCTGAAATCAGTATCGAAATCTGCGGCGATTGCGATAACCTTAAGGCAACATATCTACGGCGGCGGGCCCGCGAAGGCGTCTGACCTTCTTCCTTACTCCCCTGACCGACATCGATAATTATACCATCGATTCTCACAATTTCCACAATTACTTTACTTAAAAGGCATGAAAGTATAAAATCTTGTTAGTATTGATTAAAGGAAATGTATTTATGGAAAAACTTTTGGTAATTACGGGCACAAATGCATCGGGAAAAAGCGGTCTGGGAATCGAACTTGCCGCGCGTTACGGGGCTGAAATAATATCTGCTGACTCAAGGCAGGTATTTAAAGGCCTGGACCTCGGCTCCGGCAAGGTTACTCCCGAGGAGATGAAGGGCGTTCCACATCACCTTTTGGATGTGGCAAGACCCAACGACTTTTTTTCTTTGTCCGATTACCAGAGGCTTGCCTATGGGGCAATAGACGATATTCTCGCGCGTCAAAAGAAAGCCTTTCTCGTAGGCGGAACGGGTCTTTACGTGAATTCGGTGGTGGACGGCTACAATCTTTCGGAGTCCGCACCGGACCCGGTTATCCGCAAACAGGTGGAAGAAAAATCCCTCGAAGAACTGATTGAGATGCTTAAGGAACACAACCCGAACGCACTTACCCGCGTGGACCTTAGGAACAAGCGCCGTGTGGAAAGAGCGGTTGAGAAAGCCTTAAGCGGGGACAAAGAAGAGAACCCTTCCGAGAAGCGCTACGAAACCTTTGTAATAGGTGTCACCTGGCCCCGTGACGTTTTGTACGAGCGAATCCGTGTCCGTCTGGACAGGCGTCTCGACGAAGGTATGATAGACGAGGTGGTGCGATTAAGAGAAGAGGGCGCCACCGACGAGTTTCTTTATAAGCTTGGACTTGAGTACAGATATATTCTCATGTATCTTCGCGGTGAATTTAAAGATTTTGATGAGTTCTACGAGACTCTGTTCAAAGAAATCCGGCACCTTGCCAAAGAGCAGATGACCTGGTTTCGCAAAAGAAAAGACATCCACTGGATAGACATGACCGGTGACCCCGTTAAGGAGGCATCGGCCATGATTGAAGAGTTCTATGGTTGAATATACCGGATGTTTTATTCCGTAGCAATGTCGCTGCATTGAAGGGTGTAGTAATACAGCTCGCCTTCTTTGCCTTCAAACAGCATGTGGATTTCAAAGTTTAAGCCCATACGGTATATTTCGTTATAAAGAAAGCGGACATCCATGGATGTGGGAAGTTCGTCGGTTATCACGGTTGCATCAAGAAACTGGATGGTGCGTGAGCCGTAACTTAAGTCAAAGGTCATGACAATCTTATTGCCGGATTTGCCCAGGAAAAAGAGCTTCGCATCGTGGATAGTGAAGGACTTCATGAAGATTGCGGGAAGTCTTTGAAGACTGGTGGCTTCGTTGAACTGATTCTCGCCGGCCGTGACATCCTTTCTGGCGCCTTCTATTTCCGCGGACAGTCTTTTGTAGGCAAAAGAAGGAAGCATGCCCAATGCAATCAGACGTAAGTCCACAGTTTCCTTGAGCCACTTGGGGCTGAAATCCGCGATATTCTGCATGAATGTATTGTAAGTATCTTTAAAAGACGCGTCTTCACTCAGGCGCTTCTGTATAAATCCGTTTATTTCCTCATCGGAGTAGTCTGCGTCGGGAATCTCCCGATACATTCCTTCCCGGCGTACTAACTGCATGGCAGTGTACCATTCTTTTGTGAGATATTTCATGTCGATACCCCTTTACTTTAAAATCAGCATCAGCGGACGATGCAGTCGTAGCGGATGGAATTGCCGCTTATGGTGTAGGATGGCTTAATGCCTCCGAGTACAGGCGCCTTGGCGGGGCGCTTTATTACTATTTTGGCAGGCGAGACGGCCACGGCTGCGTTAATCAGACCGTCTTCGTCGTCACAGGGGCGCTCTAAAAGCTGCAGCAGCTGGAATTTCTTTTTAATAAGCCCGGACTTGCGACGCTCCGGAAACATGGGGTCGAGATATACCACGTCGGGATGCTCCGGGAGAGACTTCATGCCTGCGATGCTGTCACCCTCCACAAAAATCATGCGGGAGGCAATTTCGGCAATATCCTGGTCTTTCAGTGCTCTTTCAAGGGCGTCTTTTAAGAGGGCGGCTATGGTCTCATTCTTTTCAAACAAATAAACCTTAAAGCCTGAAGCGGCCAGCAAAAAAGAATCCTCTCCGAGACCTGCGGTGGCATCTATGGCCACGGGAATTGAGCCGTTAAGAGGCGCCTTGATACGGGCGGCACGCACCAGCATTTCACCGTTAAGGTTACCCGGCTTAAGCCTGCTCTTCATGGAAGAAAAGTCTCCGCGAAGGCTCAAATCACCGGATACAAGGGTGAGGCCTTCAGGCTGCTGTATTAAGATAGGCTTTTCTTTGGACTGTTCCATGGTGACCTCGGGAAGATTGTTATATATATAATTATACAGCATTTTCCTTAACCGAAAAAGTGTAACGTAATTGTTAGGTTTGTGGAAGATGTGTGCAAAATTTGGTACCATCATAATGAAAAAGAAGGGTAAAAACTCGGGGTTATGATGGGAGAACCGGGGGAGAAATTGATGAAACAAAGGGTACCAAAGCTAAAGACCAAGCGTCTTTTCCTTCAGCCTATGAGTGCTGAAGAAATGAGTTCCTTGCAAGATACCACTGACAATCAGTGGTTAAAGGGTGAGCTTCTTTCACGGGAGCAATATTGCGGGAACGACTCAGAAGAGCGTATCTGGTATGTGCCTTGGAAAGTCTGTTTAAGAAGCGACGGAACCGTTGTGGGACTGGTAGCTTTCTCAGGACCTCAGGAGCACAATGCCGTAGAAGTGTTATTCGACACACTTCCCGCTTTTCAAGGAAATGGTTATACCAGCGAAGCGCTGGGAAGATTGGTGAGATGGGCGTTTACCTGCCCGGAGGTTTTCTACGTGGAAGCCGAAGCCACCGATCATTGCCACGCGGCCAAGAAAGTTTTGGAGAAACTTGAATTTAAGCCTGACGGGGTCGGCACTATGGCCACCAGATACGTCAAGGAAAAATCGGAGCCGTGGGTAGCAGTTTATATGTGTTTTGGTATGGCAATCGGCTGTGCTTTGGGCGGTGCTTACCGGAACATGGGGATAGGAGTGAGCCTTGGCATCTGCTTTGGCGTGGCTGTGGGGACAGCCATCGACAGCGCCATGAAGAAGAGCAGATCACGCAAAAGAGAGGCTCGCAAGAAAGTGGAGATATAAATATATGAAAGACCGTTGCAGGCTTGGGCTTGCAGCGGTTTTTTA
>CAMNCH010000033.1 GCA_946534145.1 uncultured Lachnospiraceae bacterium
ACCTGAACGCCGGTGTTGTGAGCTGCCATGTACTCTGCAAGTACGGCTGCGTTGGTGTTGGAATCGTCACCGCCGATGATAACGATAGCAGTAAGACCGTGCTTCTTGGCAACTTCTGTAACAACCTTGAACTGCTCTTCTGTCTCAAGCTTGGTACGGCCGGAACCGATGATATCGAAACCGCCGGTGTTTCTGTACTGATTGATGTAATCGTCGGTAAACTCGATGAAGTCATCGTCAATAAGTCCGCTGGGGCCGCCCTTGAAGCCTAAAAGAACGTTGTTCTTGTCGGTAGCCTTAAGTGCATCGTAAAGACCGCATACAACGTTGTGACCGCCGGGTGCCTGTCCGCCGGAAAGAATAACACCTACAACCTGTTTCTTGGCTGCGGAAGTGTTCTTGCCTTTTTCAAAGGTGATTTCGTTCTTACCGTAAGTGTTGGGGAAAAGTGCCTTAATCTTGTCCTGATCCGCTACGCTTTCGGTTGCTGCGCCGTTTTTAACGCAAATTTCTGAGATACCGCCTCTAAGCATTCCGGGAAGCTTGGGAGTGTACTCGTATCTCGCCTTCTGAAGTGGTGAAAGATTCATGATAGTACTCCTTTATTTGTAAATTCATAATTTTCCATAGGGATTATAGCACAGTTTTGGCGTGCGTGTCACTTAAATATGTATAAATAAATCCCGAAATTCTTAATGCTGAATTTCGGGATTGTATGCGGTCGCCATATGTCTTCTTGTGCAAGCACAGCAGCCGCATGGCTCGTCGCTACACAAATTTAGGGCCGGCGCAATATTACGCCGACCCTTGTGCAATTCTATTCCACTATGGTGATAATGTCTTTAAGCAGATAATTAAACGTCGGATACGAGGTGTTTTCGTTTTCGATATAAGGAGTATTTAAATTAATGGTATCCGAAGGATTGTCCGGATTGACGCCTGTATAGTCGCCTTTAAAAACAAAGTCACCGGTTCCTTTTTTGAATTTCTCGATAACCTCATCCATTGCTTCCTGTGTTCCCGGAGCCGCAACCTGCTGATTCAAATCGATAATATCTATCCAGCCCTTTTCGAAGCCCGCGGAAACATCCGTTCCGTGAATCTTCCCCTGAACCACCGACTCAATCTTTTTGTTTTTAAATAATGCATCCACTGCTCCGAGCACATAAGGTTCCCAGCAGATTCTCTGGGTCACAAGGGATGTGCCGGGTGCCACCTCCGACATGCTTTGGCCGTTTCCGACATAATAAACCGTTCCTGTATCGGATGCCTCTTCGCAGGCAATGGCAGGTCCTATGGTGTCTGTATGCTGGGAAATAATAACGCATCCGTCCTCAATAAGTTTTTCGGCGCTGCTCTTTTCATGAGCGTAACTGCTCCAGGTTCCCGTGTAACATACCTCCATTTTCGCATCAGGGATAATACTTCTTACTCCCAACAGGAAGGCAGTATATCCGGATATTACCTCCGAAGTGGGAAAAGCCGCCACAAATCCTACCTTAACATCGTTGCCGGTTATGACATATTCGGCAATCATCTGCTTAATCTTAAGTCCTGCAGCAATCCCCGTCACATATCTTCCCTGATAGGCCTCACCCTTGAATGTGTGGTAATTGGCAGGTACCGTCTTACCGCTCATATCCATATATGAAGTCTGACAAAACTCAATGTCCGGATACTCAGGGGCAAGTTTAATAATCAGGTCACTGTAACTGCTTGAAAAAATAATGTCGCAGCCTTTACGGGCCAGATCTCTTAATGGCTCCTCCATTTCTTCGTCGAGAACATTACTGCAGGTGTAAATTTCCACCTTATCACCGTATTCTTTTTCCAAAGCATCCTTAGTCAGGGAAAAATTGTAAGTGTAAGGGGTGCTCTCATCGTTGTCGTAGATAAAGCCGATTTTCAGATGGTCACGACCACCTGTTAAATTCAGGAATCTGAAGCAAATAATAAGTGCGGCCAGTATAACGGAACAGGTAATTACGGTAGCTATATATATTTTTTTCATGCTTCCGCTCCTTTCTCCGTTTTATCGGTATCGACCTTTTCGGTATCGGCCTTAGCCATCTCGGCCTGCTGGATTTTCTTGTCTTCCTCCACTCGACGCTTAAGTTCCTCGGATTCGCCTCCGCCGGATTCTTCAATCTCGGCTTTCTTTTGTGCGTATATCTTGTCAAGGTCGATTGCGCCTTTATCTATCAGGCGGAAGAAAGCGTCAATAGCCTTCGGATCGAACTGGGTTCCTCGTCCTCGCTTCATTTCATTCAAAACATAATCCGTATCCATGTGATTACGGTATACACGGTTTGAAGTCATGGCGTCAAAGGCATCCGCCACGCTGATAATTCGGCCGAAAAGCGGTATTTCTTCGCCCTTTAATCCGTAAGGGTAACCCTTGCCGTCATAGCGCTCATGGTGGTAAATTGTTCCGTCTAAAACGTGGGATACAAGGGTAAAGTCTTTTAGAATATCGCCGCCTCTTACAACGTGAGACTTCATCTGGGCATATTCACTGTCATCAAGACGTCCGACTTTGTTGAGCACACTGTCGGGGACACCGATTTTGCCGATATCGTGCATCTGTGCTGCCTTTTTAAGGCTTTGAAGGTCTTTCTTTCTGGTAAAGGGGCTGAAGCATTTCATTTCTCTTGCAATAAGTTCCGAATACTCCGCCACACGCATGGAGTGCTGACTGGTACGTACGTCCTTGGCATCCACCGCTTTCGCTATGGCCATTACCGTTTCGTTGGCCATATTAATCTTAATCTGCTGTCTGTTAATCTGCCTCTGCACTATAAGCCAAGTGCACCAGATTAAAAACAAAGCGGAAAGTCCCAATACATAGAACAGGAAACCCGGGCTTTCGTAAAATTCGCCCACCTTAACCAGGTCAAACTTTCGCTCCTCAAGCACACGGCTTCCGGCACTGTCAAAAATAGCCAGTCTGAAAGTATATGCTCCTGCGGGAAGATTGACGTAGATTATGTTGTTTAAACTGTTCTGGGGCACTATGGTCCACTGCTTGTCATAGCCTTCCAGGAAATATCCGACGTTGGGCTCCTGAATGGTGTAGTTCAAAATTTCGGGTGCAAGCTCAACTCTGTCTATGCCCTGACCCACCGTAATTGCTCCCATACGGGTTATGGGCTGAAGAACTCCGTCCATACGCACCGAAGCAAGCTGCATTCTGTAGGTACGTACATCGCTGTTGTATTTGTCTATATCGATGGCGTAAACGCCTGTATCGCAAGGAAGGAAAAGTTCGCCGTTACCGTTATAGTAGTTCCAGGAATTGGCTGTAAGTGAGGTTCCCAGTCCTCTTCTTGAATCAAGAAGCTCCCAGGCAATTTCTCCTCCTGCCACAAGGTCGTCTCGTTCCACCACATAGATACCTGCACTGGACATTACAAATAAAGTATCTTTGTCCTTAACCCAGATATCGTAGTTGTTAAAATAAGGGAACTTGTCAAGAACACTTATGCTTCCTTCCGGTGCAAGATAGCATAAGCTGTTACTGGTAACTATAAATATACCCTCGGATTTGGGGTCCTTAACCGTACGAAGGATTACTCCGCTGCTAAGCCCATCTTCCCTGGTTATCATGTCTGTGACTATACCGTCTTTGATAACCGCTATACCGTCTCCGTCGGTACCGGCAAGGATAGTTCCGTTTCTGCGCTCCGTAATGGTAAGAATCATGGAATTGATAAGACCGTCTTCGTTGCGAATGGTCCTCTCGACTTTATGGTCCTTTATATAGCTGATACCGGAATCTCCTGCGGCTATTATGGTTCCGTCACGAAGCCCCGTAACGACTCTTGCCCTGTTTCCGAAGCTTCCGTTATCGGCGTTGTAGTCCCATTTTTCGCCGTTCTGAGCATATTCGATGAGTCCGCTTCCGTAAGTACATACCCAAAGATGGTTTTTGTCATCTACGTACATGCAGCGGATTCTTTTTCCTTTAAGCTCTTCAGTTAATTCGTTCTCGATCTGATTTCTGCATGCTTTGTCCACCACATCAAGGCCGTTGTCGGTTCCTATGTAGTAGCAGTCCTGCCAGAATACAACAGCATTAACCACGCGGCGCTCCATTCCTATGGCACCGTAAACATCTTTAAACGGAGATTTTGCAAGCCTTAAAAGTCCCAGTCTTGAAGATGTAAACCACAGGTTACCCTGATAGTCGTAAAGCATGTTATCGATTGAATTGTTGAATTCGTTGGTATTTAACTTGTGATAACCGATTGCGTCAAAATAGGAAACCCCGGTATCGGAGAGTATAAATAAAGTGCCGTCTTCAAGATATTTCAGTTCGTTGATGTTGCTTACGTCAGGACAGCGAATTATATTCTTTAGCCTGAAGTTGTCTCCGTTAATCTGAAAGCAGTATATCTGGTCCTTAGAAGTTCCCGCCATAAGCGTTCCGTCCGGAGCAAAAGCACAACTGTTGAAGATTTCCGAGGAATCGGGCATCTTACCTTCGTCCGTTATTTCGCCGCCTTTCATAAGGAAAAGCCTTCCGTCGGAGGCTACCGCCGCCACATGCCCTAAACTGTCGGCTGCAATACTTTCGGCGTAATTAACCTGCGATAATGTATTCACCGCCTTCAGGCCGTTGTTCATAACCAGTACCTGCATGCTTGAGGAGGTACCGATATAGTAATATCCGTCCGTTGCCCTGATAATGCTTCTCACGGAATTGGAAGAAAGCCCGTCACTCTGCTCGAGAACATTTACCACATTTTCACGTATCACAATGGAAAGACCGTTGTCGTTGGTGCCTATCCACATGCGGCCTTCTTCGTCCACATACAGGCAGTTAACATTTTTAACGGATTCGTAATTGTCCACCCATCTGAACTCGCGGCCGTTGTAGCGATACAAGCCGGCATAGGTTCCTATCCACAGCACACCGTCGTTGGTCTGTGCTATGTCATTGGCCTCGCCACAGGGCAGTCCGTTATTGCTGCTGTAAATAGTCTGAACATAATCGTTGTAATCGGGTGATTCGGTATGAGAATTTGCCAAAGAATGAGAAGGCAAACATAAAGCAAGACCGACTGAAAGAATCAAAACGGAAACAGCGGACGCAGCTTTACCCTGACTTAATCTTTTTTCGTCTTCGCTGTTACGCTGCGCACGCCTTATTAAGATTGTTATATATACCGCGGCAATGGTAATCACCTTGTCCGCAAATTCCAATGCAAGCTGCCCGAGTACCGCACAAAGGGCAAAAGGTACATTTTTGTCTGCCAGAAATTCAATTACTCCGTCGCCCCATTTATTGCCGGTAAAGCCCCGGGATGTGATGAAGTTAACGGGCACGGATACTATAAGTGCTGTCAGCATGGTAAAAGAAGCTGCTTTCATAAAACCGTAGAACTGGTCAAACCACTTCTTTTGCGCAGCTATGCCCACAATAATACCAAGGGCTATGCTGGTGACGGAATAAGCCGCCGAAAGACGATTTACCACACAATATGCCAGGTTACCGGTAAGACCTACAATACCGCCGCATACGGGCCCCAGGCAGTACGCACATAAAGCTGTTCCGAAAGAATCCGCCCATACGGGAAGTTCCAGATAAGCTGCCAGGAACTTTCCCCCTATATTAAGGCATACACATAAAGCAATAAACAAAACGATTTTCCAAATCTTCCACTTTTTCATCGTTTCTGTCCCCTCAATCCTGTAAAGGATATTAATTTTATGAGTACACCCCGTGCCCAAACGTACCTATTCAGTTTTCTCTAACAAGACTAAAGTCTCTATATTGGCCGTCCATGGAAACTGGTCCACACAGGCGGCTCTCACAACCTTGTAGCCCGCCCCATGTATGGCTTCAAGGTCTCTTGCAAGTGATGTGGCTTTGCAGGAAATATATAAAATCCTGTCCACCCCGTAATCAAGTATTTTAGTAATGGCCTTAGGATGAATACCGTCTCTCGGCGGGTCGAGGATGATAAAATCAGGCTTCTCCTCTATCTCATCCAAAGCTTTCAAAACATCTCCGCAGATAAACTCACAATTATCTATACCGTTAAGTTCTGCGTTCTCAATTGCGGCATCAACCGCTTCCTTAACAATTTCCACACCGATAATCTTTTTGCACACCGGAGCCATGAGCTGGGTAATGGTACCCGTTCCCGAATACAAATCGAAAACCGTCTTGTCGGGAGTGCCCTTTTTGGAAAGATCGCCTATGAACTCTCTTGCCGTCTCGTAAAGCACCTCCGCACTTGCGGAATTGGTCTGGAAAAAAGAAAACTCGCTTATTTTAAACTTAAGTCCCAAAAGTGTTTCATTGATGTAGTCTCTTCCGTACAAGACATCCGTACGGTCGCTCTGAACCACATCGGACAAAGAATCGTTAACTGTATGGAGAATGCTTACGATGGTGCCCTTCAGCTTAAGGTTCAAAAGAAGGTCCTTATACCCGGATAAGTCAAATTCACGTTCGGAAGTGGTGACCAGAGCCACCATAATCTCACCGGTATGTCTGGCCTTTCTGATAAGCAGATGTCTTAAATATCCGGCATGATTCATCCTGTGATAGAACTTAAATCCAAGGTTTAAAAAGTACTCTCTCGTAGCCTTTAAAACATCCTTGTAATCATCGTCAACGATATAGCATGAATCTGTGTAGACCACATCAAACATACTACCACGTCTGTGCATACCAAGACTTAAGGGACCATCCTTGTACTCGTCGCCGAAAGAAAACTCCATCTTGTTACGGTAGCCTTCATATGCGGGGCTTGCCTTGATGCCTTCCCATTTGTATTCATAAGGGATGGCCTGATCCAAAAGTTCCTTGGTCTGGCTTTCTTTTAACTTAAGTTCATTGTCATAACTCATGGTGAGGTAAGTGCAGCCGCCGCAGATTGTAAAGTGGGGGCACTGTGACGGCACCGCATCCTGGGACTTCTCAATCGTCTCTAGGAGCATACCTTCGGGCTTGCCTTTCCTCATCTTTAAAACCCTTACCCGGACTTTATCACCGGGAAGTGCGTTTTTAACGGAAACCGGTCCTTCTGCCGTTTCCACTGTAGCTTTGTTGGGAAATCTAACCTTGGTTACAATTCCCTCAAGTTCTGATCCTTTTTTCATAACAAAAAAAGGGTGTCGTTAATACAACACCCCACTCCCTACCCATTTTATGTACTTAATCGTCTTCCCAATCCTCGTCTTCTTCGTCGAAGAAATCGTCGTCATCTTCAAAATCCTCGAAGTACTCAGAATCTTCGGGAATCAGGAAATAGTATACCGCATATGCTACAGCAGCAATAAATGCTATGGCGCCTACAACCGCAAGAACGATAACCAAAGGATTGGTCTTCTTCTCTTCTTTCTTGGGATATAAGCCCTTGTCTGCAAGCATGTCTTTTAAATCTTCAATCTTCTCTTCGATTTCAAGCTGCTTGGCTCTCTTGCTTATACCTGCTGCGACTTTGCTTAAGAAATTGTTACTCATTACTCATGCTCCCCCTTTTTAGGTTTATTTCGTGATATAAAGAACAGATTGCAAAAGTATATGCTAAGAATAATAAACCCGGAAGCGCAATATTGTAGAAGTTTAGTACTGTCATATTAACGCTCTCTGTTAAGACGAATGTGGAAAACCAGCTTATGGAGAATGCATAACAAAGTGCTACCCCAACAAACATGAGTGCCGCCACCGCCGAAAAGAAAACTTTATAATTCTTTTCAATATAAGTCCGGGCTGACTTAAGGCATACGAAAAATTTAACAGCCTCAAATAATATAATACCACAACTTAATAAACAAATTGCAATATTTATATATTTATATATAAAAAATATTATTTTAATAATCGGAATAAGCTTGTCGGACTGAGGTTTCTTGACGGAATAATCGTCAAGATAGGATGTATTTGAGTAAAAAGAAGCCTCATCCACATATTTCCAGTTATCAAGTATCTCCTCTTCCGTTACCTCGCCGATACCTGCGGTATAGCCTTTTAAAGCTATCGCGCCCTTGAATCCCTCAGCCGTCACACGGCGAATTTCCCCTATTTCCGCGGGAGTGAAGGCTCCGGTTGCTTTAAAAAGCTGGAGAGCATCCTTCTGCTTCTTAAGTATGCCGGCCTTAAAGGCTTCGTCCAGTTCATCGTTGACCCTACCAAAGAAAGCCTTAACCTCCGCCTCGGAAGTATACATTCCTTCAGCCTTCAGGCAGTTTCTTAAAATCCAGGCAAAATGGTCTCCCTGAATAGGATTCTTAATAATATCGTTGTCGCACCAGGATGTGGTACGGATGGCTTCCTTGAGATTGTCATACTGTGAAAGGGTCGGCGATGCCTCAAAAACCTTCTCTATGGCATCATAGGGTGCCCATACATACAGGCTTCTGTCAGGGGACTCAACCGAGTAAACCTTGGCGCAAAACTCGCCAAACTCGCTTTCCAGTCTGGTATTGATCTCAAAAACGCCGAAATATTTGTAATTGACCGCTCTGTATCCCAGGTCGGTACCAAGGAAAATAATCAGCGGTATAAGCAGCACCACTATATTTTTAACTACTGTCTCGGCCGTATCCTTAAGCCTCTTACCATACAAAGCATATCCGATACCCATTAATGTAGCGGCAAGGAGGCAGGCAAGAATCCACTTACCATCTTCTTTGAGAAAATACGTAAGGGAAAAGAAACCCCCGGAAAAAACAGCCACCGCAACTTTACAGCCGCCTTTGTCCCTTACCCTTAATACAGACTGAATCATGAATGCAAAAGAAATAAGTGCGAAAGGCGCAATGAGCGATGTGCGGTAAAATCTGGTCCCGCTCCAGAGGTCAAAAGCCTGAGGCATAAAGAGTACATAGATGTACCCGATTACCATGGCAATCTTATTGCCCTTAAACAGTCTTTTTATCAAAAACATAACGGCCACAGCCGCTCCCACCCACATAATGCCCGTAAATGCGGCATAAGGGAGGCGGGTCCTCGAAAATATATTAACCAGTACGGGCCAGCCCATGTCCTTAACCAGCGAATAGTATAAGGGGCTTTTAAAATGCTCTGAAAGCGACATATAGGACACCATAAGTCTGTCATCCCATATCTGTCCCGCAGGAAACCATATTCCCAGCATTACACCGAGCACTATACGAATAAGTGCAAGGATGCCTAAGGGTATTATGAAAGTTACATTAAGCTTCTCAGATTCTTTCATGTCCTGTCCTCAACCCTGTAATGAATGTCACAGTGACTACAGTTTGGTAAGTTTGGCAAAAGCCTGATACATAATCTTCTGACCGTAACTGTCAAAGATTACGGTAATCTTATTGTCTCTGGGTTCTTTGACTATGTTGGTGATGGTACCGTCACCGAATTTAATGTGACGGACTCTGTCGCCTATATTTAAGGCTCCGCCTGACGAAGATGTCTTAATATCCGAGCCTTTTGTAAGAAGTCCCAGATTCTCCTTGCGGGCCACGAAGGGTTTGTCCTCTTCCGGTGTGGTCTTGGGTCTGGCTACAGCCTTATAACGGGAATTAATGGCATAAGGGCTCACTCCGGAGGTCGGCTTCACGGGCTCATCGGGTGTACGCTTAAAGCCTGTAAAGCTTACGGGTTCATCATCCCTGTAACTGTCATATCGTCTGAAACCTCCGCGGTCGGAAGTATCGCTGTCATAATAACCGTCATAGGTCTGTCTCTTAACCGGCGCTATGTCAAACAAAGACTTGGGAATCTCATTGACAAAGCGGCTTAAGGGGTTCATCTGGGTCTCGCCGTGAACCATTCTTGCCTTTGCGGCCGATATGGTGAGTTTTTCTTTGGCACGGGTAATACCTACGTAGGCAAGACGACGTTCCTCTTCTATCTCCGCATCGCCTGAGGAAATGGACATGTAGCTCGGGAAAAGTCCGTCCTCCATGCCGATTAAGTATACGTTCTTAAATTCAAGACCTTTGGCTGAGTGAATGGTCATAAGGAGGGTGCGTTCTTCACCTTCCGTTACGGAATCGATGTCCGCAACAAGGGCAATTTCCTCAAGGAGTTCGGAAAGATTGGGTTCGTCGTGCTCCTCTTCGTAGGATGCCACCTTGGAAATCAATTCCTCTATGTTCTCGATTCTGTCCTCGGCTTCCTCCTCGGAGTCCACCTCCATCTGATTAATATAATCCGTAATATCCAGTATTTCTTTTAAAAGCTTAAGGGGACCCTGCTCTTCGCTTACTACCCTTAATCTTAATATCATATTGCCGAAAGAAGAAAGTTTCTCCGCTGCAGCGCCCTTGATATCCGCCCATTCCGGATGGAGAATTGCATCAAAGAAAGAAACTCCGCGTTCATCTGCCGCAAGCTGAAGCTTGTTAACAGATGTGGCGCCGATACCCCTCTTGGGTACGTTGATAATGCGCTTGCAGGCGATATCGTCGCGGCCGTTGTCTACTGTCTTTAAATATGCCAGAAGGTCTTTAATCTCTCGTCTTGCGTAGAAGCTTACGCCGCCTACAATACGATAGGGGAGGTTCTCCCTTACCATTTCATCTTCTATCATACGGGACTGGGCGTTGGTACGGTACAAAATAGCATTGTCGCCGAAGCCGCTCTTGCCCGAATTAACTTCTTTTAAAATGTCTCTGCAGACAAATTCCGCTTCTTCTTTGGCAGTGTCAAAGTGTCTGAAGTGAATGCGGTCGCCCTCCTCTTTTTTGGACCAGAGGGCTTTGTCCTTGCGGGCGGAATTGTTACGAATGACGGAATTCGCCGCAGTAAGGATGTTCTGAACGGAACGGTAATTCTGTTCAAGCTTGACAACCCTGGCTTCGGGATAAAAGTGTTCGAAATCAAGGATGTTACGGATATTGGCTCCGCGGAATTTGTAAATGGACTGGTCGTCGTCACCCACAACGCAAAGGTTATGACGGGTACCCGCAAGAAGTCTTATAAGTTCAAACTGGGCGGTATTGGTATCCTGGTACTCGTCCACCATGATGTACTGCCAGCGGTTCTGATAGTTCTTAAGAACATCGGGCTCGGCCTTAAAAAGTTCAACGGTCTTCATCAAAAGATCGTCAAAATCCAGGGCATTGTTCTTCTTAAGAGTAGCCTGGTATTCTCTGTAGCAATCGGCAATCTTTCGCATCTGGAAATCACCCATGGTCTCAAGGTAGAAATCATCGGGTGTCACAAGTTCATCCTTGCAGCTTGAAATCTTACTCTGGATAGTGCGTTCTTTAATCTTCTTGGTGTCTATTTCAAGTTTTTTGCAGACTTCTTTAATGACCTGTTTCTGGTCGTCGGTGTCGTAAATGGTGAAGCTGTTGTCGTAGCCGAGGCAGTCGATGTGGCGTCTCAATATACGCACGCACATGGAGTGGAAAGTGGATACGAAAATCTGCTCGGAGCCAAAACCCACAATCTTGTCCACACGCTCGCGCATCTCCCCTGCCGCTTTGTTGGTAAAGGTAATGGCAAGGATATTGTAAGGATTAACCCCAACTTCATCTATCAAATAAGCAATCCTGTGAGTGAGCACGGAAGTCTTGCCCGAACCTGCTCCCGCCAATATCAAAAGAGGGCCTTCGGTGCAAAAAACCGCTTCCTTCTGCTGCTCGTTAAGCTTGTCATACATACTCATGAAAAATAAATCTCCCTATAACCTATAACACGGAAATCACAATTCCCGCTATGATAACTGCGGCGCAGACAAAGCGCTGCAAGGTATTCTTCTCTTTAAAAATGAATCTGCCCCCGGCAATGGTGACGATACAGCATACCTGCTTAAGAAGGGTCATAACCGTTACTCTGGAAGCCCCGTATCCGTTGGCAATAAAAAGGCATCTGTCCGCTATTACAAAAAGAATGGATATCAGCCAAACATAAGGGTTCTTAAGGACACCCTTCCAGTTAATCTTACATTTGGTAACCACCACATAGATACCGTAGTACAACACCATAAAAAGCATGTACCAGAACTGAAGCTGACCGGATGTGATATTGCCTCCGCCCATCAGAATCTTGTCAAGCATGCCCGAAAGAGCATTTAAAAAGGTGGATACAAAAGCAAGAATATAAATAACATATGGTATCTTATCTGCAGTCTGCCTGCCCTCACGCACGGCCCTGGGTTTGTACTTAAGCATGAGCAAACCTGCGGCCACCAAAATCATGGCGATGACCTGGGTGAACTTTAAATGTTCTTTTAACACAAAGACACCGAGAATCATGGCAAAAAGCATGCGGGACAAATCCAGAACTCCGTAAAGAGAAATGGGCATCTTCTCTATAGCGTAGAAGCTGCATAAAAAAGCTATGAAAATAATAAAAGATTTAAAGGCTATCATCCCCGTCTCGCGGCCGGGAACACCTACTATACCGTCAATGCCGCCGATGGTGGGAACCGTGAAAATAAAGGCAAGAAGCGTATAAACAAAAAGCACTTCGGTAACTCCGCTTATGGTCAGCGCTTTCTTCTTGGCAATATCACGGACGCCTTTTAAAATACCGTAAATAAGTACAAGATCAATCCACATTGCAAACACCTGTTCTATTCTATCAAATTAAAACTCACCCGTCAAGGATACAACAAAAGGGCTCACATCGCAACAACGACGTGAGCCCAAATTCTTACAAAAAACTATCTCTGAACGCGTCCCGAAGCGTCTCCGCCGGCAAGGGTGTCCACTTCTTTGCGTGATGCAAAGTTGAAGTCTCCGGGGATGGTGTGCTTGAGTGCGGAAGCAGCCACACCAAACTCAAGAGCATCCTTAAAGTCCTTACCGTCGAGGAGTCCGCAGATAACGCCGCCGGCAAAAGAATCTCCGCCGCCTACACGGTCAACGATGGGATGAAGTCTGTATTTCTTGGAGTGGTAAAACTCTCCCGTCTCTGATTTGTAGATACATGCGCTCCAGCCGTTATCGGAAGCCGAATGGCTCTCTCTCAAGGAAGATACACAATATTTAAATCCGTAATCCTTAACCATCTGCTCGAAAATTGACTTGTATCCCGCAAGTTCAAGTTCACCGCTGGTAACGTCGGTCTTGCCGGGCTTGTAGCCAAGTACAAGTTCCGCATCCTCTTCATTGCCGATACATACGTCAACGTACTGCATAAGGCCCTTCATAACGCTCTGAGCCTTCTCTGAGGACCAGAGTTTCTTACGGAAGTTTAAGTCAACGGATACGGTAACTCCGTGTTTTTTGGCAGCTATCAAAGCCTGTCTGGTAAGCTCTGCCGCAGAATCGGAAAGGGCGGGGGTGATACCTGTAAAATGGAACCAGTCTGCGCCTTCAAAAATCCTGTCAAAATCAAAATCCTTCTCGGTTGCGGTTGAAATGGAGGAATGTGCTCTGTCGTACACAACCTTGGAAGGACGAACGGAAGAACCGCTCTCAAGATAGTAGATGCCGAGTCTCTCGCCGCAGCGTGCGATATTTTTGGTACCTACATTGTACTTTCTTAACGCTGCTACGGCACACTCGCCGATTTCATTGGCGGGAACTGCGGTTACAAACTCCGCATCGTGTCCGTAATTGGCCAAAGAAACCGCTACGTTGGCCTCACCGCCGCCGTAATTGATGTCGAATTCGTCGGCCTGAATAAATTTCTCAAAATTGGGGGTGGAGAGTCTTAACATGATCTCACCCATGGTTACAACCTTACTCATACTGTCTCCTCACTATTTATTGTTAACAAGGTGAACCGCAAATCCGCCGATTTCACCTTCAAGATAAATCGCATTGAGTTTGTCGCCTTTATAAGAAGCTGATTCTTCGATGAACTTCGCTCCCTTAACCGTCTCAAGATAGTGACGGGCACGGCTTACGGAATTGGTACCGATGGCAATGTGACCTTTGGCACCTCTGCCCACTGTCTTCATGGCTTCCACGAAGGAGCCTGCGAATACGGAAGAATTGCCGACCTTTGTGGTAAATCCGAATAACTTGTCAAAAGAATCGCATACGCCGGTAGCCTCGCCCTCAGACTCACAATTGATGCCCACATGCTTAAGGTTAAAGCCGAGCATAAGTCTTACGGCTTCCTCGGTAAGCTTCTGTATCTCGTCAAATTTGCCCGCTGCCACAAGGTCTTTTTTGACCATCCATGAGCCGCCGCAGGCAATAATCTTGTCAAAAGCAAGATAGTCGCAGATATTTTTGGCATTAATGCCGCCGGTGGGCATGAACTTAACCGCGGTATAAGGAGCCGCCATGGCCTTAATCATGTCAATGCCGCCGGATGCCTCTGCAGGGAAAAACTTAACTGTATCAAGTCCCAGTTCAAGTGCCGCTTCGATACCGGTAGGATTGTTGATGCCGGGTACCATGGGTACACCTTTCTCAAGGCAATATTTAACTATTTTTTCATTGAATCCGGGTGAAACTATGAATTTGGCTCCCGCATTGATGGCTCTGTCGGCCTGTTCGGTGGTAAGAACGGTGCCCGCACCCACCAGCATCTCGGGAAATGCCTCGGTCATAATCTTAATGGATTCTTCGGCTGCCGCGGTTCTGAAAGTAACCTCGGCACAGGGAAGTCCTCCGGCAATAAGAGCCTGAGCCAGGGGCTTCGCATCCTTGGCATCGTCAAGTACCACAACGGGCACGATGCCTATATCGGAAATCTTTTTAAGTACGTCGTTCATGATAATCTCCATTCATGCTAAACTGTTCATTTTGTAGTATATCAAGATACGCTTCTCTTTGCTTGTACTTTTTTGGTTGTAAACTTTGCAAAAATTGTTCTACGCGTTCTTTTTCCCTATTCCTGTTTTTTCCCTGACTTCTTCTTTTATCATGTCTTTTGCAATCTCAACGTAAGACTTCATAAACTCCGAAAGAAAGTCCTTTGTCTCCTCATCCAGTTCCTTGGCGGCCTTAATGACCTGGGTCGAGTTTTTGATGAGGGCCTTGGAAAAATCAATGGTGGTATCCGCATCGGAAGAATCGAGAAGCAGGTTCAGATAATACACAAACTTTTCAAGAGTCGCTTCGTCCTTGGACAGAATCCACTCGTTAACCGTTGCAATAAGGCGCTTGTGGCCGTTGGAAAGTCTGGTCTTTTTAAACTTGCCGTCTTTGAAAACCCAGGTATAAGGGTTGTGCTGGATCACGCCCACGGCTCTGGCTTCCACCACAGTACTGCTTCCACCGTCATCAAAGAGCATGCCCACAAAAGAAGACTTTGGGATAACCTTAACCACTCTGTCGGCTATTTCGTCGTATCCGCTCTTTTGAAGGAACTTGTTCCTGAAGCCCGGACTGTCAAAGCAGTAAATCTTCTTAATGCGCTTCTTTATCTCGGGACTTGCAAACATGGAGGAAAAAATGGCAAGATTGCCGCCCTTTGAATGGCCCGCCACCATAAATCTTCCGGAAATGCTGCCGGCGGCGTCATTGAGATATTTAACGCTTAAGTCCTGACCGCCTATGTTCTTTTTAAGCGCAAGACCCATGTCCTCCTGCCAGCCCACTATTGTCTCGTCCGTACCCCTGAACACTATAAGGGTATTGGAGCCGGGCAAAAGAAAGGTTAACGCCGCAAACTGGGTCTCTTCTTCGATTCGGTTAATGTACATGGCTATCTTCATGTCGCTGAAGCGAACCGATGTCACCATGGCATCAAAAAGGGCACGGTTGTCCTTCTCATATCGATAGTCGGAAAACAGGGAATCCCTTATTTTTGAAGAGTTTATTTCTGTAAGAGTTACGGGCTCCCTGCTCATGACTTCCAGTATACCTTCAAATTTGAGGTATGAAAACTGGCTGAGTACCAGAGCGTCTTCTTTAGAAAAGCGTCTGTCGTAGAAGCTGTCTTTGCCGTATTCTTTTACATAATCAACGATATTGTACAAATTCGGTCACCTTCACTAAAATTTGGCGTCCAGTTTACCTATGTTTTTGATAACAAGGGACATGGAGCCGTCGTTATTTGTAATGAATTCTACGTTACCATTCTCGTACTGATCCATGGGGATCTTAATCTCTATACCCGTGTCCGTTACCAGACTCTGCCTCTCAAAGCGTTTGGTGGTGCGCTCGCTTTGAGGAAGGATTTCTTCTTTGACCAGGTCATATTTCTCAACCCTTTCCTGGTAAGCGGTTCTTAAGTCCTCCCGGTCCTTAAAAACAAGGTCGCCGATGTCCTCCACCACGAAGCCCCCGTTTTTGTCAAGTTCCTCGTGGATAATGGCCTTGGCTTTCATGCTGGGCTCGTATCTGTCGAGTTCGTCGTAAGCCTCGGTATTGACGCTTTCGATTGCTTTTTCCACCAGTTTAAGCTTCTTTTTGTCACTTAAGCGGGTTTTGCACTTAAGAAAAAGTTCGCTGAAGTATTCTTCTTTTTTGCCGTTAATCTCAGCCTTTTTCTCAACAAGCCAGATGGCAAGGTCGTTAAGTCTTATGACGCAGGCCTCCGCAAGCTTCTGGCTTTCCGCCGGAAGCAATTCTTTGTATCTGAATATCTCGTTACGCACGAAGTTGTTCTCGGGGATGGATCTGTGAGTGTACATCGCCTTGTAGTTCATCTTTAGAATCGCCAGATATTCCAAAGAATCGCTTGTAAATCTCACCACAAAAAGGTCCGCCGAAGGGATGTCTATGTTGGAATTCATAATTCCGTAGAGGTAAGATGCTATGTCCTTACTGATGGGAACAAAGTTTTCATCGTCATAATCGTTTAAAAGTCCGTAGACCTCCGACTCCTGCTTGTGAAACTCACACTTTTTGGAATCGTCCCCCGCAAAAATTTTCGCTATGTGCTCTCTTATAAAATCCTGAAGCTCCGCTCCCGCCTCCAGGACATCGTCGGACAAAACCGGCTCGCCCGTGGTGGAATCAAGGATATGGAGTATCATTTTTCTTATTCTTATTTCTTCTTTGACCATTTAGTAAACACCGCCGTAATAATATTTGAGAAGTAAATCCGTCATCCTCGAATATGACTGAATGCCGTCTTCCACACCGTTTATGGTAAGGTTGGTATCGATAAAAGCATCGGAAGCCTTTCTTACGCTTTCCGTCTTAAACCACGCATCTTCCTCAACTTCCTGCCAGGCTGCCTCGGTTAGGAACATGGCGTCAAAAGAAACCAGTTCCGAAATGGGCGTAAGCTTCGCCCTTTCTTCGGGTTCCACCGCCAGCTCCCGTCTGACCTCCACGTTAACGTAAGACAAAGCCTCAATGGTGGCCGAATAGACAAAGAAATCGTTCTTGGAATTTAAGCACGCAAGGTAGGAAATAAAATTGGCCTCATCCTCAAAAATAAAGCCCTTGGAATGAGCCAGCTCGTGACACATGGTATTGGGGAAATTGGTCACGTACATAAGCTTGTTGTAATTGGCTTCCAGAGAAAACGGGAAGTAATATCCGCAGATATACTGCTGGGAAAAGAAATCGGACTTAAGCAGGGGCTTGGGCTGCGAATAGTAACCTGCCAGCAGTTTAAGTTTGTTGTCGAGAGCCTCCGGATGACCCGCCGAAATTCTTTCTTTGGCCGCCTCTCCCAGGTGCTGCATGGTGATAACAGCATGACCACCCATGTCGGAGGTATAAATTATCTCGCCTTTGTCGTTTCGCTCAAACCTGACAGACAGCTCATTAGCACGTTTCACAAGCATTTCCCGAAGGGCAATAAGGTCCTCTCTGTTCTCAACATAGTTCTCCGCCGCCGTACCCTCAAAAAGAGGGGTTACATGGTACAGCGCAAAGCAGTTTTGTACCTGCAAAAGAATAACCACCGCAAGAATATTGAAAAACACGTTGGTATTGACGGAAACAAGCTTCTTAAAAGCGTCACTTTTTCTTATGAGGTTAACAAGTCCGATAATCCATAAGACAATTGAAAAAAGAACATAGACGACCGCAAGATAAATCAGGAGTTCTCCCACCGAAAGCGATTTAAACAGGCCGAATACCCGTGCATAAAAAATGTTCCACACGGGAAAAACGTATGCCAGGTAAAGGTCGGAAAAACCCTTGACAAAAATAGACAAAACCAGTTCAAAAGCAGCAATACAAATAAGAATTATCTTAAACAAAATACTGCGTTTACTCAAGATTTCCTCCAGGTTCCCAAATAGAATAATACCAACATGGGATATACTTCCAGTCGTCCCGCAAGCATGTCAAAAATCAGCGTAACCTTTGACAAATCCGAAAGCATGCCGTAATTGCCGGTGGCGCCCACAAGACCGAGACCGGGTCCGATGTTGCCGATATTGGCAAGCACCGCCGAAAAGCTGGTGGTAAAGTCAAGATTGTCCGCCGACACTATGAAAGTTGACACCATAATAACCAGCACATATGCAATCATAAAAGAAAGAACGCTTCCCACAGTTTCTTCGGAAACGGTCTGTCCGTTTAACTTAACCTTTTTAACGCTTCTCGGATGGGTAAGGTGCGATATCTCGCGCTTAAGGCTTCTTACAAGGATAAGGAGTCTCGAAACCTTGATACCGCCGCAGGTGGAACCCGCGCATCCGCCCACAACCATAAGGAACAAAAGAATGGTCTTGGACAGCATGGGCCATTTGTCAAAGTCCACGGTTGAAAAACCTGTGGTACTGATAATGGACGCAACCTGGAAAAGTGAGTGGTGAATCGCTTCTCTCATGCTTGCAAATCCGTCGTGAATCTGAATGGTAATGGCCGCCGTACTTAAAAATACTATAAAAAGATAAACTCTTACTTCCTCAAGTTTAAAGAAATCCTTCATTTTCCTGCGAAGAAGTAAAAAGTAAGCGTTAAAGTTAACACCGCACAAAATCATGAATATCATGGAAATGGTCTGTGCAGAATAGGAATAGCCGCCAAGACTCTTGTTTAAGTCCGCAAAACCGCCGGTTCCCATAGTGGAGAAAGAAATAATCAGTGCGTTGTATAAGGGAAGTCCCGCAAAAAGAAAGCATGTAATCAAAATAAGGGAAAGTCCGAAGTAAATACCGTACAAAATGGTGGCGGTAGTCTTGACTCTCGGCACCAGTTTGCCTACCTCGGGGCCGGTACTCTCCGCTCTCATAATGTGCATATTACGGCTGCCCGAAAGAGGCAATACCGCCATAATAAACACCAAAACACCCATGCCTCCTATCCAGTTGGTAAAGCATCGCCAGAACATAGCAGTCTTGGAAAGAGCCTCAACATCCGTAAGGATGCTGGCTCCCGTGGTGGTGAATCCGGAGACGGTCTCAAATACCGCATCCACGTAGGAAGGAATCTCTCCCGATACCACAAAAGGAAGTGCTCCCACAAGAGACAAAAGAATCCAGGACAAAGAAACCACCACAAAGCCCTCTCTTGCGTAGAAGACCTTGCTCTTAGGTTTAAAGTTTGCGCCTATGCCGCCGAGTACCAGGCAGGAAGCGCTGATTATTACAAACACCCAACCTACTTTTTCTTTGTAAAAAAGGGACACTATAACGGGAAGCAGCATGAAAAGGCCTTCAAACTGCAAAACCCTGCAAAGTATAAATCTTATAATGGATTTATTCATCTAAAAACCTCTTCTTACGCCAGAATATCCTTAATATCCGCAAAGCCCGTCTCGGTGGTAACAACTATAACGGTATCACCTATCTGAATGGTGCTCTGACCGCCGGGAGCCTCTATCTGGCCTTTGTGGATAATGCAGGCTATCATGACATTCTTTTTAAGCTTTAAGTCGGTAAGGGGAATGTCCACCACTCCCGAAGCTTCGTTAACCTTAAATTCAAGAGCCTCAGCCTTGCCTGCGTTAAGGTTATAAAGAGTCTCTATGTTGGAATCCATGGTATTGCTCATGGCACGGACGTATTTAACCACGTTTTCAGCCGCAAGAAGCTTGGGGTTAATGATACTTCCGATATTCAAATCGCTTATGATGTCGTCGTAAACGTTTCTGTGAACCTTGGTAATGAGTTTTGCCTTGGGGTTTACTTTTTTAACGTAAACAGACATCATAACGTTTTCTTCGTCGTGATTGGTAAGGGATACGAAGGCTTCCGCATTTAAGATGCCTTCTTCTTCCATGAGCGTCTTGTCTGCGCCGTCACCGTTAATGATGATGGCTTCGGGAAGTCTCTCCGCAAGGAGTTCACAGATACGACTGTCCTTTTCTATAATCTTAACTTCCATGCCGCTTGATAACAAAATATTGGCAAGGTAAATACAAATCATGCCGCCGCCCACTATCATGGCCGAGCGTACACGACCGGTATTCATTTTGGCGGCCTTAAAGAACTGAGCAGCTTTTTTGCCCGAAGCGATAAAAGAAATCTTGTCCCCTTCCCACATGGTGAAATCACCGTTGGGAATCATTGTTTCATTACCTCTTTCTACCGTGCATACAAGGACGTTGCAATCAAGCTTCTTGCTCATGTATTTAAGCTGCATGCCGCAAAGAGGGCTTTCTTTGGTCACTTCGAATTTAAGAAGCTCCACGCGGCCCTTGGCAAAAGTATCTATTTCGATGGCTGAGGGGAATTTTAAGAGTCTTGCGATTTCTTCCGCTGCCGCAAGTTCGGGATTAACCACCAAAGAAAGACCCAGATCTTCCTTGATGAACTCGATCTCTTTTTTGTATTCGGGGTTTCTGACACGGGCTATGGTGTAGGCCGTTCCCGATTTTTTGGCTATGAAGCAGCACAAAAGATTACGCTCGTCGGAATCTGTTGCGGCAATCAAAAGGTCGGCACTTTTAACACCGGCATCCTCCAAAACCTCTATGGTGGCACCGTTACCGGCATAACCCATAAGGTCCAGTTCGTCGGACAAATCCTTAACGAGACGTTCATTGACGTCAACGACGGTTATATTATGGCCTTCACGGCTCAAAGATTTGGCAATGTCCGCTCCGACATTACCGCATCCTACAAGTACTATTTGCATTAACTCTCTCCTCCGGGTATATCTATGCAGGCTCTTCGGGAATTAAAATTCCTTCTTCCTGCGCCCTTAATCTGCAGCCTTCTTTGGCATTGCCGATTTCACATATGGTGGCCTGGTCCTCCGAAATACAGCTTTCGCAGGCGGGGCAGGGCATCTGTGTGCCGCAGATATCACGCGGAACACCTTCATTTCTCGAATTGTGCTTACAGTCGAAGCACCAGCATTTTTTGCATTGTTTAAATAAAATTTCGGCTGAACCGGCGCCGC